>DDMF01000074.1:3837-6611 GCA_002340515.1 Rhodobacteraceae bacterium UBA2553 | reverse complement strand
CGGCTTCGCGGGTTTCACCACGTTGGCCGCCGCGTTGTCCGCCCCCTTGGCGGCGGTTAAACCCACCCCAAGTGAAGGTAAAGAAGGCTTCCATTTCTGGCGCTTCTTTTTCTGAACCCTCGTCACCTGACACAGCAGGTGCTTCTGCTGCCTTATCGGCGACGCCGTCCTCTGCACTTGCATCAGCAGGCGCCTCAGAAACTTCAGGTGCCTCGGTTTTGCTTTCATCCGCGGGCGTTACATCCGCAGCCGGAGCAGTCTCCGCTTCAGTTGGTTTATCCGATGCACCTGCGATTTCGGCTTTCACCTTCACCCGCTCGCCCGGCTCAGACTTATAGCCAAGCCCTTGCATTAAATCGGCAAATTGCTCCAGCGTCATACCCGTAATTGACAGCATATCGGGTTTGGCTTCAAAGCCACCACGGCTGTCTTCGGCGCGCAATTGGTCCGCCAAGCGTTCCAACATATCGATGCGAATCGCGCGGGTGCCGGACGGGCGATAACCCGACAGCAGATAAGCCGACGGGTCCACCGCTTCGATCACCGGAATGGTGACAAGACCGGCGGGGGGGGCTTCAGGAAATTCTTGCAAATCGGTCCAAAGCGAATGCAACACAAGGCGCAGACGGGTTGGCGCGGGCTTTAGCAGAAGCGGCATAAAGATGGTGAACTGACCAAAGCGAATGCCGTGTTTGCGCAAAGACCCACGTGCGTCCTGGTCCAGATCCTTGACCTCAGCGGCGACTTTATCGCGCGCAATGATGCCCAGTTCTTCGACCATGCGGAACGCAAAACCACGCGCCATACCGGTCAGCGCTTCATCTTTTTGCATGTTGGTCAGCGGTTCAAACAAGGCCGCAACTTTGCGATCAATAAAGTGCTGCAGACGGCGCGTTACCTTCTCAGCCACATCTTCGCCGGCTTCTTCATCAACAAACGCAGCCACGCGCGGACGCATTACATCGTCGCCTTTGACCAGCTTGCCCACCGCATGTTCGCCCCACATCAGGCCGCCCTGCTCGGTAAAGTCCAGCTCGGTATCGGGTGCGTTATAGAACCGGTCCGCCCGAAGGTGGAATTCCGGCGCCAGCGCCTTCAGGCCCGCTGCACGCAGCGTTTTGGCCTCTTCCGGGCTTTGCGAGGTATCCTGGCTAAACCGGAACCCTTCAAGACGACCAACAAGTTGGTCCTCTACAGTCACTTCACCCTTGTCATTCACGTCAGCCACGAGGCTCTCCTTCTGCTTCAACCGGCGCAAAAGCACAGATGTGCGCCGATCAACAAATCTTTGGGTCAATGCATTGTGTAACGCATCCGACAGGCGGTCTTCTACAGCACGCGTGGCCCCGCGCCAATGGGCAACATCACGTAACCAATCGCGGCGTTGCGCCACATAGGTCCAGGTGCGGATAAAAGCGAGGCGTTTCGACAATGTATCAATGTCACCGTCGCTGCGATCAATGCGTTTGATCTGCCGGGCAAACCAATCTTCACGGATCTCGCCATGTTGGTGCAAATCATTGAAAAGCGAAGTCACAAGACCCGCGTGTTCGCCGTGACTGATGCCTCGAAAATCGGGAAGGCGGCACACCTCCCACAAAAGCTTGGTCGAAGCACCATCAGTGGCGCGCGCCATCACCTCTGCGTCCGCAGTCAGGGATTTCAGCGCGATCAGGTCGTCGGCGTCACGCGCACGCATCAAATGTTCGTTCAGACTTGGCGCTTCAAGCGAGCGGATCAACGCCTCTGGCGTGCCAAGTTGCAGGTCGGCGTTGCGCCACATCAATTTCTTTTGTGGCGTAAACCGGTGGTTCATGATCGCCTCGGCCACCTCATCGGGCAAAAGCGACGCCTCGCCCGTGACGCCGAACGACCCGTGGTTCATATGCCGCCCAGCACGCCCCGCAATTTGCGCCAGTTCATGCGGAAAAAGCGCGCGCATACGCCGCCCATCGAATTTCTCCAGCGCAGAAAACGCCACATGGTTGATATCAAGGTTCAGCCCCATGCCAATCGCATCCGTGGCAATCAGGTAATCAACATCACCGTTTTGGTACATCTCAACCTGCGCGTTGCGGGTCCGCGGGCTAAGCGCACCCATCACAACGGCCACGCCACCCTTTTGACGGCGCATCAGCTCGGCGATGGCGTAAAGGTTATCAACGGAAAACCCAACAATCGCCGAACGCCCCGGCATCCGGCTGATCTTTTTTGACCCGCCATACACCAGTTCAGAAAAACGCTCGCGGTGAATAAATTCTACCTTTGGGACCAAGGCCGAAATCACGCCACGCATGGTGTCCGACCCCAAAAACAACGTCTCATGGGTGCCGCGCATATGTAACAAGCGGTCAGTGAACACATGGCCGCGTTCAGGGTCACAGGCCAGTTGAATCTCATCTATGGCGACAAAATCAGTGCCCATGCCCGGCGGCATCGCCTCAACCGTACAGACCCAATATTGCGCACGGTCCGGCACGATACGTTCCTCGCCCGTAACCAGCGCGACCGCATTGGGACCACGGATCGCAACCAATTTGTCATAGACCTCCCGCGCCAATAGGCGCAGTGGCAGACCGATCACCCCGGTGCGATATCCCAGCATACGTTCAAGCGCATAATGGGTTTTGCCCGTATTGGTCGGCCCCAGAACCGCTGTGATCCGCGTGCCTGCACGCGCTGTATCGGATACCATCGGTCTGCCCTATTTGCGGTTTTGGTTAGGGTTAAAGATCGGTGCTCAGCGCCGCATTCAACCGCGCCACCGCCTCTTT
>DDMF01000074.1:0-3819 GCA_002340515.1 Rhodobacteraceae bacterium UBA2553 | reverse complement strand
CTGGGTTTTGCGGATGTATAGCAAGGACTTGCCCATAGGCGAAAAGGGCGCGCTTTGGGTCGTCCAACTCGTCCAGAATCACACCAAGCCCCTCAAGCGCCCCAAAGTGACGCGGTTCAAGGGACAACGCATGGGCCAAATCCTCAAGTGCGACCCCCAACCGCCCCGCCACAAAATGCGCAGTGGCGCGCGCATGCCACCCTTCGGCGAAATTCGGCGCATGATCGGTGAGTGCAGAAAGGTGGTCCAGCGCCGCTTCAACATCGTCACGCTCCAGCGCCTGCCTGCCGCGATGAAGCAAAAGGTCCATTGCATCAGAACCAGAGCGGGCCCAACGGGTTTCAATCTCACGCTCCAAGGCTTGCCAATTGCTGTCATCCGCCTGTTTTAGCTGTGCAAAAAGCGAAGACAGCTCATCACCCTGCGCTGCACGCACTGCACCAGATAAGACAAGCAACACGACAAGGATGCAGGAGAGAAGAAGATGTTTCATACCCAATCCTAACGCCAGCGCAGCCATGGCGGCAATGGGCATCCCGACACTCCCGCAAGACGCGAGGCGTAAAATTTCCCATACGTCAATAAGTAGAATACCCGTTTACGTCCGCGTAAAGCATGCGTTAGCATTCCGCACATACATATCGCCCAATCTGGGCCTAACAGGAGGACGACACGTGAGCGACGTGATCACCGCGGCAGTGGCCGCATTGAATGAAAAGATGTCTGGCGGCTTTGATGCAGGATCCGCCAAATTTGTGATCGAAGGCGAAGGGGCCATTATCGTGGATGGCGACGGCGCCCGCGCAAGCGACGACGATGCCGACGTGACCTTGATCGCGGCCCCTGACGTGTTCGAAGATATTCTGGCCGGCAATTTGAACCCCACCACCGCCTTTATGACCGGCAAATTGACCGTAGAAGGCAATATGGGCCTGGCGATGCAATTGGGCGCCGTTTTGGGATAACCCCCACACAACCCTTTGAAATACAGTAAAAAGTGACCAGACATGCAAGACGCCCCGTTGTTTCATGAAATCACCAAAGGCCCTGACACTGGCAAGGCCTATTGGGTGACCGCGTCTGATGGGGTGCGCTTGCGCGTGGGGCACTGGCCCGAACACAGGCCCGAAACCCGTGAAGCGGCGGATCCTTCTGCTCCTTCACAGGGCACCATTTTGCTGTTTCCCGGTCGCACGGAATATATCGAAAAATATGGGCTGATCGCGTCAGAGCTTTGCGCGCTTGGCTATCATGTCCTGACCATTGACTGGCGCGGGCAAGGCTTGGCCGATCGCCCCGATCAAGAACGTGCGCTGGGGCATGTGGGGCATTTTGACGAATATCAGCTTGATGTGGACGCGATGGTCGATCTTGGCCGTCAACTGAACTTGCCCGAGCCATGGACGCTTTTGGGGCATTCCATGGGCGGCTGCATTGGGCTGCGCTCTTTGTATAACGGGCTTCCGGTAAAATCCGCGATTTTTTCGGCGCCCATGTGGGGCATTGCTATGGCCACGCCCCTGCGTCCCATTGCCTGGAGCCTGTCTTGGGCGCTCCACAAAACACCCTTGGCGACGTCCCTCTCTCCCGGCACAAAACGCGAAACCTACCTGTCGATTTCCCCGTTTGAAGACAATATGTTAACGACTGATCCGGACATGTACACCTATATGGCAGATCAGGCCAAGGCCCATCCGGAACTGACCTTGGGTGGGCCAACAGTCGGCTGGCTTTACGCTGCTTTGCGCGAGACGCAGGATCTGATGTCTCGCCCTGCCCCGGCCACCCCAGCGGTAAGCTTTTTAGGCACGCAGGAACGCATCGTGCAACCCGGCCCGATCCACAAGCACATGGCAAAATGGTCCAATGGCGAACTGATTATGGTGCCCGGAGCAGAGCATGAAGTGTTGATGGAAGCACAGGCTATTCGCCAACAGGTCTATGATGCACTGGACCGTCTGGAAACCGGCAAGCCAAAGGCCGACCCGGTTTCTGCCTAGTAAATTAACGGGATTTACGTTAGAAAATCAACAAGTTGCCGGGTAGACCCGTCAAGATCTGCTGTGGACGCTTCGCCGCTCAGGACGGGCTCTAGTGCTGTGGCCAACACCTTGCCCAATTCGACGCCCCATTGGTCAAAGGAATTGATCCCAAGGATCACCCCTTCAACAAACACGCGGTGCTCATAAAGCGCCACGATCTGTCCCAACATGCGCGGGGTCAGCTTATTGTAAAGCAACGTGGTCGAGGGACGATTGCCGGGAAACACGCGGTGCGCAGCTTGGCGCTCCAGCTCATCGCCCTTGAACCCAGCCTTCTCCATCAAGTCCCGCGCCACATCCACAGATCGCCCGACCATCAGCGCCTGCGACTGAGCCAAGCAATTGGCGGCAAGCAGGCGGTGTTGATGGGCTAATTCAGGTTCATGCCCTTCGCGTGCGATCATAAACTCACATGGCACAATCTCGGTGCCCTGATGAATCAATTGATAAAACGCATGCTGCCCATTGGTCCCGGGTTCGCCCCAAACGACCGGGCCAGACACAACAGACAAGGGCGTGCCGTCCATTGCAACACGCTTGCCGTTGCTTTCCATTTCCAACTGCTGCAAATAGGCAGGCAGGCGCGCAAGCCGTTGATCATAAGGTAAAACTGCACGGGTTGGGTATCCACAGATCTGGTGATGCCACAGTCCAACAAGGGCCAGCATCAAGGGCATATTATCGCGCCCTTTGGCAGACCGGAAATGCGTGTCCATTGCCCGCGCACCATCAAGCATGTCGCCGAACCGCTCTGGCCCGATCGCGATCATCAACGACAGTCCGATTGGGCCCCACATGGAATAGCGCCCACCGACCCAATCTTCGAACCCAAAGACCCGCTCGCGCGCGATGCCCCATTCACCGGTCTTTTCTTCGTTGGAGGATAAAGCCACAAAATGCAGCCCCGCCGCCGCCTCGCCCACCTGCGCCGCAATCCATTTGCGGGCAGTTTCAGCGTTGGTCATCGTCTCAATAGTTGTAAATGTTTTTGACGCCACAATGACCAGTGTATCGGCCGGATTTAGCCCCGCCAGAGTGTCCGCAATATGCGCGCCGTCCACATTAGAAACAAAATGCACACGTGGACCATCATGGTAGGGCGACAAAGCACGAACCGCCATGGCAGGGCCCAAATCTGATCCGCCAATGCCGATATTCACCACATCCGTGAACCGCCCGCCCGACGGCGTGCGCACCTGCCCTTTTCGCAGACGATTTGCGAAATCCCCCATCCGTTTCAGGCTGTTTTGCACGCCGGGGATCACATCTTCGCCCTCAACCACAACCTTGCGCGCAGTTGACGCCCGAAGGGCCGTGTGCAACACCGCACGCCCTTCGGTTTCATTGATCACCTCACCTGAGAACATCGCATCCAGCCGGTCATTCAACCCCGCCTCTTGCGCCACGTCCAACAGGAGCGTGACAGCCCGATCATCCAGTGTGGTTTTGGACCAGTCCAACAGCATATCTTCTGCTTGGGTGGAAAACGCCCCTGCCCGCTTTGGATCCTCAAATAGGTCCTCAATACGGTGTGTATGAATATCGGCCCAATGCGCGGCCAGCGTGTCAAAGCTCATATTTTCCTCATTCCGCCCAATGGACGTTAATGTCTTGCAGCACCGCCTTAACCGGCGCGTCCTGTGCGTCATCGGCCTCAAGTGCGGCGGCCAGAGCAATTCGTTTTGCGGCCCCTTTGATTACAAGATGTTTGCTCAGCGCGGAATTGATCGCCCGTACGCTCAACGTCACGCGAGGTTCCCCCGCGCCTTCGGCTTGC
>DDMF01000022.1:31150-56346 GCA_002340515.1 Rhodobacteraceae bacterium UBA2553 | reverse complement strand
GATTGGGATGACTTTTGAACAGGCGATGGGCTAGAGGACCATGCTGGGGCTTTTTTCCCCACGCGCCCTGAGTGAGTTCACGAGAGACAGTTCGATGATTTGTACTGCCGGGAGGATTGCGGGAGCCTCATTTTGTTTCCTCAATATGGCCGACTTTTCAGACCGCAGGCCCAATCCCCCCAAGGGATCTCCCTCTTTCATGTTCATTTGAACAGATTTGAATATGAGGGAAGCGGTGGACGGTGTGGGAACTCCGCCCGAAACGCAAGATCGCCCCAAATCGGGGCGATCTTTTTACAACACAAATCCCAAAAGGGCGCGGTATAAGCGCACTAGAAATTGAGCGTCGTTGTTTATGAATCCAAATCTTCGGGTAAGAGAAGATTTAGAACAATTGCAAGAAAGGCGGCGGGCAACAGTCCTGATGTCAATAGGATTTGCCACGTTCTACCCAAATGCTGCAATGCATCCGGCACCTGCTGCAAGCCAAGCCCAACCGACAACGATACGGCAAAAATTACCATGTTGCGTCTGTTCCATATTACTTCCGACAGCATGTTGATGCCAGCGGCAGCGACCATGCCAAACATGACAATCACGCCGCCACCCAATACGTTGATTGGCACAGTTGAAACCAGCGCACCAATCCGCGGGATCAATCCGCATAGCACTAGAAACAGGGCGCCGATGGTCACGACATGGCGACTCATCACACCCGTCATGCTGATCAAGCCGACGTTTTGACTAAAGGATGTATTTGGTAATCCGCCAAAAACACCTGCAATTGCCGTTCCCAAACCATCTGCATATGTGGCTCCGGAAATTTCGTCATCCGTAGCTTCGCGACCCGCTCCGCCTTTCGTGATTCCGGTTGTATCGCCGACGGTTTCAATGGCGGAGATGATTGCCATGAAACACATGCCAATGATAATTGCTCCGTTCATTTCCCATCCGAATTTAAATGGAGTAGGCAGGGCGAACCATGACGCTTTTCCTATATTGCCAAAGTTGACCTGTCCCATCATCAAGGCCACGATATATCCTGCTATCAGCCCCAAGAGAATTGCAGCTGCGGCAAGGAAACCTTTTGTGAAGAACTTTATACAGAGCGTGACAACAATCACCACGAGGGCCGGCGTCCAGAGAGCGAGGCTGCCAAATGCAGGTTTGCCGATCAACGGAACGCCACCCGCAGCATATTGAATGCCCACTTTGATCAACGAAAGCCCAATCATCAGGACAATCAATCCAGTGACAAGCGGCGGCAGCGCAAAACGAATGCGCCCAATCACCGACCCAAGCAAAAAGTGGAACACGCCACCGATGACAACACCGGTCATCAAGCCAGCGATCCCAGCCGCCCCTTGTCCCGCCACGGCAGGAATCATTACCGGCAAAAACGCAAAACTTGTACCTTGAACAATTGGCAGTCGCGCGCCCACCGGGCCCATACCAATGGTCTGAAACAATGTGGCAATGCCTGCAAAGAGCATCGACATCTGAATCATATAAAGCATGATTGGAAAGTCGGGTGAATTGGAGCCAAAGCCGAACCCAGCCGCCCCTGCCACAATAATGGCGGGTGTAACATTGGAGGCAAACATTGCCAGAATATGTTGAATGCCTAACGGCACGGCTTGTGCCATTGGGGGTGTGTAATTTGGATCTCGGAGGTTTTCTCCGGTTGAGGTCAGTGTCATGTCATCTCCCTGTCGGCGTGGAACGCCACCATTTTCAGGTCCTGTTGAATGCAGCGGGTTGTTTTTCAGTTTGTCACCAGCTTACAGGCACATTTTGTTGACAATCTATGGTCTTGTCGAGTGTTCATTGTATAAAGAAGAAACGCCCAAGTAGATGGGGCACAGGAAAATGACCGGTAGGGAGAGATTATGCTGGACGTAGTTATTGTGATGGAGTGGGTGGAATTTGCTGTGCGATGGCTGCATGTCATCACTGCAATCGCTTGGATTGGCTCGTCTTTTTACTTTATCGCCCTAGATTTGGGCTTGCGTCAGGTGCCTGACCTCCCTGTCGGAGCGCACGGGGAAGAGTGGCAAGTGCATGGGGGCGGATTTTATCACATTCAGAAATACCTGGTTGCCCCTGAGCGGATGCCAGAGGATCTCGTTTGGTTCAAATGGGAAAGCTATGCGACGTGGTTGTCCGGATTTGCAATGCTGGTTTTGGTTTATTATCTGGGCGGAGAGCTTTATTTGGTGGATCCAAACGTGCTGGATATCCCGGTCTGGGGCGGTGTCCTGATCTCGCTGGGATCTCTTGGCTTTGGCTGGGTCGCGTATGACTTGTTGTGTAAAAGCAAGTTTGGCGATGATAATTCCCGGCTGATGATCTTGTTGTTTGTGATCCTTGTCCTCATGGCGTGGGGCTATACACAAGTGTTCACCGGGCGCGCGGCCTTGCTGCATCTTGGAGCGTTCACGGCGACAATCATGTCCGCTAATGTCTTTATCACGATTATCCCAAACCAAAAGATTGTGGTGGCGGATCTGATTGCAGGCCGGGTGCCCGATGCGAAATATGGAAAAATTGCCAAACAACGTTCGACCCATAACAACTATCTGACGTTGCCGGTTATTTTCCTTATGTTGTCGAACCACTACCCCATGGCCTTTGCCAGCTCGATGAATTGGGTGATCGCGGCCTTGGTGTTCCTGATGGGGGTGACCATTCGACATTATTTCAACTCGATGCATGCGCGCAAAGGGCAACCTGTCTGGACCTGGGGGGCGACTGCACTTTTGTTTGCTGCGATTGTTTACCTGTCGGCGTCACCTCGATTTCATGTGAGCTATGATGAGGATGAGGCGCGCGCGCTGACGGCTGGACAGGAAAAGTTCGTGCAGGCAGAAGGGTTTGAAGAGGTTCATGAGATCCTCCTCGGACGCTGTTCAATGTGCCACGCGGCAGAGGTCTATTGGGATGGGATCGCCACGGCCCCCAAAGGCGTTCGTTTGGACACCGCAGAAGAGATTGCCCGCCAGGCAAAGCAGGTCTATCTACAGGCAGGGGTCACAAATGCTATGCCGCCGGCAAATATTTCCTATATGGAACCAGTTGAGCGGGCCAAAATTGTGGCTTGGTATAGATCTGCGACCGAGGGATAGCACCTGCAATCCTTGGTGGTCTGAACCGAGGGTGATGGATGAATACGCTTGAAAAGGCGACCGAAATTGCCGCCATGCGACCCCGTCGCGTGGTGTTTCCGGAATTTGAAGATACCCGAGTTGCGCAGGCCGCAGATCAGCTTGCCCGTGAAGGGCTTGCGGAACCCATCGGACTTTCCCCTCCGTCAGAACGCCAACTTGAAGCACTTCTCGCCCAACGTCCGATGAAGCGCGCCATCGCTGAACGCATGCTGGAACGCCCTTTGATCCGGGCGGCTGCGATGCTGGCTTGCGGTGAGGCGGATGTCATGGTTGCAGGGGCAAATGCGCCAACGCGACGTGTGATCGAGGCGGCGAGCCTTGCGGTAGGGTTTGCGGATGGCATACACACCCCTTCGTCCTTTTTCCTGATGCAGATGCCAGATGGGCGTGCGCTGGTTCTGGCTGATTGCGCTGTCCATCGTGATCCCAATAGTGATGAGCTGGCAGATATTGCGCGCATGTCTGCCCACTCGGCGCGCCTTTTGTTGGGCCGCGCTGATGTGGCGCTCTTGTCCTTTTCAACCGGCAGTTCTGGCGTTGGCCCGTGCGTTGAAAAGGTCCGTGCAGCGGCAGAACTGACAGGTTTTTTGGGGCCAATTCAGGCCGACGCCGCATTAAACCCTGCGATTGCGGCCAAGAAAGGGGCCAGCGGCGCAGGCGTTGCCAATACGTTGATATTCCCTGATTTGAACTCAGGCAATATCGCATACAAATTGCTGCAAGAGTTGGCTGGGGCACAAGCTATCGGTCCCTTTTTGCAGGGGTTTAAAAAGCCTGTTTGCGACCTAAGCCGTGGCGCAAACGTTGAGAACATTGTTGCTGCGACAGTGATTTCTATTGCTTTGGCGCAGACGGCGGAGGTCGGGCGCTAAAGCGTTTCCAGTTTTCATTGAAGCATCTGTCATCGTTTTTTGCGTTTGAGCGAAGCGAAAGGCAGCGAACAAGCGATACAATGTGAACTGGAAACGCTCTAACGGGCCAATTGCGCGCTGGCTTGGGCTGCGGTCACCGCGATCATGTGCAAAATATCCTCAGATGTGCATCCCCGCGACAGGTCATTTGCCGGTTTATCCAAACCCTGCAAAATGGGTCCGATCGCCGTGGCCCCCCCCAACCGCTGCGCAATTTTATAGGCGATATTGCCACTTTCCAGGTTGGGGAAAATGAAGACATTTGCCTCGCCTTTTAAAAGTGAAAGCCCGGCCTTTTTCTCGGCAACGCCAGCATCAAAAGCGGCATCAAACTGTAACTCACCATCAATCAACAGGCTTGGATTGGCATTGCGGGCCTTTTCCGTGGCCATCACCACTTTCGACACTGAATCATGTTTTGCGCTGCCGTGGGTCGAAAAAGACAACATGGCCACCCGAGGGGTTTGCCCGGTCAAGGTTTCAAATGAAGCGGCGGAAGACACCGCGATCTGCGCCATTTCATCGGCGTTAGGATCGACCACCAAACCGCTATCAGCAAAGACATGCGCGCCTTTTTTTTCGTGATGTGCGGCACAAAATAACATTAGAAAGAAGCTTGAAATCAGGGTGCTGCCGGGGGCGGGACCAATGACTTGAATTGCGGCGCGCACAATATCAGCGGTGGTGGCCACTGCGCCGCCGACAGTGCCATCCGCATGTCCAGATTTCACCAACAGAGCCGCGAAAATATGGGGAGTTTGAGCTGCTTTTAAGGCATCTTCGGCGCTGAGACCTTTATGCGAGCGCAGTTTATAATATAGATTGGCGAGTTCGGGCAGCAGGTCAGATTGACTGGGATCTTCGATCCGAATTCCGTGGTCTGATGGCGCGTTTTGGGTCGCGAGTTCCGCAGTGATTGCGGCCTTGGAACCAACTAAGATCATCTTGGCGATCCCATCCTTTTGCGCGTCAAGTGCGGCCTCGACCACACGGGGGTCCGCGCCCTCGGACAGGACAATTCGAAATTTTGAGCGGGCGGCATTTTGAAGAAGCGTTTCTAACGGTTTCATGCTGACCCTTTTGGCAAGGCAACTGAGGCACCTTTTAAATGATGCCGATGAAAAGAAAACTGAACCATGTTGGGGGCGCGCAATCTGCACCACGCACCCCCGGGGAGAATATCAGACGCCTGTTTGTGGACGCATGTCGTCTTTGCTGATCCCGGCGACTTTCACGGGTTTTTTCATTGCGTCCCGGCGGAAAGGCTCGCCAAGCTCTTGGTTGATCATCGCTTCGATCAGTGTGGTCACGCCATTTTCCATCTGATCTTTGATGGCCTGGTTCAGCGCATCGGTCAGCTCGTCCATGGTGCGGGCAACAACGCCTTTCAGACCACAAGCATTTGCGATCCCGGCGTAAGACACGTTTGTGTCCAGCTCGGTGCCAACAAAGTTGTCGTCAAACCATAGGGTCGAGTTGCGCTTTTCGGCGCCCCACTGGTAGTTGCGGAAGACGATTTGGGTCAAGGCGGGCCATTCGCTGCGGCCAATCGCTGTCAACTCGGTGACGGCAATACCAAATGCACCATCCCCCGAGAACCCCACAACGGGGACGTCCGGGCAACCAATCTTGGCACCCGCTACAGCCGGAAGACCGTAACCGCAGGGGCCAAACAGGCCCGGAGCCAGATATTTGCGACCCTCATCAAAGGAGGGATAGGCGTTGCCAATGGCGCAGTTGTTGCCGATATCTGATGAGATAATCGCGTTTTTCGGCAGGGCCGACTGAATGGCGCGCCAAGCCATACGTGGGCTCATCCAATCCGGTTTGTCGCTGCGCGCACGTTCGTTCCAGGATGTGCCCGGATCGTCATCTTCATGGGTCATCGAGCTAAGCTGTTGTGCCCACGCAGATTTTTTCTGCGCGATTGTGGCTTTGCGCTCGTCGCGGCCAGCATCACCTGCGGTGTCAGACAGCTGAGCAAGAATGCCATTTGCCACTTTCGCAGCATCGCCAATGATGCCGACAGATACTGTCTTGGTCAGGCCAATTCGGTCTGGGTTGATATCAACCTGAATGATCTTTGCGTCATTCGGCCAGTATTCCATGCCGTATCCGGGCAGGGTTGAAAATGGGTTCAGACGGGTGCCAAGGCATAACACAACATCTGCGTCTTTGATCAGCTCCATCCCGGCTTTTGATCCGTTATAGCCAAGGGGGCCTGCGAATAATGGGTGTGAACCGGGGAAGGCGTCGTTGTGCTGGTAGCCAACACACACGGGTGCATCCAGGCGTTCCGCCAGCTGTTTTGAGGCCTCAATCCCACCTTTTGACAGCACAACACCAGCGCCGTTCAAGATGACAGGGTTTTTGGCATTCGAGAGCAAAGCCGCCGCTTCGGCGACAGCGTCGTCTCCGCCTGAGGGGCGTTCGAATTCGACGATTGCGGGCAATTCAATATCCACGATTTGCGTAAACATATCGCGAGGAATGTTCAGTTGAGCCGGCGCGGACGACCGTTTGGCGTTCATAATTACCCGGTTCAAAACCTCGGCCACACGGCTTGGGTCGCGGACTTCTTCCTGGTAGCAAACGCAGTCGGCAAACATGCGCATCTGTTCCATTTCCTGAAAGCCACCTTGACCGATGGTCTTGTTGGCGGCTTGCGGGGTTACCAACAGAACTGGAGTGTGGTTCCAATACGCCGTTTTGACGGCGGTCACGAAATTGGTGATGCCGGGGCCATTTTGCGCAATCATCATCGACATTTTACCGGTGGCGCGGGTATAGCCGTCCGCCATCATCCCGCCGGAGCCTTCGTGGGCGCAATCCCAAAACGTAATGCCCGCATCGGGAAAAATATCCGAGATTGGCATCATCGCAGAGCCGATAATACCAAAAGCATGTTCAATCCCGTGCATTTGCAGTGCTTTTACAAAGGCTTCTTCGGTGGTCATTTTCATGATGCAGCATCCTTCTGTCACATGCGCTTGGGCTATGTGTGGTGTGTGTGGTTGAGAAGATGTTAGGCCTCTGTGGGGTTTTGCTATAGGGCCAGATCGGTCGGCGAAATATTACCAGTTTCCATATTTTTGGATTCCCGTCGCAACACGTGAAATTCCTTCCGGGATGCGATCTGCTGGGATAGAGCTATACGCGAGGCGATAGAAGTGTTGAGGTCGGTTTTGCCCCGAGAAAAAGGGTTTCCCAGGCTCAATTAAGACGCTTTGGTCCTTCAGCGCGTTTGCCAACACGGTTGTGTCGATCGCTTCGGGGGCTTCCATCCAAAAGGCCGATCCGCCAAAAACACCACGACCAGAGATGGTTAGACCATAATCATCAATCGCTGTTTCCATAACTTTGCGCCGCTTTTCATAAGCATTTCCAATGCGTCGGATCAGGGCGTCGTAGTGACCAAGCGATAAAAAATAAGCAACGCTGCGTTGAATGAGGCCAGGAGGGTGGCGCAAGACCGTCGAACGAAGCGCGCGGGCTTCGCGAATAAAGGGTTCTGATCCCACCAAATATCCAAGGCGAAGCCCGGGAAACAGAGATTTTGAAAAGCTGCCGACATAGATCACCCGTCCTTCTTTATCGAGTGATTTCAGCGCGGGGGAGGGCGGTTGTAAAAACGACATTTCAAAGTCGTAATCATCCTCAACCACCAGCGCATCCAGTTCCCGCGCGCGTTCAAGTAATCGTTTGCGTCGCTCCAGGGGCATGGTCGCGGTCGTCGGGCTTTGGTGGCTTGGTGTCGTGAAAATTACGTCGGTACCATCGGGCAAATTCTCGGGCGGCAAACCTTCGCTGTCTACGGGGACATGGGCCAAATGGCAGCGACTTTGGGTGAGAATGTCACGCAGAGAGTAATAGCAGGGATCCTCGATGGCGGCAGTTCTGCGCTGGGTCAGCAAAATCTGGGCCGACAACCAAAGCGCATTTTGCGCGCCTAAAGTGATCAGGATCTCTTCTGGTCGGGCGAGAATTCCGCGACGAGGTAAGATGTGACGTGCGATGAATTCGACTAGCTCTGGATCGTCCTGGTCATAATAGTCACGAACCATGGCATCATGGTCCTTTTGCCCTAGCGCTTTTAGGGCGCAAAGACGCCAGGAATTGTGGTCAAACAAGGTTTCATCTGATTGACCATAGGTGAACGGATACCGGTGCTGCCGCCAATTCTGTGGTTTCTGTGGCGTATTGCTTTCACCGAAAGAATTGCCGATTGCGCGGTTCCAATCAACTTTATCCTCCATCCGGCTGCGGGGTTGGAAAGAAGGAGGTTCCGGTGCATTTTCAGATACATAGAAGCCACTCCTGCCTTTTGATGTTAGGTAGTCACTGGCCTGAAGTTCCGTGTAGGACAGGGTCACCGTGATGCGGCTGACGCCCAGATGTTTTGCCAAAGCACGGGTGGACGGGAGTTTTTCTCCACGAGGTAACCGCCCGGACAGGATCGCCTCGGCGATCATCTGTTGGATTTGCGCTTGAAGCGTTCCCTGAGCGTCAGGGTCCAGAAAGAATGTTTCGACAGGTACGGCCATGAATTCAAGCTATCTTGGACTTAATTTAAAATCAATCTGGTATGATTGATTTTGATCCGTTTGCGACCTCTGGCCTGATTTTGTGGTCAAACTGGACTTATCGTGCCTCGCGCCACTTTGCCAATGCGCCTTCGAGGTTCATGTTCACGGTTGGCCACTCTGCCGCGGTGATGGAGTAAACTGCTGTATCGCGTAGCGTGCCGTTAAGTCCAAGAACATGGCTGCGCAATACGCCATCCAGTTTTGCGCCCAAGCGTTCAATGGCCGCACGGCTTTGGCGGTTCATGACGTGGGTTCGGAATTCCACTGCGATGCAATTGAGCGTGTCGAAGGCATGTGAGAGCAATAGGCGTTTTGCATCAGTATTCAAGCCGCTGCGCTGTACAGATTTTCCGTACCATGTAGAGCCAATTTCGACACGTCTGTTTGTCGCGTCGACGTTCATGAACGTGGTCATACCAACCGGCCGGCCGATTGGTGTGCAGACCGCGAAGGGGAGCATTTGTCCAGCATCCTGCAACGAAAGCCGACGCTCGATTTCTGCTTTCATCCCGTCGGCAGAGGGAACGACTGTGTACCAAATTTTACTCAATTCGCCATCTTCGGTGGCCCGTTTTAAATCTTGCAAGTGGTCTAGGGACAAGGGCGACAGGGTCGTGTGTTGACCGGTTAAGGTGACGGGTGCGGGCCACATTAGTGTTCCTTTCAAGATCATATGGGTCTTGAGAAAACAAAGAAGGCGGACCTCTTGCAAGATCCGCCTTCATAATTTTTTACCAGTCCAATTTTGCGGATCAGCCAAACACTTTGGTCAAAGCGTTATCGACCGCATCGGTGATTTTGTCGATGTCATCGGCGGTGGCAATCAGTGCGGGGCTGAAGCACAGCGTGTTGTTGAGGCCCGGAACTGATCGGTTTGTTGCGCCAATGATCACGCCTTGGGCGCCGCATGCAGCCACGACGGCACCAACGTCTTTTTCGCTGACAGGCTCTTTTGTTCCACGATCTGCAACCAATTCAGCGCCAAGGAACAGGCCCTTGCCACGGACATCGCCGATGACTTTGTGTTTTTCCATGAGTTCCGCAAGGTTGCCAAGCATGCGGTCGCCCATATTGATACAGTTTTCCAACAGGTTCTCATCTTCGATGATCTGCATGTTGACCAAAGCGGCCGCTGGCCCCGCGGTGCATCCGCCAAAGGTTGAGATGTCGCGGAAATATCCCATCGGATCGCTCGCATCGTCTTTGAAAAGATCAAAGACTTTTTCCGATGTCACACAGCAGGCAATCGCCGCATAACCCGAGGCCACACCTTTTGCCATGGTGACAAAATCGGGTTTGATCCCGTAGTGCTGATAACCAAACCAAGTGCCCGTCCGGCCCACGCCGCAGACCACTTCGTCAATATGCAGGAGAATGTCATATTTCGTGCAGATCTCTTGCACACGCTCCCAGTAACCCGGGGGAGGGGTGATCACGCCGCCGCCCGCCGTGATCGGCTCAAGGCAGAGCGCGCCAACGGTGTCTGCACCTTCGGCCAAGATTACTTCTTCGATCGTATCAGCCGCACGTTGGCCGTATTCTTCGCCCGAAAGATCCCATTGTGCGCGGTATTCCATGCAATGGGGCACGCGTATAAAATCAGGTGCAAATGGACCATACTGGGCGTTGCGCTCGTCTTGTCCGCCTGCTGACATGGTCGCAAGGGTCGAGCCATGGTAATCGCGGTCACGATACAGGATTTTGGTTTTCTTACCGCCATAGCGTTTGTGTGCGATTTGGCGCACCATCTTAAACGCTTTCTCGTTCGCTTCTGAGCCTGAGTTTGTGTAATATACCCGGCTCATGCCCGGCATTTTGGAAATCAAGCGCTCAGAAAAGAGTGCTCCGGGGATCGAACCAGCGGACCCAGCGAAATAGTTCAGTTTCACCAATTGGTCGCGAATGGCATCGGCGATTTCAACACGCCCGTAGCCAACGTTTACGGTCCAGACGCCGCCAGAAACCGCATCAAGGAACTCTTTACCGTTTTGATCCCAAACGCGCATCCCTTTGCCTTCAACAATGATGCGCGGGTCGGTGGTTTCAAAAGCTTTATGTTGGGTCAGGTGGTGCCAGACATGAGCTTTGTCGGCTTCAACCACTTTCGAAATGTCGTTGTCTTTCATAGCGCCGTCCATGAGGACCTCCTGACGTTGTGCTTTTAAGCGGGGGTAACTTGATTCTTTGATCAAATAATGAGCGGAAAACAGGGGGCTGAGAATAGGGCCAGAATGCTCTTTGCTTAGGTCCAGTTTGGTGGAGTTCCCCTTTGCGGATCCAGATTTACTCGCGTGCTTTGCGTAAAGGACTGGATATTTCAAAGAGATATGGTTTATTCGAACCTATGGCAGGACAAACTGAGACTTTGCTGAAATCTATTTTGGCCGGAATAGACCGGGGGGAGCTGAACCCCGGCGATGTCATTGATGAAACATCCTTGATTGCGAAATATGGCGTGTCTCGTACACCGCTGCGAGAGGCGCTGTTGCGGTTGGAGGCCATGGGGCTTGTGGTGCGCCCGCCGCGAAAAGGGGCTATGCTGTTTAAGCCAAGCCTGGAAGAATTCCTGGCCATCCTCGAAGTCCATGCGCGTCTTGAAGCGCAAGCTGCCGGGCTTGCTGCGCGCCGCCTTTCGCCGCAGCTTCGGACGCAGTTAGAGGCAATTGTTGTCGCGTGTGAAGCCCACGCGCGTGAGCAGGGGGACATGGATCCCGATGGGTATTATCAGCTTAATCTGGCTTTTCACAAAACAATCGGCGAGGCCTCGGGAAATCCGTTTTTGTTGGATATGATTAAGATGAATGCGCGCAAGTTATTAGCCTATTACCGTGCGCGATATCGCTATGCCGGGGCAATTGCCCAATCAGCGCTCGAACATCGTGAAATCGCTGAAATGATTTATGCCGGGCGCGCGGATGAGGTTGAGGCCCATATGGAGGCGCATGTGCAATTTGACCGGGTTACGGTGATGGATCTTTTGGCGGCCCTTGGTTGATTGCGGGCTGATTACGCCGAGCCGTCGAGCGCTCTATCTCAAAGAACTTTAAAATCCAATCAGCAAATATGCTGTTATCCGCGCCTAACTTCAGCGAACTTCGTGCCCGTTCGATGACGTCTTTTGGTTTGCTCTCCGCCAGTTCTTCAACCAATGCCGCAATGAATTTGTCGGTCATTTCAGGGTGGTTCTGGGTTGTGAAAACATGATCCCCAATGGCCATGCCGCCCACGGGACACCCAGGATGTGACATGATGATTTGGGCCTCATCGGGCAATGTGGTCACCTGTTCGATATGGGCCGCATATTGCCAGATGCGCCGCGCACGCATCCATGATGGCGGGGCAGTGATTTGCGTTTCTGTGGCGCCAAACACCCAGCCATTTGGATTGGTTCCAACGCTTCCGCCCAGTGCCATCGCAATCGCCTGATGCCCAAAACATGCGCCAAACAGGGGGGCGCGACAGGCGTTGATGTCGCGGATCAAAGCCAAAAGGTCCACTATCCACGGGGTGCCATCATGTACGGAAGCGGGGCTTCCGGTGATAATCCAACCGTCGTGTTGCGACATATCCTGCGGGAAATCGCCGTCTTTTACATTGTAAACGGTAAACGTCCAATCTGGCCGTTTGGGCGACAATAGCTTGCACCACTTGTCTCCGTCCTTGGGGTGACGGGTCGCAAATTCGCTTTCATCGGTGTTTGTCATCAAGATTGCGATGCGCATGATTTCTCCACTTTACATATTTAACGTGTTATATAATATATTTTGTGACGCGCATGATACAAGCGAAAAAGAGGGAAGCCCGACCATGACCGTATGGACGCCAACCGATGACGGCTATGCCGACTTGTCAAGCCACGACACATTTGTGAATGGCTCACCGCATAATACATTTGCGCGCTTGCGCCGCGAGGACCCTGTTAGTTGGACAGATTGGGATGGGGGCGAGGGGTTTTGGAATGTCGTACGCCACGCCGACATCACCGAGCTGAACCGGAACTGGCAAGTCATGTCCTCTGCGCGCGGCATTCGGATGGAGGACCAAACCTACGAAGAGTATCTGGCGCGGCGTACCTTTCAGGAAACGGACCCGCCAGAGCATATGAAAACGCGTATGAAGGTTGGAAAAGCCTTTTCTCGTCCGGTTGTGGCGGACTTTGAAGATCAAATTCGCGCGTTGTGCCAGCCCATCTTGGATGAAGCCCTTGAAATGGGAACGTTTGATGCGACCAAGATTATCGCACGAAAATTGCCAATGATGATGTTGGGGCAAATCCTAGGCACCCCGGATGAGGATCTGCCTTGGCTGGTGGAAAAAGGTGACGCTCTGATTGCCAACACCGATCCGGATTTCACAGATCACGTCTTGGATAAAATGCAAACTGATGAATATCGGATGATGCCGTTCAACTCACCTGCAGGTGCGGAACTCTTTGATTATGCGAAAGAACTTCTCGCAAAGAAGAATGCAGATGGCGATACATCCGGGGTGCTGCATTACATTTTGCAGCCGGACAAAGATGGCAATGTGATGCCCGAAAATGAATTTCGAAATTTCTTTTGTCTGTTGGTTGCAGCCGGAAATGACACCACCCGATATTCGATCGCGGCAGGGCTTCAGGCGATGTGTCACCAGCCCGAACTTTTGGGGCAAATGCAAGAGGGCGGAGATATCTGGGCCACTGCACCGGATGAGATTATTCGTTGGGCCACGCCCGCGCTTTACTTCCGCCGCACCGCGAGTTGTGACCATGAAATCCACGGAAAAACGATCCGAAAATGGGATAAGGTTCTCTATTGGTGGGCCTCAGCCAACCGGGATGAGACTATGTTTGAGGACCCGAACCGAGTGGATCTGATGCGCAGCCCAAACCGGCATATGTCCTTTGGTCAGGGCGGTCCGCATGTGTGTCTGGGAATGCATCTTGCGCGCCTTGAAGTGCGGGTTTTGTTTGAAGAATTCGCCAAGCGTGTCAAACTGATTGAACCTGCCGGTCCGCATAAATTCCTGCGTTCAAACTTTGTCGGCGGCATCAAAGAATTGCCTGTTACACTTCAGGCGAAATAACCCCAAAAAAGTGGGGAGAAGACCCGGCAAAGCCGGGCAGGGAGGAAACATGAAAGATCGCTTGCGTGCCTTATGGTGCGATCACCTGAGCATTTTGCGCGGTAAATACCTGCCTGAGCGCCAAATCGGAACCAGCGACACGCGGTTTTGTCGGTCCACATTTGGGGTGCATTATGACAAAGATCTGCTTGATGCTCCGGGGGCGATGATGAAGCAGGGGCTGCCGGATATGGAGCTGCGTTGGCAGGCCGAAGACATTCGCGACAGTTGGGAAAGCTCAACCAAGATTGTTATTGGCGATCTGTATGATCATCACGGAGAACCCTTGGAACTTTGTGGTCGCCAAGCCCTAAAACGCGCGATTGCGGCGTGGAAAGCCCGTGGTTTAACGCCGATGATTGGCATTGAGCTTGAGTGCTTTGCGCTGATGGCCAATGAAATTGGGCGCCTTGTGCCCTATGATGCGCCGGGTGGTGTGGTGTACGGAACAGGGCCTTTTTCCGACCCCCTCCGCTTTACCGATGACATTTGGGAACGTGCTGACAATCTGGGGTTCAACCTTGATATGATCACCGCGGAATATGACAGCCCCCAGTTTGAATTTACGCTGACCTTTGATGAGGCGTTAAAGCAGCTCGATGACATTGTGCTCTTTCGTCAAATGGCGCGCGAGGTGGCGTTAGAGCATGGATTGGTGCTGACCTTCATGCCCAAACCCATCGCAGAGGCTGGCGGTTCTGGCATGCATATCAACTTTTCCTTCCGCGATGAGAACGGCAACAATGCGCTTGATAATGGCCCGGTTGGCGGGCCTGAGAATATGAATGAACTGGCGCGGGGCTGTATCGCAGGGCTGATGCATCACCATAAAGGTTTGTCTGGTTTGGTGGCCCCCACCGCGAATTCCTACCAGCGTTTGCAACCGGGATCCTTGTCTGGCTATTGGCGCAATTGGGGTGGGGATCATCGCAATGTGACCACGCGCATTTCGGGCGAGGGCGGGGCCAAGTCTCGGCTTGAACATCGAATGGCGGATGCAACGGCCAACCCCTATACCGCTGTCGCCGCTGTCTTGCAGGCGGCATTGCTGGGGGTTGAAAATGGGTATGCACTTGGCCCAATGGAAACTGGCGACGGCTTTGATCGTACCGATGCGCGCGATGGCACTGCGGTTAATCTGAAAGCCGCGATGAGTGATCTGGAAGCCGACCATGTGCTCAGCGAACGGGTGGGGCAGCTGCTGGTTGATAATCACGTCTTTATGAAGCGCAAAGAGGTGATTAAGACCCGCGACCTTGAAGGGGACGGGCTGCGTGATTTCTATGTGAACTTTGTCTAAAGCGTTTCCGGTTTTCATTGAAGCATCTGTCATCGCTTTTTTGCGTTTGAGCGAAGCGAAAGGCAGCGAACAAGCGATACAATGTGAACTGGAAACGCTCTAACTGACGAAATTAAAAGGGAGAATAAAGATGAAAGTAACCTGGGTCTTGCCTGGGGAAGAGGAAGTTGTAGCTGATGTGGCTGCGGGTCTAAACCTCATGGAAGCGGCACAAAATAATAACGTGGCGGGCATTCAAGGTGAGTGCGGAGGATCACTTTCCTGTGCCACCTGTCATGTTCATGTGTCCGACGCATGGCGCGAGAAAGCCGGTGAAAAGGGCGAATTTGAAGAGGCGATGCTGGATATGGCGGATGGTGAAGTGTCGGATGGGTCGCGATTGTCTTGTCAGATTATCATGTCTGATGATTTGGATGGCATTCGCCTGACGGTTCTGACCTAAGCGCCGAAACCTGTCTAGACACGCAAAAGTCTGCTACTGTAGAACTCCATTTGAGAAAAGGAGCACGCGATGTCACTTGGTGCATTTTCCGTCAGCTTGGCGGTCACAGATCTGGCCAAATCAAAGGAATTTTACCAAGCTTTAGGCTTTGAAGCTTTTGGTGGAACTGAAGAGCATAACTATCTGATTATGAAACAGGGCGATACGTTGATTGGCCTGTTTCAAGGTATGTTCGACGGTGCGATGCTGACCTTTAATCCGGGGTGGAGCCAATCGGCCACCAATATTGACCCGTTTGAGGATGTGCGCGCGATAAAGGCGCGCCTGATAGAACAGGGCATTGCCGTGTCGCAAGAGCAAGGCGCCGAGGATGGCCCGGCCAGCTTTATGGTCACAGATCCGGATGGGTATCCAATTCTGATAGATCAGCATCGCTGAAAAGGCGCCAGAACGTACTGGCACCTTTCACATTTTCAAGCCAGATCAGAGTGCAGAAAAGCCTGCTTTTAGCGCGCCAAGGATCAGCTGCACATCTTCTGATGTCAGGACCAGCGGCGGTGACAGGATCACATTTGGGCCTGAAATGCGCACCATTGCGCCATTCTGATACGCGACCTCTTGCAGTGTCGCGGTGCTGGCTTTGTCGATGGACGCTTTTGTGTCGCGATCTGAGACCAGTTCTAATGCGCACATCAATCCATGCCCGCCGCGAACATCGCCAATGACATCAAACTCCTGCCCCAGAGATTGCAAACCTGCAAACAGCTCGGCGCCACGTGCGGCCGCATTCTCACGAACATTCAGACGTTTGGTTTCCTTAAGACAGGCCAAGGCCGCGGCTGCCCCAACCGGATGACCGGAATAGGTGTAGCCATGGCCAATCGCGGCTTTTCCTGTTTCATCCTTTTCAAAGGTCTCGGCCACATGTTCTGCGATCATGACCGCGCCAAAGGGGAAATAGCCATTGGTGATGGCTTTTGCGGTCGACATCATATCGGGTTTGACGCCCCAAAGCCGTGATCCTGACCAGCTTCCGGTGCGACCAAAGGCGGTGATGACCTCATCCGCGATCAACAAAATACCGTGTTTATCACATATCGCGCGCACACCGGGCATAAAGCTTTCATGGGGCACAATCACGCCGCCGGCCCCAAGGATTGGTTCCATAATCATCGCGGCGATTGTGCCCGCGCCTTGAAATGCGATCTCATCTTCCATCGCCTGCAAACACAGTTGAGCCAACTTCTCCGGATCCGTTTCGTTAAACGGATTGCGATAGGTGTAAGGGGCAGGGATGTGGTAGCAGCCCGGCAAAAGGGGTTCATATTGCGTGCGGAAATTGGCGTTTCCATTCACGGATGCGCCGCCCATATGGGTGCCGTGATACCCCTTTTTCAGCGAGAGGAACTTCACCCGTCCGGGTTCTCCTTTGATCTTATGATATTGCCGCGCCAAACGCAGCGCGGTTTCAACGCTGTCAGACCCGCCAGAGGTGTAAAACGCACGCGTCAGCCCGTCAGGTTCAAAGAACTCCCGCAATTCTTCCGCGAGTTCAATCACCTGATCATTGGTGGTGCCGCGGAAAATTGAGTAATACGGAAGCTGATCCAATTGGGCGGCGATGGCGTCTTTGATTGGTTGGCTGGAGAACCCAAGGTTTACATTCCAAAGCCCGCCAACGCCGTCGACCACTTCGTGCCCATCAATGTCGGTGATACGGACGCCTTGCGCGCCCGTTACGATGGTCGGAGGGTTGTTTTGGCAATCGGCCGGGTGGGCCATTGGATGCCAAAGAGAACGTGCGTTTTTTTCCTTAAGAAAGTTCGAATCTTTCATGTCAGCCTCCTGTTTGCGGCGGGTTCGCCTGCAAAAATGTTGGAAAAGTGTCAGGTGGAAAACCGCCCAAAAGGCGGGTGAGTGTGGCGGTGCGGGTGGTGAGCTCTGATTTTATCTGCTCACCAAGTGGATCGGTCATACGGGCAACAGGTGTGGCAACGGCAACCGCGCCAATACAAGCGCTGTTCGCGTCAAAAACGGGAACGGCATAGGAATGAACGTCCTGTTCGTAACCGCCAATGGATGTGGCGATGCCGGTGGCGCGAATATCAGGAAGCATGGCGCGGATAACGTCGGGGTCTGTTTCGGTTTCTGGTGTTCGTTTGATCAACGGGGCGCTTAAGATATTGTCAATAAACTGTGCACTGGAGTGGGCAAGAACGGCCAGACCAGAGCTGGTGGCGTGTAAATCCAAAACTTCTGCATCTTCCATCATCACCATGGTGCCGTGCGCCGAGGAATAGGTGTAGGAAAAGGACGAAAGCACGTCCCCGTTGAGAAGCGACATATGTGCCGTTTCTCCTGTTGTATTGCTTAGTTCGGTAAGGGTTTGCGTGGCCAGTTCCCGCATCGGCACAGCATTTTCACGCAGCGCCGCAAGTCTTAGAAAGGCGGGCCCAAGCCGGTATTCACGGCCAGACCCGATCTGCTCAACGAATCCATGTTGCGCCAGTTCCGATAGCAACCGATGCACGGTTGCTTTGTTGTATCCCGAATGCCTCGCCAGATCACTCAGCCCAATTTTTGGGGCGGCTCTGGTGAAATAGTTCAACAGCGACAGTGCTTTGGAGGCGGTTCCCATGGTCTGGATTACGGTCCTTTGTTGGTGAATGCGCAAAACTTTGCGCCTTAATTCTTCACTTGTTCAATGTTTTCTTGACAGGAAGTATCCCCCTCTGTCAATCTATTTTAAAACCGATGGTTCAGATAATGAACCGATACAAATGACTAAATAGGGAGAATGTCATGAAGAAATCTAGCCTGATGGCAGGACTGGTTGGCGTCGCACTGACTGCGCTTGCGGCACCTGCACTTGCTGAGTACCCGGAAAAACCTGTGAGCTTTATCGTACCATGGCCCCCCGGTGATCTCGAAGACGTCCTGACGCGAATGATCGCTGAGGATTTTCAGGCAGAATATGGCATCTCTGCAGCTGTTGTGAACAAGCCGGGTGGCGGCGGTGGACCATTCCCTGGTGCGATTGATGTGGCAACTGCCCCCGCAGATGGATACACAATCGGCAGCTTTGTTCCCGCCGTGCCGGTGATCGGGCATGAGATTGGTATTGATGAGCTGACCCCAGAGAAGTTCGACCCGATCGGCATCTTCCTGACTTATCCGTTTGTGGTCGCCGCCAAAGGCGATGCGCCTTATAGCACGATGGAAGAGCTGGCGGCTTATGCGAAGGACAACGACGTGGCCTTGGGGCATTTTGGTGATGTTCTGACTCCAACGCAGGTGACCAAAGCTTTTGCTGTGAATGCAGGGTTTGAATGGGGGTCAGACGCGGCATTTGACGCGTTGGATTGCAACACTCTGGCTTCGGGTGATGCGGATGTCATCAACACCACACTTCAGTTGATCTTACCCTGCTTGGATGACGTGAAAGTTCTGATGGCTGTCACGGATGAGCGTATTTCTCTTGTCCCTGATGCACCCACAGTTGGTGAATTGGAAAAAACCTTGGATATCGCGCTGTGGAACGGGCTTTTTGTTGGGAAAGACACACCTGCGGATGTGCGCGAGAAAATCGCGGCGGTTGCAGCAAAAACCGTCATGAGTGAACGCGCGCAGGCTGTTGCCAAAGAAACAGGAGCGTTGGTCTATTGGATGGATGCTGAAAAATCAGCTGAACGTATCGCTGGCGATAAGGCCACTGTGGCCGTTATCGGTGAAATCCTTCAATAACTGAGCACGTGAAAAGGGGCTGCTTCTGCGGCCCTTTTTTGAAATAATTTTGCATCAACCACGGAGCATGAGGCTGGAATGAGCGACGAGATTTCCGAACATCCTGACCGGCCCATCCGAGGTCAGATCCTGTTTGCCGCCCTGTTTTTGATCTGTGCTCTGGTGCTGCTCGCTGGCATTGAAGAGCAGACCAAGTGGTTGAGCAAAAAATCGCTTTTCTCGCAGCCGCGCTTCTGGCCGGCGATAGGTGTCGGCGGGATGGTGTTGTTTACAGCACTTCATTTTTGGCAATTGCCCAAAAAGCCCCGTACCCTGCCGCGTTGGATGCGCGAAGCGGATTGGTTCCAGTGGGCGGAAAGCCTGTTTTGGGCATTCACAGCGCTGTCGCTTTCTCTTTGGTTGGGGCCTTTGCGTGCCGCACCTTATGTTGGGCTGATTGCGACCGTTCGTTTGGCATGGTTGTTCATGCATTGGGTGGATCGGCGTGAGTTCAAAATCTGGCTGTCTGTCTTTGAATGGGCCGGTTGGTTTTTGGCTTATGTCGTCTTGGTTCCGATCCTTGGATACCTTCCAATGACATTGCTGTTTGCACCTCTTTTGACATGGCGGATCGGATATCGCAGCCGGCTGATGTTTTGGGTCTCCATCGGATTTGCCCTATGTGTGGTGCTGGTTTTCAAAAGCTTTCTACAGGTAAAAATTCCCGGCGCTGCGTTTTACGAACACCTCCCCGGCGCGCTGCGCTCTTTCTTCATCCTGAACTTCTGAGGGCGCAATGGACCTGATCTATGCATTTCTGGAACAGATTGGCGCAAGCTCGTCCTATCTTGCGCGCTGGGACGTGGCGCTTGCACTGTTTGTTGGTTCTGTTGGCGGCGTTCTGATCGGCGCCATTCCCGGTGTGGGGCCAGCGGTTGCCATTGCGATCCTGTTGCCCGCGACATTTTCAATGGACCCAATAGTGGGGCTGACCGTGCTTTTGGGCATTTACGGAAGCTCGATGTATGGCGGATCAATCCCCGCAATTCTGATCAACACGCCGGGCACGGCGGTGAATGCGCTGACCACCTATGATGGCTACCCGATGACCACGCGGGGCGAGGCGCGGCGCGCGCTGTCACTGGCCTATAGCTCATCATTTTTCGGCGGTATCTTCTCAGTGATCTGCCTGATTTTCTTCGCGCCGATCTTGGCAAAAATTGCCCCGATGTTTGGGTCACGCGAGATCTTTTTGGCGGCGCTGCTTGGGCTGATTTTAGTTGTCACAGCACATCATAAACACACGCTGATCGCGGCGGCGATGGCGTGTTTTGGCATCTGGCTGAACACAATCGGTTTGCACACAGCGAGCTTTTCCAAACGCTATACATACGACCAATCGTGGTTGTCGGGTGGCGTGAACCTGATTGTGGTCGTGCTTGGCCTTTTTGCATTAAGCCAAGCCTTTACACTGCTGCAAGGCGACGATGAAAAGGTTCGCCTGACCAAGCTTAAAGGCAGTTTCTTTCAAGGGTTTCGAGAGCTTGCACGCCATCCCCGTATCGCGGGCGTTTCGGCCAGCCTCGGCGTTCTGATGGGGATGATCCCCGGCGTGGGCGAGTTTACCGCGCAGTTTATGTCCTACACTTACGCGCAAAAATCCTCAAAACGCCCGGAGGATTTTGGCCATGGCTCGTCTGAAGGTTTAATCGCGGCCGAGACCGCCAATAATGCAGTTCCGGGGGCTGCAATGATCCCGCTTTTGGCGCTTGGTATTCCAGGCGAGGCACTCACGGCGATGATGCTGTCCGTGTTCTACGTGCACAATGTCATTCCCGGACCACAATTGTTCCAAAATGACATGGATTTTGTGGTCGCATTGTATTTGGCATTGCTAATCCTGAATGTTCTGGTGGTCATCTTCCTTTTGATCGCCACCAATCAGCTGATCAAAGTGGTGAAAATCCCCAACCGGTTCCTTGGGGTTTGCATCCTGATCTTAAGTTTTGTGGGCGTCTATTCGCTGCGCAATTCGTTCACCGACTGCATTTTAGCCGCAGCCTTTGGTATCTTTGGCTTTGTGATGAAACGCCTGCAACTGCCTGTTGTTCCGATTGTGCTGGGCATGGTTCTGGGCGGCATTATGGAAGTGAAACTCCGCTCGGCCATGGCGCGCGTGAAAACACCCCTTGATTTCATCGATCGCCCAATTGCGGCGATCCTCTTTGTCATGATTATTCTGGTCCTGATCCTGCATTTCCGCCGGGTCTGGCTGGATCACACAAAAAGAAAGGCCAACGAATGGTCGACCAGTCACGCATCAACGAGCTTTCCCGCCATCCTGTCACGCCGCAGAAACTTTATATTGACGGAGCGTGGGAAGAAGGTGCGGGGGAAACGCAAGACGTTCTCTCGCCGATCAACGGACAAAAGCTAACCACAATCATTCGTGCCTCAAAGGCGGATGTGGACCGGGCCGTTGCTGCGGCGCGGCGGGCTTTTGATGATGGTCGTTGGTCGCGCGCGGCCCCTGCTGTGCGTAAGAAAGTGCTGCACAAGCTGGCGGATTTGATTGAAGAAAATGCGTTGGAATTGGCAGTTCTTGGTGTTCGGGACAATGGCACCGAAATTGGCATGGCGATCAAGGCTGAACCGGGGTCCGCTGCGGGGACGTTCCGTTATTATGCTGAGGCATTGGATAAGGTTCATGGTGAAGTGGCACCAACGGCTGAGAACGTTTTGGGCCTTGTGCATAAAGACCCAGTCGGCGTCGTGGGCGCAATTGTTCCGTGGAATTTCCCGCTGATGATCGGGGCGTGGAAGTTGGCGCCAGCATTGGCCGCTGGGAATTCCGTGGTTCTAAAACCGGCCGAAACCGCATCGCTCACGCTATTGCGGGTTGCGGAGCTGGCGTCTGAAGCGGGCCTGCCTGATGGCGTGCTGAATGTGGTGACCGGTGAGGGGGCTGTGACAGGCGAAGCGCTGGCCATGTCAATGGATGTGGACGTTTTGGTGTTCACGGGCTCCGGCGGCGTTGGTCGACGGTTGTTGGAATACTCAGCGCGTTCAAACCTGAAACGATGTTATCTGGAGCTTGGCGGGAAATCCCCGAACATTGTGTTCGCCGATGCGCCCGATCTTGAAGCCGCCGCAAAAATGTCCGCTGCGGGGATTTTCCGCAACGCGGGACAGGTGTGCATCGCAGGATCACGCCTTTTGGTCGAAGACAGCGTGCATGATGAATTCGTGCTCGCGCTCACCCGTCACGCCGCCATGATGCAGGTGGGAAACCCGTTGGAGATGTCCACAAACATTGGTGCGGTGAACAATCTTCCGCAGCTCGAGGGCAACCTTGGTTTTGTGTCCAAAGCCTTGGAAGAGGGCGCGGATCTTGCCTTGGGCGGCGGTCGCGTGATGCAGGAGACTGGTGGGTGGTATATGGAGCCAACGGTGCTAACCGGCGTGCAACCCACCCACAATGTGGCCCAAAACGAAGTGTTTGGTCCGGTGTTGGCGGTGACGCGCTTTTCATCAGATGAGGAAGCTGTGCGCATTGCCAATTCGACAAATTATGGCTTGTCCGCAGGGGTTTGGACGTCGAACCTTTCACGCGCGCATAAGATGGTGCGCGCCATTCAGGCAGGTGTTGTGCATGTAAATACCTACGGAGGGGCGGATAATTCTGTGCCTCTTGGGGGCGTGAAACAATCCGGCAATGGGCATGATAAATCCATGCATGCCTTTGACAAATATTTTGACCTTAAGACGGCGTGGATCAGCTTATGACGGACAAGACAATTCTGGTGGTGGGTACCTATGACACCAAAGATGACGAACTGAATTATCTTTCTGACGTGATCCGAGGGCAGGGTGGGGCGGTCAAAACCATGGATGTGTCCGTTCTTGGGGATCCAAGCGTGCCTTGCGATTATTCGAAACATGACGTGGCTGAGGCGAGCGGATCCTCAATCCAAGCGGCCATCGACAGTGGTGATGAGAACACCGCCATGCAAATTATGGCCGTGGGATCAGCGATGTTGGCGTTGAAACTCTACCGCGAAGGGGTGTTTGATGGACTCATCGTGCTTGGTGGCACAATGGGGACAGATCTGGCGCTGGACCTGTGTCAGGCGCTGCCGATTGGTGTGCCAAAATATGTCGTGTCGACGGTCAGCTTTTCGCCGCTAATCCCGCCAGAACGCTTACCTGCCGATGTTCAGATGATCCTTTGGGCGGGCGGGCTATACGGGCTTAATTCCATCTGCAAAGCTTCGCTGTCACAGGCCGCAGGGGCGGTATTGGGCGCGGCGCGTGCCGTTGAAAAGCCCAGCTTCTCCAAACCCCTAATTGGAATGACCAGCTTTGGGAAAACGGTGCTGCGCTATATGGTGAACTTGAAACCAGCCCTTGAGGCGCGTGGTTTCGAAGTTGCGGTTTTCCACGCCACCGGTATGGGTGGGCGGGCGTTCGAAAGCCTCGCCGCTGAGGGCGCCTTTGCCGCTGTGATGGATTTTGCACCACAAGAGTTGGGCAACCACATCATGGGGTCTGCAATATCCGCAGGGCCCGACCGGATGACACATGCGGGGGCGTCCTCGACCCCTCAAATGGTCTCCATCGGCTGTTATGATTTGGTGGATATTGTGGGCTGGCAGGCAACCCCAGAAAAACTGTCTGGGCAAGAGGTTCACGCCCATAACCGCCTGTTGTCCTCGGTTATGATGACCTCAGACCAACGCAGGGAAATGGCCCGTGCGATGTGTGCCCAGCTTGCGGGCGCAAAGGGGCCAACACTTGCGATCTTGCCCACGCAAGGCGGAAATGAATGGGATCGCCCTGGTGGCCCGCTGCATAACGCAGAGGGACTGGCCGCGTTTCTTGAGGAATTCCGCACCCATTGCCCTGAAAATGTGCAGGTGATCGAGCTTGATTGCCATATCAACGACGCAGAATTTTCCGATGCTGTCTTGGCGCAATTTGATCTATGGCAAGGTGAAAATATCGTTTCCCCTTAAGATTTACCTGTTCCGAATTCTCGCAGGACAATTGTTGCGCTTGAAATGATCTCGCGCATGCCTGCCCTGAATACGGTTAAGGATCGTCGTAGAAAGGGGCTTGATGCCGCATCTTTCGTTTGAATTCAGCTGCGGATTGGGCGCGTGCGTAAATCTGGGTGATCAGCCCATGCACGCGACCTTGAAGGCCAAGGGGCATCGTCCCGTTGGGCGGAGTCGCATGCTTGGCGGCGAGGTGCTGGTTGACGCCATTTCTGATGGCGCGAATGGCTGTGAGCCAGATGATACGCCGCTTATCCCCAGCCTCGAAGTTCAGGAAATTGTAACCCGGTTCAGTCGCAACTCATGGAGTGCACTCCATGCGGCAATCGGAAAAAGGACACACCGATGAAAAGTCTAGATCGCGCCCTTCCCATTGCGCTTTTGCACGCCCGCGAGGCGACGCTGAAGCCGTTTCGCCACGAGCTGGACCAGATTGACCTGACCGTACAACAATGGCGGGTGATCCGGGTTCTCGCCGAGGGCAAAGCCTGTTGCGCCACAGAACTTGCGGAACGCTGTGTGTTGATGCCGCCCAGCCTAAGTCGGATTTTGAAAAATCTGTCGGAACGCGCGTTGATTGAACGTGTGGATGACAGCGATGGTCGCCGTCGCCGGGTAAAAATCGCCCCGGCTGGGGTCAAGAAATATGACGAGATGTCAGGCAAAGCGTCGCGGATTTATGAGAACCTAGAGGCGCGGTTTGGCGTAGAAAAGATGGAGACATTGCTTGATCTTCTGACCGAACTTCGTGAGGTTGCCGAGGCTGAAAAGCTCTGATCTTTTGCCGACGATCCTGCACTCTAAGGCGCGCGCCAAAGCGCGCCTTTTTGCTATGTGACGTTGCGCTTTGCTTGAGCCTGCGGGCACTTCCGGTTACCTAAAGTGTTTCGGGGTAAACTTGAGA
>DDMF01000022.1:26951-31114 GCA_002340515.1 Rhodobacteraceae bacterium UBA2553 | reverse complement strand
ATATCTCTTACCGCGTTTCGATTTTCCCCTGTGTCAGGTTAAAACCGAAACGCTTTAAGGGAAAACCCGCGCGAGAGGACCGCAGCATGAGCGAAGAACCAGAAGGCAACATCATCCTACGCACGCTGGCCATGCCCGCCGACACCAATGTCGCGGGTGATATTTTTGGTGGCTGGGTGCTGTCACAAATGGATATTGCGGGGGGTGTTCTGGCCGCTGAACGCGCCGGGGGGCGGGTGGCCACCGTGGCGATTGACGCGATGAAATTCATCGCACCCGTGAAAGTTGGCGACGTGCTGTGCATCTATGGCGACGTGGGCCGCGTGGGTAATACGTCGTTAGCGATCCAACTGGAAGCGTGGTCGGAACGGGACCGGGGCCGATCAAAAACCAAGGTCACCGAGGGTGTGTTTGTCTTTGTGGCCTTGGATGATGACGGGAATAAGGTGCAGGTGCCGGGCTAGGTTTAGCCCAAGTTCCAATGCGATTTGACTGCTGATACGTTTACCATTGATCAAAGCGCATTAGATTATCTAGGAAGATAAAGTTTTCTTTTGGGATGTCTTTACCACGGATGCGTTTGTTCCAACCTTTTCTGGCATCGCGTTTTTTTGTAGGAGTCCTTGACGCAATGCGGACCTTTACGTGATCATCCGTTTCCGACAACAACCTATTCAAATGTAGGTCCATACCTCCGTAACCAAATAGGGTCACTTCAGTTGGTTTGCTCAGTATCCTGTCGAGTTCTTGCCAGTAGGCATTTAGAATAGTGGAAGATCGAATTGCACTTGGTTTGCTTTTGGCATGCGTTAAGACAAGATGAGTTTTTTCAGCACCATTATATTCGCGCAATTGAGCTCTTGTCAGTTTTCTATCAACTCCCTCCCTTGTTACAAAGAGAGGTGAACCATGCAGGTGAAGAAACCACCCTTCTTTTTTGGGTTTGAACAAGCGTTTATGCCGATCAAAATCAAATTCCCCAAAGAAACCATCGCGTAGAAGATGACCTTCTGCAATATCGTGGCCTACATAAGCCTCATAGAGCAGGTCGTCATAGTTTAAAGTAGCTATATGTGGGCGGTGTTCTCGTACGAAGTTTCTAAAACTTTTTGCAAAGTTGGTTGGCAGACACTTGTTGAGGTCATGAAATTGTGACGCTGCATGATGGAAGTATCTGCGCACTGCCTGTGGGAATTCTAATCCTTGTTGGGTTAACCACCCTTCTTGGCAATCAGCCCGGCCTTGAAAGCTGGTAATTAGATCACACGCATCGACCACACGTTGAAGGTCGCGAAGTTGCTCTTCCGAAGTGGGAGCGTCTGCTTCTGTTTCGACCAATTCGTCGTCTAGGCAGCCGTTTATAAGCTGGCGTTGTTCTTCACTTAGTGGACCATTCTCACCCCATGATACTTGGAGTGCACGAGTTAGGGAGTAGAACTCGTTATCAAATGCACGACCTAATCCATTGCCGAAAATATAAAGCTTCTTCATAAATATCCCTTTTAAGTGTTCTCCGCACTTAAAAGCAGAATGCTTCATGAAAACAGGCGGGTAAAGCGTGTTGTGCTCGGGCGCGCGAACGCGGATTTGATGTCAAATCCGCTGTCTCGCGCCGATAAAAAATGGCCCCAAAGTGGGGCCATTTTGTTTATCTCGAAAACTTCTTATGTTTCATTCGCTTCGGCTCCAAAGCATCGGCCCCAAGCCGTCGCTTCTTATCCTCTTCGTAATCTTCAAAGTTGCCCTCAAACCACTCCACATGTGCTTCGCCTTCAAACGCCAGAATATGCGTACAGATCCGGTCAAGGAAGAAGCGGTCGTGCGAAATGACCACGGCGCAGCCGGCGAAATCCACCAGCGCATCTTCGAGCGCACGAAGGGTTTCAACGTCCAGATCGTTGGTCGGTTCATCGAGCAACAGCACATTGCCGCCTTCTTTCAACAGCCGCGCCATATGCACTCGGTTGCGTTCCCCACCCGACAAGAGCGACAGTGTTTTTTGCTGATCGCCGCCCTTGAAGTTGAATGACGAGCAATAAGCGCGCGAGTTCACTTGCGCATCGCCCAGTTCAATCAGTTCGGCCCCGCCAGAGATGGCCTGCCAAACGGTTTCGCCATCAATCAGATCGTCGCGCGACTGATCGACGTAAGACAGCTGAACCGTATCGCCCAGCTCAATCGTGCCCTCATCCGGCTGTTCTTGCCCCGTGAGCATTTTAAACAGCGTGGATTTACCCGCACCGTTGGGGCCGATCACGCCGACAATGCCGCCGGGTGGCAGCGAGAAATCAAGACCTTCGATCAAGAGCTTGTCGCCCATGTGCTTTTTCAGACCCGCAACTTCAATCACCTTTGAACCCAAACGCGGGCCGTTGGGAATGACGATCTGGGCGCGGCCCACTTTTTCGCGCTCGGACTGATCAGCAAGCTCATTATAGGCATTGATCCGCGCTTTTTGCTTGGCTTGGCGGGCTTTTTGACCCTGACGCATCCATTCCAATTCACGTTCCAGCGTCTTTTGCTTGGATTTGTCTTCGCGGGCTTCTTGCGCCAGACGTTTGGCTTTTTGCTCAAGCCACGCGGTGTAATTGCCCTCATATGGCATGCCGCGACCACGGTCGAGTTCAAGGATCCAGCTGGTGATATCATCCAGGAAATAGCGGTCGTGGGTGACGATCAGGATGGTGCCTTTGTAGTCGATCAAATGCTGTTGCAGCCAGGCGATGGTTTCTGCGTCCAAGTGGTTGGTCGGTTCATCCAAAAGCAGCATGTCAGGCGCTTCAAGCAGCAGTTTACACAGGGCGACACGGCGTTTTTCACCGCCAGAAAGCGTCGCAACATCTGCGCCATCCGGTGGGCAACGAAGGGCCTCCATGCTGACGTCAATCTGAGCGTCCAGATCCCAAAGGTTCTGGGCGTCGATCTCATCTTGCAGCTTGCCCATCTCTTCGGCGGTTTCATCCGAATAATTCATCGCAAGTTCGTTATAACGATCAAGAATGGCTTTTTTCTCGGCCACGCCCAGCATCACATTGCCACGCACATCAAGGCTCTCGTCGAGCGTCGGTTCCTGCGGAAGATAACCAACTTTGGCGCCCTCAGCCGCCCAAGCTTCGCCAGTGAAGTCTTTATCCATCCCCGCCATAATGCGCATCAGGGTCGATTTACCGGTGCCGTTCACACCAACAACGCCGATTTTCACGCCGGGCAGAAAGCTCAGACGGATGTTTTCAAAGCATTTCTTGCCACCCGGATAGGTCTTGGAAACGCCGTCCATGTGGTAGACATATTGATAAGCGGCCATTGGGATGCTCCGTATAAAAGTCGCGGTTTCAGAGGGGAATAGCGATTTCGCTGGACGAGGGCAATTGGCTCGCGCTAGGGCAAGGCCATTATGACAGCTATTATGCGATATAATTTGCCAAATGCAGCGTCAGGTCAGGTTATTGGCCTGTTGGGGGGGTCTTTTGATCCGGCCCATGACGGGCATGTGCATTTGACCCGCGAGGCGTTAAAGCGGTTTGGGTTGGATCAGGTGTGGTGGTTGGTCACGCCGGGCAATCCATTGAAATCCCATGGCCCTGCACCAATGGCACAACGCTTGGCTCATGCGCGCAAAAAAATGCAACATCCGCGCGTGGTGGTTTCGGATCTCGAGGCCAAAACCGGCACGCGTTACACCGCTGAAACCCTGGAGGCGTTGATGCGGCTCTATCCCGATGTCCGGTTTGTCTGGCTCATGGGGGCGGATAACCTGGCAGGTTTCCATCATTGGGATCGTTGGCAGTGGATTATGGACAATGTCCCGATTGGCGTCATCGCCCGACCGGGGGATCGGGTGGCCGCGCGCACGTCACCTGCGGCGTTGATCTATCGCACGTCGCGATTGCGGGGGCGGGATGCGCGGGCATTGTCGCAAAAGCCCGCGCCGTGCTGGAGCCTTGTGAACGTCCCGATGGTTGACGTGTCCTCGACCCAAATTCGTGCGGATGGGAATTGGTGAGACGTCGTAAAGCGTGCGACGATCTGGGCCGATTTTGTAACCACTCCCCAATTGATCTTGTCTTGAATTGGATGTGCCGAGCGGGTTAACTCGCCACATGATAAAGACAATTACACGACGCGCTCTTTTGGCGGGATTGGGCAGCGGGCTGGGGTGGGCG
>DDMF01000022.1:23609-26893 GCA_002340515.1 Rhodobacteraceae bacterium UBA2553 | reverse complement strand
CGGCCTGCGGATTTCATCAAACGGACCGTGTCCCCCGTTGACGCACTTATTGCGCAGGCGAATTTGAGCGGAGAGATCGGTTATGTGGTTGCGGATGCACGCACCGGACTGGTGCTTGAGGCCCGTAATCCGAATGTTGGCTTGCCGCCGGCATCGGTCGCCAAATCGATCACGACAGCCTATGGGCTGGCCCATCTGGGCGCAGGGCATCGTTTTTCCACACAGGTGGTTGCCACGGGGCCAATCAAATCTGGCAAGATACAGGGCGATCTGATCTTGGAGGGTGGGGCGGATCCTGTGCTGGATACCGATGGTTTGGCACAACTTGTGAAGACGCTGAAAGCCAAGGGTATTTCAGGCGTGACCGGGGCATATAAGGTCTATTCTGATGCGCTTCCATATGTGGCGGAAATCGACCCGGATCAACCGGATCATTTGGGATATAATCCCGCAATCTCGGGGCTTAACCTGAACCACAACCGTGTGCATTTCGAATGGAAACGCTCCGGGGAAAGCTATTCGGTTGCGATGGATGCGCGGTCAGATCATTTCCGTCCAGCCGTGTCGATGTCACGGATGAAAATCGTGAATAGAAGCCTGCCGGTTTACACCTACAAAGCCTCCTCTGGCGTGGACAATTGGACCGTAGCCAAAGGCGCTTTGGGCAAGGGGGGATCACGCTGGTTGCCTGTGCGCAGACCGGATCTATATGCCGCAGAAGTGTTTCAGGTGCTGGCGCGGTCTCAAGGGATCCAATTGTCAAAACCGCAGGTTGCACAAAAGATGCCCAGCGGCACGGTGGTGGCGTCGCAATCCAGCGTGCCGCTTGGGGATATCGCACGCAGCATGTTGAAATACTCAACCAATCTGACAGCCGAAGTAATTGGGTTGTCCGCTTCGCGAAAAAGAGGGGTATCCGCAAGCTCGCTTTCTGCCTCGGCTCGGGAAATGTCGACCTGGGTGCAGAGCAGCCTTGGGGCAAAATCCGCAAATTTTGTGGATCATTCCGGACTGTCCGACGCCTCGCGCATCTCGGCGCAAGATATGGTGAATGCCCTTGTTTCCTTGGGGGCTGACGGTGATTTGCACCGGTTGCTGAAAGAGATCCCTGCGCGCGGCCCGGACGGAAAGGCGCTTAAATCCGCAGCGTATAAAGTGCGAGCAAAAACCGGTACGCTCAATTTTGTAAGTGCGTTGTCCGGATATATTGTTGCTGCAGATGGAACGCCAATGGTGTTTGCGATCTTCACCGCGGATCTGAAACAACGCCGCGCGATTAAACGGGCGAATCGTGAGCGTCCGCAGGGCGCACAGGGGTGGAGCAGACGATCACGCCTGCTCCAACATAAACTGATCAATCGCTGGGCCACGCTATACGGCACGTGACCCCTTGTTTGGCGTCAGGGGCGTGGTGGAATGTTCACCGCCGCCTGTGATGCTGGGCGGGTTGAACAGGTATCATACCAACGCATCACGTTGGAAAGGCTTGATAATTCCATCTCATCCGCCGCGTTATATGTCGTCAAAATGGCACGGATCCACGGCCAAGCGGCGATGTCGGCGATGGTGTACTCCTCGCCCATAATAAAGTCGCGACCCTCAAGACGCGCGTCCAAAACACCCAACAGGCGTTTGCCTTCGGTCAGGTAACGATCACGTGGGCGTTTGTCTTCGATCTCTTTGCCGGCAAAGGCATGGAAAAATCCGAACTGGCCAAGCATCGGCCCCAAACCGCCCATTTGCCACATCAACCATTGCAGGGTTTCTGCTTTTTTGGCGGGGTCTTGTGGTAGAAATTTCCCTGATTTTTCAGCGAGATAAATCAAAATAGCACCGCTTTCCCATAAAGGCAATGGCGCACCATCAGGCCCATTTGGGTCAATGATCGCGGGGATTTTATTGTTGGGGTTCAGCGACAGAAACTCGGGCGTGAACTGATCATCACTGGCGAAGCTGACCAGATGCGCCTCATACGCCAGACCCGTTTCTTCGAGCATGGCCGACACTTTCACACCGTTTGGTGTGGGCAGCGAATAGAGCTGAATGACATCCGGGTTGGCGGCGGGCCAGCGATTTGTAACTTTAAAGTCTTGCAACATTTTGATCCCCTAACTTTAAACTCTTTAAAGGCAAAAACTGCGAATGTTTAAACTCTTTAAAGTTTTGATCACGGGAATATGGGGCTTTCCCAACCCGCTTCAAGATCGGAACGATCACGCCTTTGTGTCTGACATGAAAAACGCCGCGCCTCCGGGGGGGCTGCGCGGCGTTTTGGTTTTCAAAGGTGGAATGCGGGCGAATTACGTCGCTTCTTTGACGCGGGGCAAGATCAGGTTCAGAACCAAACCTGTGACACCTGACAGGCCGATCCCCGCGAGGGTGAAACCTTCGCCAAAGCTCAGCGTCAGCCCGCCAAGTCCGATGATCAACACGGTGGATACAATCACCATATTGCGCGCCTCGACCAATTTATCGCCAAGCTTTGCCACCACGGACAGGCCCACAACCGTGACCATGCCAAAGAGCAGGATCATAATGCCGCCCATGACCGGCATCGGGATCGAGGCAAGTGCGCCGCTGAGTTTGCCGACAAACGACAGGGCGATGGCAAAGATCGCCGCCCATGTCATGATCGCGGGGTTGAATGCGCGGGTCAGGGTCACAGCGCCGGTCACTTCGGAATAGGTGGTGTTGGGGGGGCCGCCCAAAAGCCCCGCCGCTGTGGTTGCAAGACCGTCCCCCAGCATGGTGTTTTGGATGCCGGGCTTTTCCATATAGTCGCGTTTGGTCACGCTGCTGATGGCCATGATGTCGCCGAAATGTTCAATGGCGGGGGCAATGGCGACCGGCAAGATAAACAAGATCGCGGGAAGGTTAAACTCGGGCCGGACAAAATTGGGCAGGGCAAACCAAGCGGCGTCGGCGACGGCTGTGGTGTTGATCAGGCTTTCGCCGGTGATCATCCCCAGAATGACTGCGGCCACGTAACCCGCTATGACACCGACAATAATCGGCACCACGCGCATAATCCCACGGCCAAGAATGGCGGTGATCATGGTGGCACCAAGGGCGATAAGGGCGAGGGTCAGGGCGATGCCTTTGGGCACAATTTGCGCGTCCCCGGCAACCCCTGTGGCCATGTTCACGGCGACTGGCGCAAGTGACAGGCCGATGACCATGATGACCGGGCCAACCACAACGGGGGGCAGGATTTTATGCAAGAACCCTGCGCCAAAGATGCGGATGGCAAAGCTGAGCGCGACATATAACAGACCGGCGGCCGC
>DDMF01000022.1:15326-23592 GCA_002340515.1 Rhodobacteraceae bacterium UBA2553 | reverse complement strand
TCCTCCGGTTGTGGCCGCCAATCCCCAAGTTTGCACACCATAGATGATTGGCGCGATGAAGGCGAAAGATGAGGCCAGAAAAACAGGGACTTGGCCGCGTGTGGTGATCTGGAAAATCAACGTGCCAAGGCCCGCGGTAAACAGCGCCACCGAGGGGTCAAGCCCGGTCAAAAGCGGCACCAGCACCAGCGCTCCAAAAGCCACAAACAGCATTTGCGCGCCGATCAATGCTTGGCCAGCGCCGAATTTATAGTCGCTCTCGGACAGATCCGGGGCGGGGGTCTTGTCGATGTCGGAGGAGGGGGACATTTCTTTTTCCTCTGCAGATGGGATGAGGGGAGGCGCGCGATTGCCCGTGCGACTTGATTGACCACTTTTGAAACATTGCAAACGGGTATGCCAGCGGTGCGCGCGAAAAAAGCGGTGCTTTTTGCCACGAAAACCGGTCTTTTGTGGGCGGACGGCGGGCGGGCATGAAAAAAGCCCCGCAGATCATTGGCGGCTGCCTGATTTGCGGGGCTTTATGGGGGAGGGTAACGGGTGTTTACAGGTGCATGTGACGCGCCCGCGCACCGCGTTCAATGGCGGCGGCATGTAGGCGGTCGATGCTCAGCTCATAGCGGATTTCTTCCAGGATCCGCAGCTCGGGCCCTTGCAGCACACCATCGGATGCGGCCACATCGCAAGCCAGCGCATAGGCGGTTTCAAAGAGGCTTTCTGGAAGGTTGTCGCGGACAAGACCAAAAAGCGCGTCCAGCCCATCCTCAACCGCAAAAAGGTCAAAGACAGTTTGCGAGACGGTTTTCACCCGGTCCGTGTCATAGTCCGCAAACACGGGCAGGTGGTTCACGACACGCTCGATGGTCAAAAGCTCGGCGGATGTAATTTCTTCGTCCGAGGCTGAAACAGCCATCATCACGGCGATCAGGCTGTCCTGAGGGGTCATCGAATGGGGGATATCTTGCACAGGTTGCTCCTTTTGTTGCGGTGCAGAATATTGACGTAACGCGCGCATCGCAATAGGGAGAGATGTTTCGGGACATTGGGTCCTGATTGGGGCGGATATGCGCCGATGGATATGTAAGGAAACAGCAGATGACGGATCAGATCAGTCCTGAGATGCGTGACGCCGCGATGGCGTCGAAAGCCTGGCCCTTTGAAGAAGCGCGCCGGGTGCTTAAACGCTATCAAAAGGGCGCGCCTGAGAAGGGGTTTGTGCTGTTTGAAACCGGCTATGGCCCGTCGGGCCTGCCGCATATCGGCACCTTTGGTGAGGTGGCGCGCACCACGATGATCCAGACCGCGTTTGAGGTGATTTCGGACATCCCCACCAAGCTGATCTGTTTTTCGGACGATCTGGACGGCATGCGTAAAGTGCCGGGAAATGTGCCGAATTCGGAAAGCCTGCAGGAACATTTGCAAAAGCCACTGACCTCGGTGCCAGATCCCTTTGGCACCCATGAAAGCTTTGGCCATCACAACAACGCCATGCTGCGCCGGTTCTTGGATACCTTTGGGTTCAAGTACGATTTTTATTCCGCGCAGGAGTTTTACAAATCTGGTCAGTTTGACGAGGTTCTGAAGCGTGCGGTTGAGAAATATGACGACGTCATGGCGGTGATGTTGAAATCGCTGCGCGAAGAGCGTCGCCAGACCTATTCGATTTTTCTGCCGATCCACCCGGAAACCGGTCGTGTGCTTTACGTGCCGATGAAAAAGGTCTGCGCCGAGACCTATACGGTGACCTTTGATGATGAAGATGGCCGCGAATGGACGCTGCCGGTGACCGGTGGCAACGTAAAGCTTCAGTGGAAGCCTGATTTTGGTGCCCGTTGGGCCGCGCTTGAGGTTGATTTCGAAATGTATGGCAAAGACCATTCCACCAACACGCCGATCTATGATGCGATCTGCCGTGTACTGGGCTGGCGCGCGCCTGAGCATTTCACCTATGAATTGTTCCTCGACGCCAATGGTCAGAAGATTTCCAAGACCTCGGGCAATGGGATTTCCATTGATGAGTGGCTGACCTACGCGTCCACCGAAAGCCTGTCCTATTTCATGTATCTCAAGCCGAAAACGGCAAAACGGATGCATTTTGACGTGATCCCGAAAGCGATGGATGAGTATCACCAACAGCTGAAAGCCTATCACACCCAGGACATCAAAGCGCAGCTGAACAACCCGGTTTGGCATATTCACGGCGGCGATGTTCCACAGTCAAACATGGTTGTGCCGTTTTCTATGCTGCTGAACCTCGCGTCTGTGGCCGCTGCCGATGACAAAGACCAACTTTGGGGCTTTATCAAACGCTACGCGCCAGAGGCATCGGCTGAAACCCACCCCGACCTTGATGCGGCCGCTGGCTATGCGGTGAAATACTATCAGGACTTTGTGGAACCTGAGAAAGTGTTCCGCTTGCCCTCGGATCAGGAACATGCGGCGTTGGAAGAACTGGCGGCAGCCTTTGGTGACAGTGCCACGGCCTTGGATGTGATCGCCCGCAAAAACGCGCAAATGGGCAATGAGGACGCGCTGCCCGAGGTGGATTTCACATCCGATGAATTCCTGCAGTCCATTGTCTTTGCTGTGGGCAAACTGCACGGGTTTGAAAACCTGCGCGACTGGTTCAAAGCGCTCTACGAAGTGCTGCTTGGTGCCAGCCAAGGCCCGCGTTTTGGCAGCTTCGCCGCCCTCTACGGGGTGGATGAAACTGTGGCGTTGATCAAACGCGGCTTGGCAGGCGAGTTGGTCACGGCTTAAACCGCAATCCAAACCGAGTATGAAAAGGCGCCCGTGTGGCGCCTTTTTTTATGAAGCCAGACGTTTTACCGGTGTTAGACCTTTGATTTTGCCGTCGGCTGTTTTTGCCTCTTTGGCCCATCGCGAAAGCTGACCAGATAGGCGGCGATCAGCACAAAGAGGGTCGCGGGAAGGAAGTTAAGCCCGGGCCAGATGTTAAAGACCAAAAGGTCGGCCCCCACAGCAAACACCAGCGACAGATACTCGATCCCGGCAAGTTTGGCGGTTTCGGCGTGTTTCAGGCCAAGGGTCATACAGATGTGGGCCAGCCCGCCCGACAATCCCGCGCCGATCAGCAACAGCGTGCTGGTCAGGTTGGGTGACGCCCAGCCGAAGGGCAGGGTGGCACGCCCGCCAATTGCGCAGACCAGCGCGAAGTAAAAGGCTATGGCACCGGGATGTTCCGTTTTGGTGAGGTCGCGGATTTGCACCTTCGCCACCGCGGTGATCACAGCGGTGATCAGACCAAGCCCCACACCAATCAAATACCCATCCGGGCGGGCGCCGTCCATGGATGGGATGGTCATGACAAGCACGCCGAGAAACCCAAAACTAACGGCCAGCACACGGGTACGGGTGATGGCCTCACCCAGAAAGACGCCCCCAAGGATCAGCATCAGGATCGGCGTGAGATACCCAATCACGGTGCTGTCCGCGACAGGCAGATATTTCAACGATGCAAAAGAGGTTGTCATCGCCGCCAGCCCAAAGAGGCATCTTAAGAGATGTGATCGAGGGCGTTTGGTCAAAAGCCCCGACGGTAAATCTCCGGTCAGGTGAAGGTAGACGAGCAGCGGCAACAGGGCCACGGCGCTGCGCCAAAAGATGATCTGACCAAGGGGAATATCGTCAGTGGTCAGTTTTACACAGACCACCATGACGGTGAATAAAAAACTGGCGGCGACGCGCAACGCGAGGCCAAATTGATCATAGGCCATAATGTACCTGTTTCTGGACCGGAAATCTATTTGGCTGGCGTTTTCTTGATCTTAGGTCCGTCTGGGCCTGTTGCATTGACCAAAGAGAGGCGTGGCGGGCGTACGCCTAGGTTAATCCCTTTTAAACCCCATTTGCTACCTCTTTCCCCGTTGCGGACCGCTGCGTCCGACATCCCGCGTATGTGACCGCGCTGGGGCATGGCCTTGCCATTGCCGCACGCAGGCCCGCCGGGCTGGCAGATTTATTGACCTGAAAGGGAATTGAATGAACAAGGCACTTACCGACGGGGTGGTTTTCATGCCGCCCCCCTTCGCCGATGGTCTGAACGTATGGTCAAGCGAGGATGGCACCCCCGGATCCAACACCTATGACGGCGCGTTTAATGCCGCGCTGGTGCCCGCCGATCAGGATTTTGACAGCTGTCTGGAAATTTTCAAAAACGACAATAGCGTCAAGCTGACCTATATGGGGCAGACGCCGTTTGAGCAGGGCTGTTATCTGCGTATTTCAGCCAAGGTAAAGGCGGTGAGCGGCCCGTTGCCAAGCGTGCGCGCGGTGGCTTGGGCGGCGAAGTCAGGTGGCAGCCACGCCACGGGATATGTGGAACAGGGGCCAAGTGTCCCGCTGACGTCTTACGGCGAAGTGGTGGAAGTGTCGGCTATTATCGGGTCGGGATCGCGCAATGGGGTCGATATGATCTGGGGCGCGGATGTGGCTTATGCGCATCTTGGGCTGGAATTGACCGGATCAAATGGTGGTATTGTCCGTATTGATGAGATTGTCATTCAGGATATCACTGGCGCCTATCTGCGTGACATGATGGACTGGGTCGATGTGCGCGATTTTGGTGCGGCGGCGGACGGCACCACCAATGACCGGGATGCGTTTCTGGCAGCGGATGCTGCGGCCAATGGGCGTACTGTGTTGGTGCCTGAGGGTGTTTACCGCATTACATCGAATTTGACCTTACATTCGGATGTGCGTTTTGAAGGCACGATTTCGATGCCCAACAACGTATATTTATCGCTGACCCGAAGCTTTGACTTGCCCACCTATATTGATGCGTTTGGCGACGAGATGCTGGGGTTCAAAAAGGCGTTTCAGGCGCTGTTGAACTATGCTGACCATGAGGTGCTGGACATGTGCGGGCGGCGGTTGGATGTGACTGAACCCATTGATATGCAAGATGCGGTCAACACTATGACCAAGTTCGAAATCCGCCGGGTGATCAAAAACGGCCAGTTCTATGTGATTGATGGGCCCGCGTGGGACACCAGCAGTGTGAATGCCAATGGCAGCTATAACTCTAATAATCCGTATAAATTGACCAGTGTCACGAATATCGCTTCGATCAAACGCGGGGATTTGGTTACCGGCAATGGTGTCGGTCGTGAAGTATATGTGCGCGATGTGGATGTCTCAAGCAACTCAATTACGCTTTCGCAAGGGTTGTGGGGGGCGAATTCCTCGCAAAGTTACACGTTTAAGCGTTTCAAATATGTACTTGATTTTGCAGGGTTTACCAAAGTGAACCGGATGACCCTGTCTGAGGTCGAGTTCCAGTGTAACGGCGAAGCGTCTGGTGTGCGTCTGGCGCGGGATGGGGAAAATGCGATCTTTCAGGATTGCTTCTTTATCAAGCCCAAAAACCGCGGCATCACGTCAATTGGGCGTGGTTGTCAGGATTTGCACATTGAGCGGTGTCAGTTCATTTCCAACGAACAAGGTCTTGCGGCGACGGCACGTCAATCCTTGGCGTTTAACATGAACGCAAATGACGCCAAGATCCGTGACAACCGGTTCCAGCGAATGGGCGGCACGGCGGTGATGCATGGGTCAAACCATATCATCCAAGGCAACCACATGTTCCAGGGGGACGAAGTTGACAAGGGGCCGCGCACGTCGGGTTTGATTTTCACCTATGAAAACAACAACACGGTTCTGACCGGCAATTACATCGACAATTGCTCGGTGGAATTGAACAATGAACATGACCCGAAACCCAATTTCAGCTCGGAGTATTCCTTTGGTGGCATGACCATCACCGGCAATATCTTTGTCACCATTGATGCGGCGGCTTGGTTTAACTTCATCATCATCAAGCCCTATGGCACCGGGCATTATGTGTCGGGGTTTCATGTGACCAACAACACGTTCCGCACCTATTTGGGCAATATCACCCGTGTCGAGGGGGTCTCGACCACGCATGCCACGCTAAACGGTTGGAATTACCGGAACATGACCTTTGAAAACAACGCCTATTTTGGGGTCAATCAGCGCACCATTTCGCCGGTGTTGTTGGAGTATAGCCAAAACAGCAATGCCTCGACCTGGAGCTTGAATGCGGGGAGTTACATGCCCTTTGGTGGCAAGGCGCGCCGCTGTTCTGGGCTGGTGTTTGAGGATGGCCTGAAAGACAGCTCAAATGCGGCGATGCATGAGATGCCGCTGGTGAAGCTTGCGCAGGGCAGTTCAAACGAACTGATACAGCTGAAATGGCCGCGTTCCTGTCGTGGCAAAGTCTACGCGACGATCCGAACCGATAACCCGGTCTAAGGTTAAAGAAATAAGTGTTCGCCCTGGCTCAGTTTTTGCTGTGCTGGGGCGACTGCTATTGGCCCCCGCGTGGGGTCAGGGTTGCCACGCCCCGTCGCAGTTCAAGCAACAGTGTCATGACAATCACACTCGCGGCGATCTGATCAAAGCTGGGCATAGAAAAGATGGTCACGGAAAAAATGGTCACGTCGGGGCCTCCAGCACTGCTCTGGTTATGCATACCTTTTGAACAGACAGGTGTTAACAAGAGATTTTCTTTTTCACGACATTGTCCGATTGGTGACCATTTAAAAGATGAATTCGTTATATTTTTTGACCCGGATCAAGGCAGGTTTGTACTGGATAGGGTAGGTCAAGGCGAATTCAATAAAGGTCAGATTAGGAGAGTAGCATATGGCTCAACCCACGGCGCGCGCGAACAGTGCAAACAGCAACCCAGCGGAAAAAACAACCGTGAAAGTGGCGGCGAAACCAGCCGAAAAACCAGCGGAAAAACCGATGGATAAATCGATAGCGGCCCCCGCGCCTGAAAGTGTAAAGGCAACCGCGACACTGGCCAATGCTGATGGGTTTCCAAATGTGACCTCTGACGAGGAAGAGCCGACCTTTGAGAATGGCAAATACCCTTATGATATCAAAATGGGCAAAAAAGACTACGAGCGGCAGAAAGCGAAGCTTCAGGCGGAGCTTTTGAAAGTGCAGCGTTGGGTTGGCGAGACCGGTCAGAAATTTGTATTGCTGTTTGAAGGCCGTGATGCGGCTGGTAAAGGCGGGACGATCAAACGCTTTATGGAGCATTTGAACCCTCGGGAAGCTCGTGTTGTTGCGCTGAACAAGCCCACCGATGCGGAACGTGGCCAGTGGTTCTATCAACGTTACATCTCGCACCTGCCGACCAAAGGCGAAATGGTGTTTTACGACCGCTCTTGGTACAACCGCGCCGGTGTGGAACGGGTCATGGGGTTCTGTACGCCCAATGAATACCTCGAATATATGCGCCAGACACCGGAATACGAACGGATGCTGACGCGTTCCGGTATTCGCCTTTACAAATACTGGTTCTCAGTCACCCGCGAAGAGCAAAAGCGTCGTTTCGACAGCCGCAAAGATGACCCGTTGAAGCGCTGGAAGCTGAGCCCTGTGGATGTGGCGTCCCTGTCGAAATGGGATGATTATACTGAGGCGAAAGAAGCGATGTTCTTTTACACCGACACTGCGGACGCGCCTTGGACCATCATCAAATCCAACGACAAGAAACGTGCGCGTCTGGAATGTATGCGCCACTTCCTGTCCACCGTGGAATATCCCGACAAAGACCATGAGCTGGTGAACCACCCGGATCCGCTTATCGTTGGGCACGCCAGTCAGGTGATCCACAACGCGAGCCATATTCTGGGGGCCAGTCTGCACCCGGATCAACGGCACAGCAGCTAATCCAAGCGCAAGTGATGTGTGGGGCGGTGGGGAAACCTGCCGCCCTTTTGCGTTGGGGGCCATGGCACCTTGTGTCTGGGCCGGACCCAGCTAGAGTGATCCCTGTATTGATGACAGGTGATTACAATGGAACGACGTTTTTTTGCGGCTGGAATGGCGGCACTGGTGCTTACGGGCTGTACGACCACTACGGGCGGGGGGGTGTCGCAATCTGCGGCGAAACCCGCAGCACGCTTGACCGTGGTGGCCAATCCCGATTTTGACCGGTGGCTGGTGGGCGCGCGGGCGCGTGCCAAAGTCAAAGGTATTTCTGACAAAACCCTGTCGCGCAGCTTTCCCACCATTGGCTATTTGCCCGATGTGATCAAAACCGATCGCAATCAAAGTGAGTTTAAGCGCAGCTTTGAGGATTACATGGCGATTGCCACATCTGAAAGCCGCGTGGCAACGGGGCGCGCGATGCTGTCCAAACACGCCGCGCTCTTTTCCCGGATTGAAGCCAAATACGGTGTTGAGAAAGAGGTTGTTGCCGCCGTTT
>DDMF01000022.1:0-15266 GCA_002340515.1 Rhodobacteraceae bacterium UBA2553 | reverse complement strand
CCGCGGTGATATCCCCACGCTGTCGGCCTTGGCAACGCTCGCCTATGACGGGCGGCGCGGGGCGTTTTTTGAGCGTCAATTGATCGCGGCACTGCAGATCATTGAGCGCGGGGATATCACGCCCGCGCGCATGAACGGCAGCTGGGCAGGGGCGATGGGGCATACGCAATTCATCCCCACCAGCTATCAGGCCTTTGCGGTGGATTTTGATGGCGACGGTCGCCGTGACATCTGGGCCGAGGATCCGACCGATGCTTTGGCCTCGGCTGCGGCCTACCTGTCGCGCAATGGCTGGGTGACGGGGGCCCGTTGGGGCCGCGAGAGTGCAGGGGGCGATATTGCACCTGACGGCGACGGCGGGCCGCGGTTTTCGGCCGGCCCGAACTATAAGGTGCTGGGGCGTTATAACAACGCGCAGAAATACATCATCGGCGTGGGCGTGTTGTCTGACCTGTTGGCCGGGCGCGGGGGGCTTCGGCACCAGTTTGGCCCAGACGCCAACGGCATGCGCCTCTCGGACCGGATCCGCCTGCAAAAAGCGCTGGCGCGCGCGGGCTATGATGTGGGCGAGCCGGATGGGGTGATTGGCCCCAAAACCATTGCGGCGATCCGCGACTTTGAACGCAGCAAGGGCATGGTGATCACTGGACGCCCCACAATGGAGCTGCTGACGAGACTCTGACTTCGCGCTTGCGGGGGGCAGAAATTGCCCCTAGGCATGTTCGGATGACACATTCTGAGCAATCCTATTCTTACCACGCGCGGGCCGCCCTGATCCTTGGATTGCCTTTAATCGGATCCCATCTGGCGCAATTTGCGATCCAGATTGTCGATACGGTTATGCTGGGCTGGTATGGGGTAGAGGCGCTGGCCGCGGTGGTCCTGGCGGGCACGTTCTTCTTTGTGCTTTTGATCATGGGATCGGGCTGTGCCTGGGCGGTGATGCCGATGGTGGCGTCTGCGTCAGAGGCGGGCGATGACACCAAAGTGCGCCGGGTGACGCGGATGGCGTTCTGGGCGTCTGGCATTGTTGGCATTGTGGTCATGCCGCTGTTGTGGTGGTCCGAGCCGCTGTTGCTGGCCATTGGGCAAGAACCTGATCTGTCGGCTGTGGCACAGGATTACCTGCGCATCGCGGGCTGGGGGCTTTTCCCGGCGCTGGGCATTATGGTGCTAAAAAGCTATCTGTCTGCGCTGGAACGCACGCGGGTTGTGCTGTGGGGGAGTTTGTTTGCCGCCGGGTTAAACGCGCTTTTGAATTACGCGTTGATTTTCGGGAATTTTGGAGCGCCAGAGATGGGCGTGCGCGGCGCGGCGCTTGCGTCCTTGATCGTGCAGATGGCGGCCTTTCTGGGCCTGGCCATTTACGCAGCCAAGGCTTTGCCAGAACACACGCTTTTTCACCGTCTTTGGCGCCCGGATTGGGAAGCATTGCGCGAAGTCACCCGGATGGGCAGCCAGATTGGCCTGACCAGCTTGGCCGAAGCGGGGCTGTTTTCCGCATCAACTGTGGTCATGGGCTGGATTGGCACTTTGGAATTGGCGGCGCACGGCATTGCGCTTCAGATCGTATCGGCGTTTTTCATGGTGCATATTGGTCTGTCCAATGCGGCCACGGTGCGGGCCGGGCGGGCGCTGGGCCGTAAGGACGAAGCGGGCTTGCGCAAAGGCGCTTTGGCCATCACCTATATATCGCTTTTGTTTGGGGTGATTTCGGTGGTGATCTTCCTTGGGCTGCCCCATCAGATGATTGGCCTGTTTCTGGATCCAACCGAAGTGTTGCGCGATGATATCCTGCGCGTCGGCACATCGCTTTTGGCGGTTGCCGCATTGTTTCAATTTGCGGATGCGGCGCAGGTCATGGCGCTGGGGCTGTTGCGCGGCGTGCATGATACCAAGGTGCCGATGATCATTGCCACCATCAGCTATTGGATCATTGGCATGCCGATGTCGTATCTGTTGGGGATCAGCTGGGGGTTTGGCGGTGAAGGCGTCTGGATGGGCTTGGTGATTGGGCTTGCGATTGCTGGCGTGTTCATGAGCTGGCGATTTTGGACCCGCTCATCGCGCATTGGTCAGGCCTGATCAATCGGGCCAATGTGGTATCAGCCAAAACGCTGATACAGTTCTTTCTCAATGGCCAGGCGGGTGTGCAGGTCGGCCAAGACCTTCATCTCGGTCTTGCGCTCATCTGGATCTGTCAGGGTTTTCAGCCGTGCGGTTGAGGCGGTGATTTGCGCGGACAATACAGCCACCGGCGGCTTGGCTTTCGCCTCGACCATAAGCCGGTTAAGCAGCGCATCTTTTGGGCTGTGTCCATGATCAATGGGCCGGCCTTGCCCCGGTAAATTGTCAAAAGCGCCTTCGTCTTTGGCCTTTTGCAGTTTTTCGTTGATCAAGGCGTCAAGGGGGTGGGGCATGGGATCACCCTTTTAACATACGGTCGGCTTTTTTGCGCACCAACACCGAGCGCAGATCATGCATCGCCAACAACAACGTGTCTGTGATCTCTTCCAGATCTTCGTCAGAGGCTTTGGATTGCACCCAATGGGTGGTGGTGTTCAGATAATCCACCGCGCGCAGAATATCGTCGATATCACGTTTGGCCAAAAGCGCGCGCCGTTCTTCCATCCAGTTTTGGATGGCCACGGTGTCGTCATCAGACAACTGGCGGTCACCCTGGGGCCGGATCTCGCCATTGCGGATGTTTACCACGGCGATCTGGTCCATGTCGATGCGGCGCTGACGGTTCTCGGTATCCACACGAAAGACGAAGGCACCGTTGTCACGGACGCCGAAATAATATTCTGGCAGTTCAGTGGCCATCGGTTGCTCCTTGATCACATTTCAACATCTATCAGAAATGGGGGCGTGTTGAAATGTTGCATTACGCGTCACAGGGGGGAATTTGCTGCCCCCAAACACACGGGGGCAGCGTTGGTGTTAGCTGAGGTCGGCACAGAAGGTCTGAATGCGGGCGCAGGCCTCGCGCAGGGCGTCATCCGAGGTGGCGTAGCTGACGCGGAAGTTCGGGCTGAGGCCAAAGGCCGCACCAAACACCACCGCCACGCCGGTTTCCTCCAGCAGGGCTTTGGCGAACACTTCGTCGTTTTCGATCAAAGTGCCTGCCTTGGTGACCTTGCCAATGCAGCCTTTGATGGAGGGGTAGACGTAGAACGCCCCATCCGGGACCGGGCATTCCAGCCCTTCGGTCTTGTTCAACATCTCAACCACCAAATCGCGGCGGCGCACAAACATTTTGTTGTTTTCCGGGATGAAATCCTGCGTGCCGTTCAGCGCCTCGACCGCCGCCCATTGGCTGACCGAACAGGGGTTAGAGGTGGATTGCGACTGGATCTTGCGCATGGCCGCGATCAACGGCACAGGCCCCGCCGCATAGCCAATGCGCCAGCCGGTCATCGCATAGGCTTTGGACACGCCGTTACAGGTGAGGGTGCGGTCGTACAGGCCGGGTTCCACCTCTGCCGGTGTGCAGAACTCAAACCCGTCATAGGCAAGGTGTTCGTACATATCGTCGGTCATCACCCAAACATGGGGATGGCGCATAAGCACATCGGTCAACGCTTTCAACTGGTCGCGGGTATAGCCGGCGCCGGTTGGGTTTGAGGGCGAGTTGAAGATCAGCCATTTGGTTTTTGGCGTGATCGCCGCCTCCAACTGCTCGGGTGTCATGCGAAAGCCGGTTTCAATGGGGCATTCGACCACCACAGGTTCCCCACCCGCAAGCAGCACCATATCGGGATAGCTGACCCAATATGGGGCCGGGATGATCACCTCATCCCCCGGGTTCATGGTGGCCATCAGCGCGTTATACAGGATCTGTTTGCCGCCGGTGCCGACCGACACTTGCGCGGGCGTATAGTCCAACCCGTTTTCACGCTTGAACTTGTCGACAATGGCTTGTTTCAGCTCTGGCATCCCGTCGGGGGCGGTGTATTTGGTCTTGCCCGCGTCAATCGCCGCTTTGCCAGCATCTTTGATGTTTTGCGGCGTGTCGAAATCAGGTTCCCCTGCGCCAAGCCCGATGACATCACGTCCAGCGGCTTTTAACTCCGCAGCTAAAGTCGAAACAGCAATGGTTGGCGATGGTTTAACGCGGTTCAATGTCGCAGATAGGAAAGCCATGGGGCACCTTTGTTTGTATCTTGTTCCCGAAGCTTCTAGGCTGCGCAGGAATTGCGTTCAAGTATGTTGACCAAAAAGGGGCATTTCGATGAGTGAGACTGACAGTACAAGCGGGTGGTATTCGGAAGACGAGGCCACGTTTGGCGACCGTATGGCAGGGGCAAGGGAAGCGGTTGGCATGTCCCAATCCGATTTGTCGCGCCGTTTGGGTGTTAAGATCAAAACGCTTCGCAGTTGGGAAGAAGACCTGTCAGAGCCGCGTGCCAATAAGTTGCAGATGGTGTCCGGCGTGTTGAATGTTTCGCTGAAATGGTTGCTGACCGGAGAGGGCGAAGGGGTCGATCAGCCAGACCTTGACGATAATGGAATTCCGGAGATTCGCGACATTCTGATCGAAATCCGGGATATCAAATCGCAGATGACCGCCTCTGCCGATCGTTTGGGACGTCTTGAAAAGAAACTGCGTAAACGTATGGACGGAGGCGAATTGTGAGCACCCCCCAAGAAGATGCACAAAAGCTGGCCCAGAATGATGCTTTGAATGCCTTGCTGAGCGAGCTTCCCACCGGGGCCGCGAATGAAACCCCTGAACATCGGTTGAAACGGCTGTCGATGCGGTCGATGCGGCGGGGAATCAAAGAGATGGACATCATCCTGAAGAAATATTCAGACGACCATCTGAACAAAATGTCGGCGGAAGACCTTGATCATTACGAACGTCTTTTGGCGGAAAATGATCAGGATTTGTATCAATGGGTCAGTGGTCAAGTTGCTGCCCCAGAACAGTTTTCTGTGTTGATCGAAGAGATTGCAACCTATGCCGGGGCGCGTTGACGCGCGCCCTTTGATTTATCGAAAATTTTCCCTAACTACCTTAGGTATTTAACTGAATATTCTGTTTTTGCTCTGAAAACTGGTCGACAAGTAAAATGTCGGAGTAACGAATGAGCATGCATTCCCCAATTGCGCAGAGCGTCAACCAGACTTTTGTGAGCCAGTATTTAGACTCACTTGCGCTGGTCGAACGACTGCATCGCCTTCTTCTTGATGTGATCAAGGACGAGTTCGAACGTGTCGGTGTCCTGGAGGTTAACGCCGTCCAGGCCCTGTTGTTGTTTAACATCGGAGACAACGAAGTCACCGCTGGCGAGCTGAAATCCCGAGGATATTACCAGGGGTCCAATGTCTCGTATAATCTGAAGAAACTCGTCGAAATGGGGTTCATGCATCACCAACGATGCGAAGTTGACCGCCGTTCCGTTCGCGTGCGTTTGACAGAACGAGGCCGCGCCATTCGCGACGTGGTCGGTGGGCTGTTTGAACGACATGCAGAAGGTCTGCAATCACGCGGCGTTTTGGGCCCTGAAGGTGTTGAGGACATCAATTCGGCGTTGAAGCGTGTGGAACGGTACTGGACGGATCAAATTCGGTATATCTATTGAGTGTGGCCTGCAAAGTGGCTTGACGCAGGCGCGGATGGCCCCTTTTGCAACGCTTTTGAACCTTGCCACGAGAGAACCATGCCAGATAGTTCGCGCAGCAGTTTTTGCGCCATCGCATCTGCATAGGCATCAAACCCATTGGCTTGCTCGACGAAACTGAACAGGCCTTGCGTTACAAGCTCTTCAAAATAGTGCACCAATCCGTCGCTGCCAGATTTGCGCTCGGTTGGTGACGGGGGGATGACCAAGGCGTTGATCGTAATCGCGCTGACATGTGGTAAATGGCGAACGTCCTGCGGTCGCGGACCGGCGTTAGAAATCCCATCCCCGGAAATATCGAGCGTGTGTTGCCAACAATCAGGGCGTTGTGCCAAAAGTGCGGCCCCATAAGAAATGGAGGCGCCTAATCCGGTAGAGGGATCCATTGGCAGGCGTTGGGTTAAGGACAATTGTGCGGCTATCTGTTCTAAATCGGCAGCGCTTTGAATGCTGCGCCACCTCGTCAACAGGCGTTGGTCGGTGGGCCCGCTCCATTCATAGATTGCTAAGGTGACGGGGGGTTTGGGCTGGGCCAAAAAGGCAGTTTGGACATCTTTTTGCAGCAACGCCATTGCCAACCCATCGAGTTGCAACCGGTATTCCTTTGCATCAACAGAGCCGGAGACATCCAGCCCTAACGCCAAAGCCTGACGACAAGTCTCTGCTGTGGCAGGGAGGGAAATTGACACCAGCAAGGCAAACCCGACAACCAGATTGCGCATCTTACCAGCTTCCAATGTTCTCCATGCTCGCCCATGGTTCCTGTTTTGGCAGGGCCTCGCCCATTTGCAAAAACTCAATCGAGATATTGTCGGGAGATCTCACAAACGCCATGCGCCCATCATGTGGCGGGCGATTGATCACCACACCATTGTCGGCAAGGTGTTGGCATATCTCATAAATATTCTCAACTTCATAGGCGAGATGGCCAAAATGGCGGCTGTCCGAGGGCAAGCCTTCGTCGCCGTCCCAATTGTGCGTAAGCTCAACCGGGCATTCTGGTTGACCAGGAGGGGCCATGAAAATCAGTGAAAATCGCCCTTGTTCAAAATCACGTCGGCTGATCACTTCCAACCCCAGCAACTCAAAAAAGGCGATGCTTTTGTCCAGATCCTTGACCCGAACCATCGTGTGTAAATAGCGGATATCCATCTCTGTCTCTCCTTTGACTGGCACAAGCCTAGCAGAACTTAAATCGGGGGAAAGGTCAGAAGTTGGAGGACAGCGAAAGCCCGAGAGCCGTTTCCTTGCTGCTATAAAGTGAGACATTCGAGTTTGTTTGGCGGTGGCGCAGGGACACAACTGGGGAAAATCCCATAAACCCAAGTTTTGACAGGGTGATCGCGGCATTGGCTTCAACGCTCGTGTCTTCGCGTGCGCCTGAAGCATAGGGCGACACGTCGTAGGATCGTTTGCTGGCCTGTAAGCCCATCGACAGGTCCATCCCCGCGATAGGTTTTGCAAAGGTGACGTCTATGCCTGCGCGATACTCGTGATATTCGCGTGTTAGGTCGTCGGAGAAACTTTGCTGATAATCCGCCGATAAGGTCCAACGCTGCCCAAATCCGGGCAGGGAATAGCGCAACCCCACGGACCCCACATAGGTATTGGGGGTTGTGGTTCCAAGATAATCCTGAAAATCCATACGTGTGTGCAGGGTTAGGCGTTTGCCGGGCGATACATTCCAATGAACATCCACGCCGACACTGGCGAAATTTGACAGTGGGGATGTGCCGTACCAGTTGCGCCCCAATCGGGCGGAGAGATCAAGGCGCGTGCCTTTGTCCGAAATGATGTGTTGGTGTTTGAACGTCAAGGCCGCAGAGGTATAGCGAAAATCCCCGCCTTTGGCGGTTGGGACGGCCTCTTTGGCGTCATCACTTAACCATGTTTCCCGATGATAGGCTTGAAACCCCAACCACGTTCGGGACCGCTGTGTTTCATTCAGACGATAGGAGATATCTGCGGTGGCAAACGCCTGAAAGCCGGACAGCGCTTTTGCATCTTCGGACAGCAAGAAGGGCAGTCCAAACAAGGTGATGGTGTCTTTAGACGACCCGCCATTTACATTTGAACTTGGATTTACACCAAAGCCAAGGTTTACGCGCCACGGGTTTGTGGATCGTACATAGTTGAAATCGCGTCGTAATTGCGTTTTTTGACCCGGCGTTGTGGCGTGGTCAGATGCGCGCCGCAACCAGATTTGTGCGCGGGTTTTGCTGCCTGCGGAGGACAAGGCCTGCGCAGTAATCAACGAGGCGGCGAATTTCTCATTGGGTGTTTTGGCCAATTGCCATGCGCGGCGTGCGGTTTTTCGAGCCGCTGCAAGTTTGCCCAAATCCCGTTCTGCCCTTGATTTGAGGATCAAAATACCAAATTGATCGGGGGCAACCTTTAAAAGTGCATCGGCCAAAGCCAAGGCGAGGGCGGGATTGTGTGCGGCCAAAGCCTCGCGTGCGGTTTGGTGCATTTGTGCCGGGGACAGCGTGATGGATTGCGCCTGACCCGAAAGTGGGGTCAGCGCCAACAGGCCAGCGATAAGCCATGGTTTCAAACGTGCCATCGGATCAGCGGTACAGAATGAAGCCGCCGGTTTCGCGGATGGTGATGTCATCATCCAGCGGATGGGTGCTATCGACGACCACGACGCCCACCACTTCCATATTTGCGCCTTCACCTGCGAGCACTGCAAAATACTTCCCGCTTTCATAGAGCTCACCTGACAGGGTGTTGGTGATGCCGTTGGTCAGCTCTCCAGCCTCGTTCAGCGTATTTTCACCAACGGTAAAGGCCAGATTTGGGAGGCTCGCCACTGGAAGGGCGGTCGCGTATTTACTATTGATCGCGGTGGTATAGCTGTTGGTAGTATCGTTTCCATTCAGATCAAAAATCTTACGATTGTAAATTGATCCTTTCACGCCGGCACCCGCATTGAAATCATTGAAGTCGATATCGAGCACCATATCACCGGTTGTGTATTCCAACCCGCCTTTGCCTTTGAAATCACGCAAGCCCGCGTAGTCGCCGCGGAACGCCGCCTGACCCTTGGAGGGCAGCACCACACCGCCGTTGCGTTCGTACATAAAACCGCCAAACCCATAATCCGCATAGGCCCCGGTGCGCACGACCGCGAACTGCGTCACAGGCGCACCTTCGGCGGTGGTATTCTTGCTGATCCCAAGGATGGCCTTGTGGCCGAACTGATTGATTGGGGTTCCGGTCACGCTGTCGGCAAAGGTCGATGCGTTTTCGTACACCCGGTAGCTGCCCAAGGTCGCCACAACATCGTCTTGCGTGTATTCATTGGCCCCATCAAAGGCGAGGTTATCGACCGTGAACACATTTGTTGCTTTGTTATAGGTGATGGACTGCGCATACCCATTGCCGTTGCCGTCCGCCTCTTCATAGCGCTCAATTGAACTGCCTGATCCGGGGTTCTCTGTCCCAGGGGGAAGCTCTGATTCCGCAGGCTTTGGGTTGGTCAACGGGTTGTATTGGCCGCCACAGGCACCGAGCGCTGTCAGAACAGCCCCTGTTATCAGTAGTTTTTTCATTGACCTGCCCCTCAAGGGATATTGTGATTTATGTTTTTTCCATATCAGGGCGGGACGGGGGTGATTTGTCAGGTTTCCCTTGGCCTTAGATGTTTTTTGCCGGTGGGTGTTGTGCGCTTGCGTCGCTTGCAGCACGTCGATTGGCCCCAGTCTGTTGTGCCGATTTTCCGGTATATAGCAGTTTTGCAATCACCTGCGCCTAGATATAGTAGCGCCAGACACAGCCACAGAGAGATTCGTCATGCCCCTTACCCCTGAGCAGAAAGCCGAGATTGAAGAGCAGCGCAGCCAGCCCCAAACGACCCTGCGTGCCGTCAGTGAGGGGATGGAAAAGCATCTCTATACCGCGCATGAGGTGCTGGATCACGGCTTTGTCCGCGTCATTGATTACATGGGGGATGATGCTGCGATCTGTCAGGCCGCGCGGGTGAGCTACGGCAAAGGCACCAAGTCGGTGCAAAACGACGAGGGGCTTATTCGCTACCTCATGCGGCACTGGCATTCGACCCCGTTTGAGATGTGCGAAATTAAGCTGCACGTGAAATTGCCGGTGTTTGTGGCGCGTCAATGGATCCGTCACCGGACGGCCAATGTGAACGAATACTCCGCGCGCTATTCGATCTTGGATCGGGAGTTTTATATCCCGGCGCCCGAACATGTGGCGGCGCAATCTGTGGTGAACAATCAAGGGCGCGGGGCGGTGCTTGAGGGGGAAGAGGCCGCACGGGTTCTGGAAATTCTTAAGGCTGACAGCAACCGGGCCTATGACAATTACGAGGCGATGATTTCAGACGACGGGCAACAGGGGTTGGCGCGCGAACTGGCGCGGATGAACCTTCCGGCGAATATTTATACCCAGTGGTATTGGAAAGTCGATCTGCACAACCTGTTCCATTTCCTGCGTCTGCGTGCTGACCATCACGCGCAATATGAAATCCGGGTTTACGCCGACGTCATGTGCAAAATCGTCGCCGACTGGGTGCCCGCCGCCTACGGCGCGTTTGAAGATTACCGCATGGGCGGGGCCAATATGTCTGGCCGCGCAATGGAGTGCATTCGCCGGATGTTAAAAGGCGAAGAGGTCACGCAGGAAAACTCTGGCATGTCGAAGGGGGAGTGGCGTGAGTTTGAGGGTGAGTTGAATGGGTGAGTGCAACGTTTTGTTACTTAACTTCTCTTCAATTGTTGTGTAACTAGATTTAGTGACAAGGTGAATCGCATGGGGCGAAAGGAAAAACTACGAGAGCGTTTTCTCTCGCGTCCGTCGGATTTTCGTTGGGGTGAGTTGACACGATTTCTCGCGGGGTTTGGTTATGAGGTTAAGAAGGGAACTGGTTCTCGAAGGGTGTTTGTCGGCGATGGCTTGCCTAGGATCCGTTTACATGAACCCCATCCAAAGCCCATTGTTAAACAGTGTTATCTAGATCAAGTGAGGCAACTTCTTGAGGATGAAGGATTGCTATGAAACAGTTCGAATATAACGGATACATCGGGTCAATTGAATTTGACCTTAGTGAAAACTTCCTGTTCGGAAAGCTTTTATTTATCCGAGATTTGGTGACTTATGAGGCTGATGACCCCAAAGGATTGGAGTTGGCTTTTCATGAAGCTGTGGACGATTATTTGGCTGACTGCGCCGAAGATGGCTGTGAGCCTAATAAGCCCTTTAAAGGCGCGTTCAACGTTCGCGTTAAGCCGGAATTACATAAGGCGCTTGCAATAGCTGCAAAGTCTCAAGGACTTAGCCTTAACGAATATGTTGCTAAGACTCTTTCTGCCCACGACGAAGTGGGGGTGGCGATTGAGCAATTTTCACGAAGTGCCCAAGAGCTAACCCACAAGTTGGAATACAAGACTTCTCAGTATTTCTCTGTTGTGGAAACCGTGCCTACTTCAAGCGAGAAAGAGATGTCTGCTAGGCCTACACGGCATAGCCATGATGGTAAGGTTATGTTTTTGAACCCGCTTGAATCTCGAAGAGTAAACTAATGCCAGGAATAGAAACTCTAACTACGGTTCTCTGCGAGGAAGTTCGCAAGGAGGCAAGTGGGCAAGCTACTATCGTGGGCGCCTTGAATCGCGGTCCCTACATCGCCGCTAACGGTGATACTCAGCTTGGAAGGTTGGGCATCTACATTGAAGCAAAGTTGGTAGATGTAGAGAGAATTCGATTCAGGTTGCGAAATTCTGCATCTGCTCAGATTGTGTTAGAATCAGAATTCAGCTTTTCTTTGAAGGATGAGTTGCACAATTTACCCGAAGGCGTTGATTTAAGTGAGATTGAGGTGAACACTCAATTTGTAATCAACAAAGAAAGCGTGACGTTATCTGGTGCTGGAGACTATATTCTCGAAGCTCAAGTTGTTGAAGGTGATTGGGAATACATGCGTAGCTGGGAGTTTCCTCCAGAATCTGACGACTAACTTTTCCATTATCCACCCCAAAAAAGAAAACCCCCGCCAATCTCACGATCAGCGGGGGTCTCACATTACTCACATAGCATGGGCGCATATTCGGGAAGCGTAAAACCGGTTCCCACTTTTACGCAACATGCTTGCGGGAAAATGCTTAGGCCAGCTCGAGGTTACCAGCTGAAGTCTTACCGTTACGACCTGTTTCCAGCTCGAAGGTCACTTTCTGGTTGTCGGCCAGGCCGGTCAGGCCAGCGCGCTCAACAGCTGAGATGTGCACAAAGATATCTGCGCCGCCATCGTCAGGTTGAATGAAGCCGTAGCCTTTAGTTGTGTTAAACCATTTTACGGTGCCAGAAGCCATTTCCGTCTCTCCTAAAGTATGTCACCCGCAACATGCGGCGACCTTGGTATCGCAGTCTTGAACTTACCGACTGCGTGTAGTGAGGCGGAAGATAGTCTGTCGTACGTGCCTCACATGCAACAGAATGCATCGAAAGGCAAGGGTTTCATTTCGGGGGGCGGCGGCTTTATGTGCATATATGTCCTTTTTCTCATTGAGTTTTACAAGTGTGTCGGGCAATTTCTGGATGAAATGCAACGTGATTAAAAAAGGGGGGGCAATGCGATTTTGGGGACTAAAGAACTGTGACACCTGCAAAAAGGCACAGAAGGCGTTGGCGGCGGCGGGGCATACCCTTGTGGTTGTGGATGTGCGCGCGGATGGGGTTGCCGCCGCGGATCTGGCACGTTTCTATGGCGTGTTTGGTGACGCGATTGTGAATAAGCGCTCGACCACATGGCGGGGATTAAGCGAGGCGGAACGCGCGGGGGATCCTGTGGCGTTGATGGCCGCCAATCCGACCTTGATGAAACGCCCGGTGGTAGAAAAGGGCGACCAGATGACCCTTGGCTGGGACGCAAAAGCACAGGCCGTTTGGGGCGCATGAAAATGGCCCCAACCTTGCGGCGGGGCCAACACTCATTACTAATTCCGATGCGGATCAGCGCAGTTTCAGCAGCCGGTCCAGCGATAAGGGGCCGGCGCCTTTGATCACCAGCGTGATCAGAACCACCATCCAAAACAACCGTTGGTCCAGGATTAAGCTGTCCGGGATCCGATCAAACCAGGCGCCCAGCGTTTCGTGATGCGCAATGCCGCCATGGCCAAAAAGATCGGTCAGGGTTTGCACGATCACAAAGCCGATCATGGCAACGGCGCTTAGCCGGGTGACGAGGCCAACCACCAATAAAAGCGGCAGGGCAAATTCTGCCAAGGTGCCTGCGACCACAATCAATGTGTGAAAGGCGGTAAGCTGACCGACATCATAGCTCGCGGCCTCCATCGCTTTTGGGAAAATCTGCGCATAGGCCCCAAGCGACGGGGAGAAGACGCCAAGCACGCCCGCGCCGACCTTGGTCAGGGCTGAGGCCCAGAAATAGCCCAACAGCGTCGCCGCAAAGGTGAAGCGTGCCAATGTCGGCAGGACAGCGGGGGAAAGACGCGCGACCTTATCAGCCAGCGTATTGTGAAATGTCACAAGAGCGTTCATGTTGTTATCCTTTTTCGATCTTGATGATCCCATGTCCGGCAATCAATGCGGAGAGCGTTGCGGTGAGGTCGAAATCTGCCACCTCCGAGGTGGCCAGACCCAAAGCGGTGCCAAAGGCGTGGCCCTTTATTAAGGCGTTTACAAAAATCGCGCCACCAACGGGAAGGCGCTGTGCCACGGGGTCGTACCCACGGCGTGAAATCAGAATTTCCTCAGCCTGCATGGTGGGTTTTGGTCCGTCTTGCATGTTGAATTCCCAGATCGACAGCACCGGAAATTCCGAGGTGAGGGTTTCAACGGCTGGGGCCAGCACAAGACGGGTGTCCATCAGTGTGGCCTGATCCAATTGGGTCAGATCCGCCGGGGCAATCGCCTCGGCGTCGCCAGCGTGATAGGCGCGGCGCAACGCCAGCTCCAACCGGGCCACGTCGGGCAGGTATTTCAGATGCACGGTGCCGGGAAAGCCGACCAAAAATGTTGGCATCGCCGCACCGTAATGCATGATCAGCTGGGACGCCGGCGGATGAATGCGCAAATATACAAGCGCCATCTGGCGGAAAAACTCTTCGCCCAGCAATTTCGTCAGCACCGGAAACCCATCTACCAGCGCGCTGGACAGGGAATGGGCAACATTGTTGCGATAGACGCCAAAGCGTTTTTCGGCGTGGGTGCCTTCGGGCGTCACCAGCCCATCTGGCGCAGGTGTTTCCGGGTCCAATAAGGCATTGCGAAAGCTGGTTTGATTGACGGTCATTTCTTGCGGAGGTGTTGTCAATTCCAAGGTCATACGACCACCCCTTGCATATGTTTCGCAGCTCGGGCGGTTTCTGCCTCGAGCACATTAAAGTCAGGCACGTCATTGTCCCATTCTACCAGTGCGGGGCGTGCGCCACCGCTGGAAATCACATGGTCAAACAGCGCCCAGACCGGTTCATCCACGGGCTTTCCGTGACTGTCGATCAGCAGCTTGCGGCCCAGCTCGTCCGCATCTTCATCATGGCCGGCAAGATGAAACTCCTCTACCAAATCAAGCGGATAGGCGTCGATATAGGCGCGGGGATCAAAGTTCAGATTGGTGGCGGATACAAACACATTGTTCACGTCCAACAGCAGGCCACAGCCGGTGCGCCGGGCAAGTTCACGCAGGAAGTCAGGCTCGGACCAGGTGCTTTGGGCAAATGCGAGGTAGGACGAGGGGTTTTCCAAGAGCATTTTTCGCCCCAGATGGTCCTGCACTTCGTTGATATGGGCCGTCACACGGGTCAGCGTGTCATTGGTATAGGGCAGGGGCAGCAGATCATTCAGAAACTGCGCGTCATGGGTGGACCAGGCGAGATGTTCCGAAAACATCGCGGGGTTCAACCAATCAATCAGGGTTTTCAGACGGGACAAATGCTCTGGATCAAGGCGGGCCTCACCACCGATCGACAGACCAACACCATGCACGGAAATGGGAAATTTCTCAGCAAGGTGACGCAATTGCGCCAAGGGGCGTCCGCCATCCCCCATATAGTTTTCAGCATGGATTTCCAGCCAGGTGACGGAACCGGGTGCGTTCATTAACTCGTTGAAATGCTGAGGTTTGTAACCAACACCGCCAGCTTTGGGTAACGTAGCTTTTGGGGAAATGTCTAACATGGAACGCTCCCGGATCCTGAAGGCATGAGGCTCCGGCCACCCGGGGGTGGCCGGAGGGTCAATTTAGCTGGCAGGCAGGTTCATTTTGGTGGCTTCCAGCGAACCTTTGTGCATCATACCTGCGCCATCGGTCAGTTCCATGGTCTCGCAGGTGCCAGCGGGAACAAGTTTCCAAGCGTTGCCTTGGTAATCAACAGTGGAGGAGCCAGCACATGTGGTGCCTGGGCCGGCTGCACAATCATTTTGGCCGGCGAGTGCGACACCGAAGCATTTTTCTTGGTCGCCGTCAGCGAGAGCAGCGGTAGCATTTGCAGCAACAGCGGCGGTGATGGCACCCAGGATGGCGATGGATTTTACTTGCGACATGTGTACTTCCTTTCAGATTTAAAACTCGTATCGCCCCGGTCCGATTGACGAACTGTTTGTCGGTGGCGGTGAGGAAAACCTAGGCGGCGGCGGCGGCACCCGCCACTCACGACGGCG
>DDMF01000064.1:68302-69029 GCA_002340515.1 Rhodobacteraceae bacterium UBA2553 | reverse complement strand
CACCATCCGTGCGGCCTCACCGGCCCAATACACATCGCGCGCGGCCAGCTGCACGGCGGTGTTTTCCAAGCCAAAACCCAGCTCGGCCCGTTCCCGCACGCCCGGCTTGGCTTGCACCATTTCTTGACTGGCCACCATTTCAGACACAACAAGGCCCGCCCCGAAACCGCCCACAAGCTGACGGAACGGAAGATCACTTATCCCGGCCATTGGCGCCAAAATCACTGGTGCGTCTAATCTGATATCTCCGACCTTCAGCGTCATGCTTATTCCTTGTGCAGTCTGGAAAACTGTGTGCGTCCCCTTGCAAATCCACAAGAAATCACGGGGCGGGCGCGTGTTGAATTTCATATATGCACAAAAAATAGGCATTTTCCATGGGGCAAACACCCCCATTGTCACCTTTGTTGGCACGTCCTAAACAAAGGTATGAAACAACGACCTCTTAAGATTGCTGCCCTGATTGTTGCGGCGGGCCGTGGCACGCGTGCAGGCGCTGGGCTGCCCAAGCAATGGCGCGCGTTAGGGAATACCTCCGTCGCGGCCCAAACCGTTTCTGTGTTTCAAGCCCACGCCCAAATCACGGACATTGCGATGGTCATCCATCCTGATGATCATAATATCGCAGAGCAGATTTCGGGGGTGCGTCTGATCCATGGCGGGGCCACGCGCGATGCGTCTGTGTTGGCGGGGCTTGAGGGGCTTATCCCCACAAAACCTGACCTTG
>DDMF01000064.1:65624-68277 GCA_002340515.1 Rhodobacteraceae bacterium UBA2553 | reverse complement strand
ACCTTGTGTTGATCCACGATGTCGCCCGCCCCTTGGTGAGTACACAGGTGATTAACGATGTGATTGCGGCCCTTATAACCGCCCCCGGAGCTGCCCCCGCAATTGCCGTTACAGACGCCTTATGGCGCGGCGAAAACGGTCAGGTCACGGGGACGCAAAACCGCGAGGGGCTGTATCGTGCGCAAACTCCGCAGGGATTTCATTTTGACAGGATCCTTGCCGCGCATCACGCCCACCCCGGCAGCGCCGCTGATGATGTTGAGGTGGCGCGGGCTGCGGGGCTTGACGTCGCCATCGTGCCGGGCGAGGAGCGGAATATGAAAATCACCACGCCTGAGGATTTCACCCGGGCCGAGAGCTATTTGAAAGGCTGACACATGGATATTCGGGCGGGACAAGGATATGACGTTCATGCGTTTGAAAGTGGAGATCATGTCGTGCTTTGTGGTGTAAAGATCCCACATAACAAAGCCTTAAAGGGCCATTCTGATGCAGATGTAGGCATGCATGCGCTGACAGACGCGATTTACGGCGCTTTGGCAGATGGCGACATTGGCCAGCATTTCCCCCCGTCAGAGGCAGAGTGGAAAGGCGCTGAAAGCCATATTTTTCTGCGCCATGCGATAAAACGCGCCACCGACCGGGGATACCGGATTTCAAACGTCGATGTGACCCTGATTTGTGAACAGCCCAAAATTGGCCCACATGCGATTGCGATGCGCGAAGCTCTGGCGCAGATTATGGGGATGGATGTGGACCGCGTGTCGGTCAAGGCCACCACATCTGAGCGCTTGGGCTTTACGGGGCGCGAAGAAGGCATTGCATCTATGGCTGTCGCCACATTGATCAAGGATTAAGACATGCAGCACTCCACCGCGAAACTGATTGCGACCTTCTTTTATTCTGGGCTGTTAAAACCTGCGTCCGGAACGTGGGGCACCTTGGCCGCCCTGCCCTTTGCGTGGCTGTTGCACATCATCGNNGGTGCCACCATCGCCGCCTATTTGATCGGGTTGAAAGCAACCGAAGCTTATACAGCGGAATCTGACGATCATGACCCATCAGAAGTGGTGATCGACGAAGTGGTGGGCATGTGGATCACCCTCTTCCCGGTGTCTTTTGGCGCGCAAATGATGGGCGCGGACATCTTGGCGCTTTACCCCGGTTGGATTGTCGGCTTTTTGGCGTTTCGCTTCTTTGACATCACCAAATTTGGCCCAATTGGCACGGCCGACCGTCGCGGGGACGCAACCGGCGTGATGATGGATGATGTTTATGCGGGCATTGCCGCCGCGATCACCGTGGTTGGTGCTGCCTATCTTGGCCATGCGATGATGTGATCGATGCAAGCCTCTGACCTTTTAGAACTTTGTCGCGCCAAATCGCTGAAAATTGCCACAGCGGAAAGCTGTACGGGTGGCATGCTTGGCGCGTGGCTGACTGAAGTGCCGGGCAGTTCGGATGTGTATGATCGCGGGTTCATCACCTATTCCAATGCGGCCAAACAGGCGATGATTGATGTATCCCCCGACACGCTTTTGCTATTTGGCGCGGTCAGCGAAGAGATCGCGCGCGAAATGGCGGCAGGCGCTTTGGCCAAGTCTGACGCTGATCTGACGGTGTCGATCACCGGCATCGCGGGCCCCGGCGGATCAGAGCATAAACCCGAAGGCCGCGTGTGCTTTGGCGTCGCAGGCCCCAATGGCATCACAACAGAGACGGTGGAGTTTGGTGCGATTGGCCGCGAAAATGTGCGGGGCAAAGCCGCCAGTCATGCGTTGACCCTCTTGGCGAAAGTCGCAAGTGACGTTTGACCCCGCGTGATACCAGCGCACGCAATTGCACCAAACACCGATGGATCACGCTTATATTTTGGGCAGTTTGCAAAATATTGCCGTCATACCCTCACAAAATCTGCTTAGCCTTTCACCCTTCGCCCCGTTTCGCGCCAGAAAAACAGGCAAACGCGAAATAACCCTAAGGAGGGGATTATGAACGGGGCTGATACCGCCTGGATACTTACCGCAACGGCTTTGGTGCTGTTTATGTCATTGCCGGGTCTGGCGCTTTTCTATGGCGGATTGGTGCGCGCACGAAATGTGTTGAGCGTCTTTATGCATGTCTATGCCATCGCCTGTTTGATGAGCGTGCTTTGGCTGGTTGTTGGCTATTCCATCGCCTTTGGCGGTTCAGGTCACGGCGTCTGGGGCGGTTTGGGCAAGGCCTTTTTGAACGGGGTGACAGCCGACAGCCTATCGGGCAGCTTGCCGGAAATCCTATTCTTTGCGTTCCAGATGACCTTTGCGATCATCACACCGGCACTGATTGTCGGCGCTTATGTGGAGCGGGTTGGTTTTGGCTTTGTGATGCTCTTCTCTGGTCTTTGGATGCTGTTGGTTTACGCGCCCGTGGTGCATTGGATCTGGGGCGGCGGTATGATGTCAGATGGCGGTATTTTTGGCGCCGTGGGCACCAAGGATTTCGCAGGGGGCATCACCGTACATGAAACCGCAGGCATCGCCGCCCTGATCATCGCCTATGTGCTTGGGCCCCGCAAACATCGCACCACGCCACCACATGCGCCAGGTCTGGTGTTCATTGGCGCGGGTATGTTGTGGGTGGGTTGGTTCGGCTTTAATGGCGGATCGCAATT
>DDMF01000064.1:50682-65611 GCA_002340515.1 Rhodobacteraceae bacterium UBA2553 | reverse complement strand
ACGGCGGGGCCGCAATGGCGATCACCGTCACGCATATTTCCGCCGCCACGGCCTCGCTCAGCTGGGCGGTCTGGGAAAAGATCAAATATGGCAAAGCATCGCTGGTTGGCATCGTGACCGGCACCATCGCAGGGCTTGCCTCGATCACGCCCGCATCCGGCTTTGTCGGCCCGCTAGAAGCTTTGGTCATTGGTGCTGTGGCGGGGATCCTGTGCCAGGAAGCGGTCAATCTGGTGCGCAATAAGCTGCGGATTGACGACACATTGGATGTCTTTGCGGTGCATGGTGTGGGCGGTATCTTTGGCACCATTATGATCGCCGCTCTGGGCCACGGGGCTTGGGTTGCACAATTGGGCGCGCTGGTGATTGTTGGGGTGTTTACCTTTGTCATCACGCTTGCATTGGTCAAACTGGTGGCGCTGGTGACGCCCATCCGCGTTGATCTGGAAACCGAAACCAACGGGTTGGATCTGGCGGCCCATGGGGAGCGGGCTTACGACTTTATGTCCTGAAACGGACCCTTCCTCCAAGGGCCGCAGACGCGTTGCAGCACCCTAAAAGAGAGGCGTAAGACCCTCTCTTTCACACACCACTCACGGACGGCTGCAAGCAAAAGCGGGGATCCCAAGATGGGTCTCCGCTTTTTGCATAGGGTCCGTCAGGCCAGTCGCAGCAAGCGCGTAAGCGAGGACAGTTCCACCCCATCCCCACGCCCTTCAATTGCCGCCCATAAGCGATCGGCCTGCACCCCAAGCAAAGCCCGTGATTTGGCCCGCAACTTACGGCGCCGTGTGTCGATTTCAATTGGTGCCGCAAGGTCAAACTGCGCTTGTTTTCGCCCGTCTGTCGTGTCGATAACAAGGCGCACCTCGGTCTCTGACAGGGCGTCATTGCCAACCACCTCAACCTTTTGCGCAAGTGTAATGAGGGCGGGGGTATTGGCGATCTCATCGGTGAAACTTTCCAGCGCAGCAGTGTCCTGCCCCGCAATCACCAGCGCGGCCACATGCGCATAGGAAAACTTAACCTCCAGCCCTGATTTTGGCGCGCTTTTGTTGCAAACACTCAGCCAGCGCGGATGGGTTTCCAGATGCAATTGCAGCAGTTTTTCAGGGACCAACATCAAAGGCGACAACGCCTCGATCATCGCGTGGGTGCCGTGGCAACAGGCGTGGAATTTATGCGAGATGGATAGGATCTGCCACATGGTTCCCAGCCCCTCAAAGGCCAACAGATTGCCCTCTCCTGCGTGGGTTGGTCCAAAGCCTTGATCGCCTTCAAGTCCTTGTAGCGAAGAGATAAACCCAGCCTTCGCCGCCCGCGCAACCTCCACACCAGTTTGGGCGGCCATGCCCGCGTGATACGGCTTGCCCATCGTGCCAAACTGGCTTTTCAACCCTGCCGCACGGGTGGAACACAGCCCAAGCGCATGGGCGGTTTGCGCCGCAGTCAGGCCCATCAGGCGTGCCGCAGCAACCGTCGCCCCAAAGGCCCCTGCTGTGGCCGTTTGGTGAAAACCGGTCTGGTAATGCGCGCGCCCCAACCAGATGCCGACACGGATAGAGGCCTCGACCCCAACCAAAGCGGCCTGCAACATCTCTTCGCCAGAAAGGCCGTGCGCCTCAGCCACCGCCAAGGCCGCGGGGATCACCGCGACCGATGGATGGCCAATATGGGCAAAATGTGTGTCATCGTAATCCAATGCATGGCTTGTCGCCCCGTTGATCAGGGCCGCAACGGGCATCGGTACGCGCGTGGCGGCGCCAATCACTGTTGCAACCGGTGCCCCACCGTCCGCCAAGCCCAATTCGCGCGTGATCTCGGCAACAGGTTCCCCCGCCCCGGCAATCCCCACAGACGCCCAATCCAGCAGCGAAAGACGCATCATTTCAAGCGCCTGCGTGGTCTTAGGGTCTTCAGACACGGGCGTATGGGCAAAATTCGCCAGCGCATCAATCACGTCGGGCATGGGACACTCCCTTGAAAACAACAGATTTTGTCCCCATAAGACCTATCAAAGATACAAAAGGCAAACCGATATGATCGACGCAAGTTTTTGGGCAACCGCTGCCGCCATTTTGGCGCTTTTGGTGCTGTCCGGCTTTTTTTCCGGCTCTGAAACGGCCTTGACGGCGGCGTCGCGTGGAAAACTACGCGCGCGCGCTGACAAAGGTGAACGGGGGGCGGAGCGTGCGCTGAAAATAACAGAGGACAATGAGCGTCTGATCGGGTCGGTTCTGCTTGGCAATAACCTCGTGAACATCCTCGCGACTTCATTGGCCACGGCCTTGTTTACAAGGATGTTTGGCGACAGTGGTGTTGCTTTGGCGACCCTTGTGATGACCCTTTTGGTGCTGATCTTTGCTGAAGTGCTGCCCAAGACGTATGCGATCACCCGGCCAGAGGCGGCGGCGGGATATGCTTCTGGCCCGATTGCTGCGATCATTCTGGTGTTCTCGCCAATAGTGGCCGCTGTGCGCGCCATCACCCGCGGGGTTTTGCGCTTGTTTGGCGTGCAGATCGACCCGGACAGCCACATTTTGGCCGTGCGCGAGGAAATTGTCGGCGCGATCACCCTTGGCCATTCCGAAGGGACCGTGGAAAAGGAAGACCGTGACCGGATTTTGGGCGCGCTTGATCTGGGTGACCGGGTTGTGGAAGAGATCATGTTGCACCGTTCCAAGATCGAGATGATCGACGCGGACGCGCCTGCCCTGACCGTGCTGGAACAAATCCTGGCCTCGCCCCATACCCGCCACCCGGTCTATCGCACCGACAAGGAAAACATCATCGGCGTGATCCACGCAAAAGACCTGAGTCGCGCCATGTATACCTTTCAATCTTCAGGGAAATCTCTGGATGACTTTGATGTGATGCAAGTGGTGATGGAGCCTTACTTCATCCCGGAAACCACCACGCTTGATGATCAAATGCGCCAGTTTCTGCGCCGCCACACTCATTTTGCGCTGGTGGTGGATGAATATGGATCGCTGGAGGGGTTGATCACCCTGGAGGATATTCTGGAGGAGATCGTTGGTGAGATTACCGATGAATTTGATCCCGAAGAAGAACATGAAATCGAGCGGTCCACCGACGGGCATTTTCTGATTGACGGCGCGATGACCATCCGCGATCTGAACCGCGCCACCGATTGGAATATGCCCGACGACGAGGCCAACACCATCGCCGGTCTGGTCATTCACGAGGCGCAAATGATCCCCAGCGAAGGGCAAGTGTTCAGCTTTCACGGCTTCCGGTTTGAAGTGTTAAAGCGAGATGGCAACCGCATAGCGCGATTGAAAATTCACCCCTTATGACACGAAAAATATGGATTTACGCCGGGGTGACGCTCATCATTCTGGTTGCAACCAACGCCGCAACCTACTGGACGACAAGAGAAAAATGGTATGATCTGGGTTTTGCCTCTGGTTTCACCTCGGGGAAAGTTGACGCGATAGAACTGTTTGCCCCTTATGCAATAACGGGCAAATGGCCAGCGGATCTCGACTTTCAAATGACGGGCAAAGCGTCCAGCCTGGGTGGCAAACGGATCGACGGGGGGGTGGTGCTGTTTTACGCCCCTTAACCCCCGCGATATTCCAAAGCCGTTACCGCCCTTTGAAAAGCGATCCAAAGATGCCACGGACAATGCGCCGCCCGGTGGTGCCTTTCAGCTCTTTTATCACGGCATCTGCCATTGCTTCGCCAAAGCTGCTGTCGGATTTGCGCGTGCTTTTACGAGAGGTGGAACGCCCGACCCGTGTGCCAGAATATCGCCGGCCTGTGCGGTGTTCGCGTTCGGCGGCGCTTTCCATTTCCTCCTCAGCACGTTCGGCGTCCTCAGCTTCCTTAGCCGCCTTATCCGCCCGCATTTTAAGGATTTCATAGGCGCTTTCGCGATCTTTCTGCGCCTCATATTTCCCCGCGATGGGCGAGGCGTTGATCGCCGCTTGCCGTGTGCTTTGTTCCAATGGACCAAGTTGCGAGCTGGGCGGACGGATCAGGGTCCGCTCAACCATACTGGGAGCACCTTTGCGTTCCAGAAAGGATGTGACCGCCTCGCCCACTCCCACATCGCGAATGGCATCTTCGGTCGAGAAGCGCGGATTGTCGCGATAGGTTTCCGCAGCCAGTCGCAGTTGTTTGCGGTCGCGCGCGGTGAAGGCGCGCAATGCATGTTGAATGCGGTTGCCCAGCTGACCCAAGATATCCTCTGGCACGTCCGCCGGATTTTGTGTGCAAAAATAGACCCCTACGCCCTTTGAACGAATAAGGCGGGCCACTTGTTCAACCTTATCCACCAGCACTTTCGGCGCGTCGTCAAACAGCAAATGTGCCTCGTCAAAGAAGAACACCACTTTGGGTTTGTCGGGGTCTCCCACCTCTGGCAGCTCTTCGAAAAGCTCCGACAACAACCACAAAAGGAAGGTGGCATACAGGCGCGGTGCCCCCATCAGCTTATCCGCGGCAAGGATCGAAATCCGCCCCCGCCCATCCGTATCCGTGCGAATGATATCGGACAAGTCCAGCGCAGGTTCCCCAAAAAGCTTGGAGCCACCCTGATTTTCCAGCACCAGCAAAGACCGCTGAATAGCGCCCACTGAGGCATGTGAAACATTGCCATAACGCAGGCTTAAATTCTTGCCGTTTTCCCCGACCCAAACGAGCAAGGCTTGCAAGTCTTTAAGGTCCAAAAGCGGCAGCCCCTGTTCATCGGCCACACGGAAAGCGATATTCAACACCCCCTCCTGGGCATCGGTCAGCTCAAGCATACGCGCCAGCAAAAGCGGGCCCATTTCCGTGACTGTGGTGCGGATTGGATGGCCCTGTTCGCCATAAAGATCCCAGAACGTGACCGGGAAGGCCTCGTAGCGATACTCATCAAAGCCGATTTTTTCGGCACGCGAGGTAAAGGCATCGTGCAGTTTGAAGGCCTCGGACCCGGCGGCGGCCAAGCCGGATAAATCGCCTTTCACATCAGACAAAAACACCGGAACGCCCTGTGCGGCAAAGTTTTCGGCCATGATCTGTAGCGTCACGGTCTTGCCTGTCCCGGTTGCCCCGGCGATCAGCCCATGTCGGTTGGCATATTTCAGCAAGAGACCTTGTTTTTCCGCGTAGTCTTCGCCGCCACCGCCAATGAAAATCGCATCGCTCATCTGTACTGTTGCCTCTGTTCTAATAACGTTCTCAAAAACAATACTTAATTAACCTATATACGCCAGAGTGAATTTATTCCCATGTGGCTTCGGCCCGGGAATACTTCCTCCCTGTCAGACTGCCGCGCCTTTTGGGCGCGGCTTTTTTTATGATCAAGACCAAAAACTGATCTTGACCGATCCGCCCTTGTGACTTAGCGTCGCGGCAGTAATACGCCGGTCAGTCCGGCAGGGAGAGAATTTGAAAAGGATCCGCGGAAGACGGGTCCTTTTCTTTTTCCTACCTCATATTTACGCGGCAAATCTCGATCATGGCTGTGGCCGTGTCACTGGTGGCAAACCCTCTCTTTTCAATCCTTCTGTAAAGCCAGCGGAATTCCCCACTTGGCGCCTTTTCCACCTGACACACACCGGGCTGCATGATATGCCGGGTCCAAACGGTAACTAGACGTTGGAAGACGGATGATGATGAAAATCGATATGATTAAACCCCTTTCCATTGCAGCCCTTTTTGCTTTGGGCGCCCCGGCTTTGGCGCAGGACAGCGGCACAGCTGCCCCGGAAGACACAGTCGAAACGCAGGCTCCTGAAGCTGAGATGCCCGCGGTTGATATGGGCACCGAGGTCACCGGCGAAGAACGCAAACCCGGCCAACCCTATGTCACCGAAGTGGTGGGCGATTGGGAAATGAAATGCCTGACCAATCCGAATGGCGATGACCCGTGCCAGATGTACCAATTGCTGAAAGACGAACAGGGCAATTCGGTTGCAGAAGTGTCTCTGGGCAAATTGCCCGAAGGTGGTCAAGCGGTCTCTGGGGCAACCATTGTGGTGCCGCTTGAAACACTGTTGACCCAGCAATTGACCCTGGCGGTTGATGGCGGTCAGACCCTCCGCTATCCCTTCCGCTTTTGTGCACAGCCTGGTTGTGTGGCCAATATCGGTTTTACCGGTGCCGAGATTACTTCGTTTAAAAAAGGTGCCAAATCCACAGTAACCATCGTGCACGCCGCGGCCCCCGCGCAAAAGGTCAACCTGACCATGTCATTGAAGGGCTTTACCGCTGCCTATGACAAATTGGTTGCACCTGAAGCTCCGGACGCCCCTGCCCAGCAGTAAGCCTTTGGAAAAGAAGAAAACGCCGCCTTGTTGAGGCGGCGTTTTTTGTTGGAGCAAGGATATTTACGGTGCTTTTCGCAAAGCCAAGACGGCGTTTAACCCACCAAAGGCAAAGGCGTTAGACAGGGTCGCGCCGACCTTTGCCTCACGCGCCTCATTGGGCACCACATCCAGCGCGCATTCCGGGTCGGCCTCCTGATAGCCAATGGTGGGCGCAATCACACCATCTCGAAGCGCCATCACACAGGCCAACAACTCTACGGCCCCGGTGCCGCCGATCAGATGTCCATGCATGGCTTTCGTAGAGCTGATCATCAGGTCATCCGCATGATGCCCAAACGCATCGGCCACCGCCGCACATTCGGGTTTGTCATTTGCGGCGGTGCCGGTGCCATGGGCGTTGATGTAACAGATGTCTTCAGGGTTCAGCCCCCCATCGCGCATCGCACCTGTAATGGCCCGCGCGGCCCCTTGTTTAGAGGGCATCACAATGTCAGAGGCATCCGAGGTCATGGCAAACCCAACGATCTCGGCTAGAATATCAGCACCACGTGCTTTCGCATGTTCGTATTCTTCGAAGACAAAGACCGCAGCGCCCTCGCCCTGCACCATACCATTTCGATTGGCTGAAAACGGCCGGCAGGCATCTTTCGACATCACGCGCAACCCTTCCCACGCCTTGATCCCGCCAAAGCACAACATGGCCTCAGACCCGCCGGTGACCATGACATCCGCCATACCGCCGCGGATCATTTGCATCGCCTGCCCCATCGCGTGGTTCGAGCTGGCACAGGCCGTGGCCACGGTGAAACTGGGCCCTTTGAGGTTCCATTCCATCGACACATGGCTGGCTGCCGCATTGTTCATCAGCTTTGGCACCACAAAGGGATGCACCCGGTTTTTACCGTCTTCATAGACCGAGCGGTAGTTTTCATCGAGCGTGTTCATGCCCCCGCCCGAGGTGCCCAAAACCACCCCGGCCCGCGTCGCAGCTTCGCCTGAAAAGCTCAGCCCAGATTGGCCAATCGCCTCAGAAGCCGCCAACATTGTGAACTGGGTGAAGCGGTCAAAAAGCGCGATCTTTTGGCGGTTGAAATGTGCCTCGGGATCATAGGCTTTGACCTGCGCGCCGATGCGGATCGACAGGCGCTCCACATCCTGAAACTCCAGCCGGCCAATGCCACAACGCCCTTCGCGCATTGCCTCAAGCGTTTCGGGGACGTTGCGCCCAAGGGCGTTGATGGTGCCATGCCCGGTGATGACAACTCTGCGCATATGCTCAGCTGGCCTGCTGCGTCACAAGGGTTTTGACCGCCGCCACAATCGCCGCCACGGATGAGATATCAAATTCGCTTTCCGAAGGGTCATTGGCGTTAAAAGGCACCGAAACATCAAAGGCTTCTTCAATTGCGAAAATGCTTTCGACCAGCCCAAGGCTGTCGATGCCCAGATCCTCAAGCGTTTGATCCAGGCTGACATCTCCGGGTTCAAGCACGGCTTGTTCAGCAATGATTTCGATCACGCGGTTTGTGATTGTGTCCGTCATTTCTTTGGTCATCTTTGGCCCCATCTTTGGCCCCGATCAGCGGAGCGCTCTTAGGTCTTATCCACCAGGTTTGAAACAGTTTTTTGAAGGTCACGCAAGGTCTGCGCAAGACGTGGCAGGCGGCGCAATTCACGGCGAATGGCCATTTCCGTCTCGATCTTCACCGCGGGGCTGCCCAATACGGCGCGCCCGGCGGGCACATTGGTGTAAATATTGGTGCCGCCACCGGCGATCACATCATCACCAATAAAAATATTGTCGCTGACGCCGACTTTGCCGCCCAGAACCACGCGGTTGCCAATTTTGGCCGACCCTGAGACACCGACATTGCCGCACATCATCACATGTTCGCCGACAACTGCATTGTGGCCCACTTGAACCTGACAGTCGATTTTGGTGCCACTTCCGATACGGGTTGCACGAATGGTGCCCCGGTCGATGGTGGAGGTGGCCCCCACTTCGACGTCATCACCGATTTCAACCCCGCCCAGCGAATGCACCCGCGCCCAATGGGCGCTGCCGACAACTTTACTGGCGTCTTCGCCCTCGGCCATATTGCCGCGCAGGCTTTCCACAGCACTTTCTTTTTCAAGCGTGACAAAGGAAAACCCGTCCCCGCCGATCACCGCGTTGGATTGCAGCGTGAACCGATCGCCAATGATGCAACCATGCGCAATGCGTGCGCCCGCATGAAGCGTCATATCATCACCGATCCGCGTGCCGTAGCCGACAGAGACATGCGGGGCAATATGGGCATTTGACCCAATCACCACGTCTTTTTCAATCACCACAAGCGGACCGATGGCGGCACCGTCACCGATCACAGCGGTGGGATGCACAATCGCACTTGGATGGATGCCGGGTTCGATCCCAAGTCCGGGATCCAGCGCTTTGGTCAACAGAGGCATTGCCGTTTTGCCGCGGGCCAAACACACAGCCCCCTCAAGACCCAAAGCTTGCCAATCCGCGCCTTCCCACAAAAGGGCGGCGCGCGCCTGACCCTGGGCAAGTCCATCCGCATATTTGGGATCCATCGCCAGCGCAATCTGGTCTGGCCCCGCATCCGCAGGTTCGGCCGCACCGGTTAGAACAAGATCACCACGCCCAAGAACCTTGGTTCCCAGAGCCTCGGCAATATCGGCAAGTGTGAATTGCATTATGCTCTCCTTGTTGGATGACCCAAGGCAGGGAGCGCTCCCTGCCTTGGCATCTCTTATACAAGGATTTAGCCGCCTACGGCGCGGAGCGCCACCCCAGCTTTGCTTAATGCCGACCATACCTTTGCGTCACGACCATAAACATCGCGGCGATAGTTGGCGCGGCCTTTGGCTGGCATCACTGCTGTGCGATACACCAAATGCACGGGAAGCGGGGTTTTCAAGTCAATCCGCGTCTCATTTCCCGTATTCAACGCTTTGTGGAACGTGCCTTTGGGGTCAGAGGTTTGTTTGGCCAACAGTGCATAAGCAAACCCAAACGGGTCGCCCAAACGGATGCAGCCATGGCTGAACGCGCGCGTTTCGCGATCAAACAGGCTTTTGGATGGGGTGTCGTGCAGGTAAATGTTATGTTTGTTCGGGAACATAAACTTGACCAGCCCCAGCGCATTCCGGTTCGACGGTGCCTGTTTGATGGCAAAAGGGAACGTCTTTGCCGTGTATTGTGTGAAATCCACAGCCCCGCGATTAACGGTCCGTCCACGGCTGTCGATCAGCTTTAGATGCCCAACCGCATTGGGGTTTTTCTTCAGCATCGGCAGGTATTCTTTGGTCGCGATGGAACGTGGAACATTCCAGGTCGGGTTCACGATCATGAATTCCATCGTGTCGGAGAACTCGGGGCTGCGACGGTCGGATTGGTTTTTGCCGATCACCGAACGGGTTTCAAAACTCACGCGCCCACCATCAATGATCTGTGCGGTGAAATCCGTAAGGTTAACCCAGATGTGACGTTTGCCGCGCTCGATATTCATCCAACGCTCACGTTCCATTGCGACAAGGATCGACGCGAGACGCTTTTCCGCCGGAACATTGATCTCGGCCATGGTGCCTGCGCCCGCAACACCATCATGCACCAGCCCATGATCAAGCTGGAAATCCTGTACGGCCTTCTGGATGGTCACATCATAGGTCTGGCTGGCCGAGCGTTTCAGATAGCCCATCGCAATCAAACGGTTCCGCAGCGCGATCACCGCATTGCCTGATTGGCCGGGCTTTAGCGATTTGGCGGGAACTTTTGCGCCCCATCCGCCTTTGGCCAACAGTTTTTCAAGGCGCAGCTTTTCTTTCATCAATCGCCCATATTCGGCCGATCTTGGGGGCAGCGATTTAAGGAATTTCGACGGGCTGGATTTGGCAAAGGCTGCCAAAAGCAAAGCGCGATCCCGGAGTGGGATTTGGCGCACGATACCCGAATCCACCCGCGACGGTGTCAACACACCGGTCTGCACATGGCGTGCATAGGTCAGCATCAATTTGGACATTTGCACTTCGAGCTTGCCCAGATCCCGTACCGACGTCACCTGACGCAGATTGGTTTTCAAAAGCTCGGTGTCATAGGCCGCAACCGGCAGACCATGATCCCCAGCCCCGGCCAATGCCTTCAATAGGGCCGCCCGGCGCGAGCGATCTTTGGAGCCATTCCCGGTCCAAATCGCCTTGTATCCATTGGCTTTATAAAAGGCTGCAACACTTTCATCACGTGCCGCTGCCTCAGCCACCGCCTGTGCAAAAGCAGAGGGTTGGCTTTGTGCGACACCCGAAGACGACGTTGCAAAAATAGAAAATATGGCGGTCAATGCCCAGACAAAAAGGAGGTGCAGAAATCTTGCACGAATCCGTGGCAGCGTGTTCGTTGTCATCTCAATCCCATGCGTAGCAATATGTGTAGACCCCCTAGTAATCCGCAATCTGTTGTGGTGAGTCCATTCACAAATACGAAATACGCGACGCATTTGAACTTTCCTTGGCTATTGCCACCCAATCTGGCGCGTTTGGGCCACGATTAACCAAATTTTCGCGAATTTCAGCAAAATTCTGCCTATTCCGCTTGAATTCGTTAATCCCTCGAAAACTTCGCTTGGCCTGCGATTCGAGTTATGCCATAAAACAGGCGCACCGGGGGAGAATGGTGACAACAATATCTGCGTTAAGGGCCGCATAGTCGGGACAGCGCAGTGACAGGCAAGCGACGGGACACGCTGGACGATGACTGACAACCTTTCGACCACGCAGCAAGGTGGTATGCGTATGACGCGCCGCGGGCTGCTGGGTGCATTTGCAGCCACAACTGTGGCCGCCACCCCTCTTTACGCAAACGCAGCTGGATTTCTTCGCGGTGGCGGGGATGTACGGCGCATTGCCATGTTCTCTGGCCGCACCGGTGAATCGATCAACATGATTTATTGGGTTGAAGGTCAGTATATTAAAGAAGCCCTGAAAGAGATTAACTATTTCATGCGCGATTGGCGCGTGGATCAGTCTATCAAGATGGACACCCGCACTGTCGACATTATGGCCGCCGCCCATGGCCTGATGGATGTGCGCGAACCCTATATGATGTTGTCAGGATATCGTTCGCCGCAGACCAATGCGATGTTGCGCAGTAAATCACGGGGTGTCGCCAAGAATTCTCTTCATATGAAGGGGATGGCTGTGGATCTTCGGTTGAAAACACGTAACGTTGGTCAGATTTTCAAAGCCGCATCTGCCTGCCGTGCTGGTGGTGTGGGTAAATACTCCGGGTCCAACTTTGTACATATGGATTGTGGAACGGTGCGCACCTGGGGCCGTTAAGCCCGGTATGACCTGATCTGTAAATTATTAAGGCCCACCATTTGGCGGGCCTTTTTGTTTGTTTACATATAGCGATGCGTTCACCGCGGCAAAAGGCGTTCCGGCTCATTCGCTTCCAGATACGCTTCCTGCGCATCTGTTAAGTCCACTTCTTCATACCCGTTGATCATTGGCTTCACATGCTCGCGGAAGCCGTGGCCAATGGTCAGCAGGTAAATATGGATCACAACAAAAGCGGCAACGATGTAGCCCGCCAGAAGATGCAGGTTGGCGATGACATAAAGTGTGAAGGTTGCCCCCTCATCCGCAGCCCAGAAATTATAGGTCAGATAGAGCAGCCCCGTGCCCCAAATCATCGGGAACACGAACATCTTTAACCCGAAATACGCCAGTATTTGCAACGGGTTATGTTTACGCCAGTATAGTTTTTTATGTGGATGAGGCTCGCCTTTAAACACCCCGTAGCTGTAAAAGCGAAGCACCGAGATCATGCCATCAAGTTGTGGGACAAACTGCTTCCAGGTGCCAGTGGTAAACAGCCAAAAGGTCGCAAAAATCCACACAAGAAGCAGCACAAGCGCCGCGATTGTATGCACCATCACCGCAGGACCAAAGGGCATGAGCCCGTGCAAGCCATTTAGCCCAAATCCCGTCACCATCAGCACCATAATCAAAACCATCTGGGTCCAGTGCCACAGCCGTTCAAAGCGCGGATAGACTTTTACGAGACGCTTAGTCATGAGAGGCTCCTTTCGGTTTACGGCCAAAGAGACGCAGAATTGCATGGCCAGCGACGCCAATCAACGCCAGAGCAAATATTGCCATGCCCAACAGCCCCGCGGGGCCACGCGGGTTGGTGCCGGGCATATACACGCCCGCCAGTCCCTCTAACCGGCCCTCTTCTGCATGGCAGGCGGCACAGTCCAGCGCCTGTTCAGCGGGCGCAACCATGTGAGTGATAGGCCAATACATATAGGTGTCGACGAAATCGAAATTGCCCGAATACTCTTGCCCGGCCGCTTTCATTCCCGCTTCGATCGCTTTGGGCCAATCAAAATTGGTCCAGAACGCGGTGTCGGTGGTGGGCCCCCAGACATGAGAATACGCGAGCTTACTGCTGTCGGTGTCATATGACTGACGGCCAACCATACGCTTAAAGGGCCAGATCCGGCTGTCATTTGCACCGGGCGTGCCGTTCAGGCGGTTCACCTCAACGATCTGGGTTGGATCAATCACCTCGCCGGTGGCATATTCCACCTGGCCATTGAACCACGCGTAATGGGGGGTGACGTCCTCGCCATAATCAAAGATCCCTTTGGTGGACAGATAGGTGTGCAGGCGTTTGCCGTCGGATTGCACAAAATTATCCTCTGACATCGGTTTGCCATCCGGTCCCATCCGGCCCGCCGCCGACCAATCCCAGTAGGTTTTCGTGGCCACGCCGCCCTTGGCAAATTCGGGAATGTGACAGGTCTGACAGGCGAGCTTGTCTGTGTGGTCATTCAACTTCAGCCCTTTGATATTGGCCGGATGCGGATCGTTGGAATGACAGCTTTCACAAGACGCCGTTGCCCGCGCCGCCCCCGGTTTAGGCAGGCTCATATCCTTGGCCAAAACGTCATAACGCGACCCGGCCCAATTGTGCTTGTCCTCAACATGACAGGTCGAACAGGTGAAATTCAGCCCGTCTGTTGCCATATGCACATCCACATCTTTGGTCGGATTATACAATACAGAGCTGAGATCGCCGTGTTTCACATTGTCCCCACCGCCGCCGTAAAAGTGGCAATTGCCGCAGTTGTCACGCCCCGGCATGCCAACGGATTGTGCCGATTTGGTCAGATCCACCGCCCATGCCAATTTCCCTGTGATGGTTTTGGTGCCCGGCTTGACCGGATCCAGCGGCGGATGCCCTGCCCCGGTTGCGGTTTTGGTGTATTGCCCTGTCCGGTCGTGACAGACGAGACAATCGGGCGCGACCTTGGCCTCGACCGGGGTCTGCCCCATATCCTCCCAGCCATAGCCCGCGTGGCACGACGTACAGCGCGCTTCATTTCCCGCAACATTGCCGCAGAACGAATTGATCACATTGGATTTTCCAAGCGTTTGCCCAGATTGGCTTTTGTAATCCCAGGTAAAATGGATCGCATGCATCAGCTGATTGTCCGCCTCGGTATGACAGGACAAACAGGCCTCGGTCACTTCGGGACCCGAGGCAAAACTGCGCTTTAACGCATCAAATGTGCTGTGATCCGCCGTAGAACTGGTTGGAATCGCCGGTGGTTTAAACGGAATTTCAGGGGATTGAGTTGCGGTTTCGGCCCATGCATTTGGCGCAAGAACAACCGAAAGCAGCAAAACAAACACCCAAGTTTGGATGTGTTTCATGGCTATAGTCTCCTCACCTCCGGTTCGCGCGGCGGAGGAACATATTCGCTAATTCTTATATTTGCTGATATTCGTGCAAATGAACAGACACCAAAATGCCGCAGCCCCGAACCCGCGATTGCCCTTGGCCGTCAATTCAGGCAAAGTTTTGAAAACAGATGAGGTCTTGATGAATCCCTTTTTAATTCTGCAATTGCGCCCAGAAACCGATGCTTCGGATGATGAATTTCAGGCGTTTCTGGATAAGGGGCGTTTGTCAGAACATGAGGTTCACCGCATCCGGCTTGATCAGGAAACACTCCCAGGGGGCCTAGATCTGGATGCCTATTCTGGCGTGATTGTTGGCGGCGGGCCCGGATGTGTATCAGACGCGCCAGACAAAAAATCCCAGCTTGAGGCCAAGATCGAGGCGGAATGCTTGTCGATCATGCCCAATATCACCGCACGGGACATCCCGTTCCTCGGGTGTTGTTATGGTATTGGGATCCTGGGCCACCATTTGGCCCCCGGCACCGTATCAAAAGAACAATATGGTGAACCGGTGCGCGCGAACCCGTGCCAGATCACCAAAGACGGCCTAAATGATCCTTTGCTCAGCGGTATTCCTGATCAATTCGAAGCCTTTGTCGCCCATAAAGAAGCTATGCAGGTGCTGCCAGAGGGTTGTGTGCATCTGGTCAGCGCACCTGAATGCCCATTTCAGATGATCCGCTTTGGTGAAAATGTCTATGCCACGCAGTTCCACCCGGAAGCCGACGCGCATGGTTTTGAAACGCGGATCGGGATCTACAAACATCACGGCTATTTCCCGCCGGAAGAAGCACAGGAATTGATCGAGATGTGCCACGCCTCAAACGTGACCCATCCCGCAACCATCCTTGCCAATTTTGTTAAGCGGTATCGGCGGTTCTGATCCACATCAG
>DDMF01000064.1:47094-50670 GCA_002340515.1 Rhodobacteraceae bacterium UBA2553 | reverse complement strand
TATCAGAACCACCCGCCGTTTACGCCGACAACGCCTGAAGCAATACATGTGTTTCGCGAATGGGCAGATCTTCTGCGCTCAGCTTGTCATAGACGATCGCGGCAAAGCTTTCTGAAACCTCAACCCCATGGCGCAGCGTTGTGATCTGTTCGCCGTTTTGCAGCCGTTCAAAAACATCCCTTTCCGCAACACCGATGTTCTCGGACAAGGCCCGCATCAAGGCCGCTTTGCGCACCCGCGCATCCTCATCCGCCAATGCCTCAGATATATACTTTGGGTCCGCCAGTACGGACACGCATTCCAGACGCACCATCGCGTCAGGATCAGAGCGAAGAGCCATCAATGCATCACGAAGCTCAGGCTGCGTGGCGGCCATCTGACAGGCCAAGCTGCGCGCAATTGCGGTGCGATCCATCAAACCTGCAGCGACGCGCGGCAGGTCTTCTGCTGCGACCAATCCGGCCTGATGACGTTTTGCCATGACTTGATAGGCCGCAATCCGCAGGTCATCTTTCACACATTCTGTCATGGACCGAATGGCCTCGCCAATGCCTGCAGCTGGCAAGTTCCCCATCATCCCAAGCGCAACGCGTGCCAGATCATGCGCCAGGTCTTCTGGCCCCTCAATGGCCTGACGTTTGTGTTCTTTTTTACCCTTTTTGCCCGGCTCTTTTGGGGCCACACGGTTGATCTGGATCGCTTCCAGCGTTGATCCAGTTCCGTCACCTTCGGTGGTTGTGGAAATCTCACCCTCTTTGGTGATATGCAATCGCGGGATCCCCTCTTCCTCAGTTGCCTGATCCTGAGGTCTGTCTGCAACATCAGCTTCATCCGAGGTCTGTTTGGGCGCAAGCAATGCACCCTCAGCCGCAACAACCAAAGCCTCACAGGCCACCTCATCCCCCTGCCCGGCGCGTGTCGCAAGTTGCGTAAGAACCACGGCGCGGATCTGTTGGGCTGGGTTCGACAGAAGTGAGATGAGGCGTTCGCAGCTTGCCGTGTCTTCAAGCTTTGCCAACCCTTCAACCGCCGCCAAACGCGCCTCAAGCGGGCGGTCTGTGTCACGGATCAAGGTGAGCAACGGATCATGGGACGCTCCGTCCTGAAGCCGAAACCAATTGCGCGCAACTGAGGTGGCCAGCGCGCCGTCATCCGTCAGCAACCAAGCTTGCATATTATCGCCAAGCGCCTCGGCGAGATCATCGTCTAGTGGCAAGGTTAGATGATCCAAAGCCACCGCTTGCACTTCTTTTGATGGGTCAGAAAGCGCCGCCACAACTAGATCGGGACGGGACGCTGCTACCATTTCCAAGGCCAGTGAACGCAAACTGGCCTCGACATCTTTATGGGCAATATAGGCAAGCCGATCATCATCCGAAGGCAACACAGTCAGCGCCAGGCGACGCACGGCGGCATTGTCATCCCCCAACAGGAAATCCACATGCGGACGCAAGGCATCCGGGTCAATTTTGGTCATCGCCTCAAGCGCGCGTTTGCGGGCCAAACCGTCTTCGGTTTGCGCAACCGCCAAAAGCCACACCATACCTTCGCTGCCCATTCCCGTCAGGGCTTCAAACACCGGCAAGTCAAGGTTCTGGCCGAATTCATCATCGCGCGCAGCCAGAATATCCTTGATGGCCTCTTCGGCCCCAAATTTGCCAAGCGCACGGATGCAAGCGATCTGGATTTCCAGCCATTCATCCCACATTCCGGCTTCATCTTCCCATTCCACCTCATCTTCCGCACGGCCAAGGGTCAGCTTGCGGAACAAGGGAACAGAGGCGTGGTCTTTTAGCGCGGTGAGCAGGTCAATCGCCGCGAGCTTCACCTCGCGTACCGGATCTCCCATCAGGCTGTCGCGGATCTTAGGGGCGTCTTCAATATGCGCAAAATGCACCAGCGCATCCATCGCATCTGATCGCACATCGGGGTCTTGGTCCAACAATGCTGCCAAAAGCGCCTCTCGTGCGCGATCATCACCGTGAACGCGGGTGGCAATGGCGCGGATCGCATCGGTGCGAATAACTTCATTTCCGGTCTTAAGATGGGTCAGCAAGGTCGGAACAGGGTCAATGCCGTCTGCCTTCTTCTTGGGAGCCACATATTTCAACATCTCAGACCTCGTCGTGTTTGTTCTAAAAGGGAGCCAAGGCCCCGAAGGGCCAAGGCAATGTTCTTGAATGGTCTTGCGGGCACCCGACAGACCCGCCGGACACCCTGATATTTTCAATGCCTGTTACGCGATATCGCGACGGGCAAAGGACATGGAACGGAACTGCGTTTTATAGGGGCTTTCGCCCATTTTGCGCACTTTCCCGACACCCATTTTGTAGTTGTAGTTGCCCGAAATCCAGTCAACCACACGTCCCGACAAGGCATTCGCCGGCTGTGAAGTGTGCAAGAAATCCATGTAGCCCATGTTCTCTTTCACCGCAGGGGTCACAATCGCAACCGCCGTAATCGACGCTTTTGTCAGCTCGATATGGCCGTTTTTCATCAGGCTGGCAAAGTCGAAATCGTCGCCTTCCACCCCAACAATCGTGTCCTTCTGCACCGGGATCCGGTCGGAATAGACCTGAACGTAATCGCCACTTTCAATGCCGTGTTTTTCGGCAAATTTCGGGTGGATTTCGATCCAATTCTCCGGCCAACGCTGCACAATGTAAGGGCGACGACGGTCGTCATAGCCTGATTGCCAACGCTCGTTGATACGACCAGAGGTCATCCAGATCTCGCCTTCGTCCTCATGCGGCTTGAGCCATTCCCAATAAGATGAGAACAGATCCCACGGCGCTTTTTGGATGTTGCACTTGCCGGTTTGGGTGTTGAAATGGGTCAACTTCTTGTTGAACATATTCGCCCCCGCAGGGCCAGACGCTGGCAATTTCCGCGTGGTGTCGTGCAGGCGTTTGGTGCCTTCAAGCGTGCCATCTTCATGCATAAGCACAGGGCCCTGAATGCCTGTTGTACCAAACTCACCCAGTTTCTCATGCAGGGTTTTGCCTTCGCGACGCGCCGCCACAAGAACCATATTAAAGTCCTTACGCGACCCGCGTGAATGGCGTGCGCCCTCTTCGATCACATCGTTTGAGTTTTGCCAATCGAAGCCTTCAAAGCCCATTTTCTTCGACAGCTCAGCAATGATCCACCAATCTGGTTTCGCTTCACCGGGGGCGTCGTAGAATTTGGGATAGACCCGCAGACGGCGTTCACCGTTGGCCCGCGTAAAGGTATCTTCACCCCAGCCTGACGCCGGGAAGACGATATCGGCATAACGCGCGCCAATGGGGTCCACCAGATAGATATCCTGATCCCAAACCACGGTGCCGCCACTGTCAGCACGGGCTTTCAGCGTGTCGATGATCTCTTGCTTATCAAAGGACATCACCTGATGCGGATTGCGCACGGTCAGCTCTTCGAATTTGGCTTGCAAGGATTGTGATCCACACATGGCCTGCACCCAAGTGGTGCCGATCACATGGGCCAAACGGGTGTGGCCGGACATGAAATAACGGTCACAATCCATGGCGCGCCGACGACGACCGGGGAGTTTTTCCGGCGACTTATTGCGCGGAT
>DDMF01000064.1:45862-47080 GCA_002340515.1 Rhodobacteraceae bacterium UBA2553 | reverse complement strand
CCCGCCACGAAGGCCCCCACGTTGGTGACCGCCCGCGCGACCAATGACCTGCCCCGGACGTCCGCCTGCCCCAACAGTGATGCCCAATGCGGAAATCGCCTGTGTGTTGCCGGTGTTGTTGGACCAGTAAAAGCCCTTTTCAATCATGATCGAGGTTTTTGGCCGTGTGCCGTCTTCTTTCGGTTTCGCCATCCATTCCGCAGCGGTGTAGATCTTTTCAACGTCGATCTGCGCAATTTCTGCGGCTTTGGTCGGTTCGGCATAATCCTGCGCCATCAGCCAGTCGACCCAATCGTCAAAGCCGTTGGTTTGGAATTTGCCCCAGGTTGTGCGCCACTGCCATGGGGTGTTTCGCGTGCCTTGGCCAAAGCCCGAGCTGCTTTCCCACTTGTTGTTGACCCACTTCTCGATCCACTCTTTGTCCTGCCAACCGTTTTCAACAATCACGCGAGCAATCGCCAGAACCACCGGAAGGTCGGTGCCCGGCTGTATGTCCAGAACCAGACCGCCATTGGCCTCGGCAAAGGCCGTACCTGATGAACGCCGCGGGATCATAAAGATCGCCTTTTGGCCGTTCTGGATGGCGGGCATGATGTAGTCGGTGAAGAGGATCGTCTTGGTTTCATAAGGATCCGTTCCGCACATCAACAGCGTGTCGGCTGATCCCCAATCCTCATAAGATGGCCCGAAATTGTCGAACCCAGCATCGCGGAAACCGGGGGTCGAAGACACATCCGACGGCGTGTCGTGGAAGGTGAAATTCGCCGTATTGATGTTGCCAAGCGCGTATTTCGTGATGGCATAGGTGTTTTCCATATAGCCATACGAGAAGGTTTTTACACCATAAGCATTGGTGCCGTGTTTCTCAAGCACGTGCTTGCCGACCTCAGCCGCGATCTCTAGCGCAAAGTCCCAGGTCACGGGCATCAACACGCCAAACATCCGAACCATCGGCGACTTAAGCCGGTCACGGGTTGGGGTCTGCGGGTTATAGACCTTTTGTGCGATTGCACCGCCACGGATAGAGCTGTTGCCCAGCGGGTTCACATGTTGGGCGTCTTTGTCGGGGATGATCACCACGTGATGTGGTTCACCTTTGTGCAGCACGATGTTGTGCTGGTTTGGTGCAACCCAAGCGCCCAGGGGGCTCACCGGGAAATCCTCGCCAAAGGCGTTTTGATCAGCGGCCGGGCCACCGTTCTTGGCGCCACGCACCGG
>DDMF01000064.1:28220-45828 GCA_002340515.1 Rhodobacteraceae bacterium UBA2553 | reverse complement strand
CACAGGCCACGATGCAGTAATCACAGGCTGTCGGGATCACTTCGGCATCAACTGGTGGCAGGGGCACACTCTCTTCGGGGACGTAATATGGTGTAGACATTTGGTTTCCTCCTAGCCCTGAAGATTGTCAAAACGGCCGTAAATCAGGCCAAACATGCCGACGGCGTAAATATCGTCGCCATCCACTTCTAAAAGCACCTGTGGCAGCGATTGATAGGCCTGCCCGGCAATGAAAATACCGTGGCGGGTCAGATCAAAGGTGGTCAGGTGAAGCGGACATGGACCAAGCGCCTTGTCGGCGGCTTTATAGGTGCCCTGAAGCGGCCCACCTTGGTGGGTGCAGGTGTAATTGAACGCAACAACATCGCTGTCAGGCCCAATACCACCGCCCGCTTTGGTGCCCAGTTTCACCAGAATGCTTTCCGCATATTGGCCCTCATCCGGGTATTCAAAGCTGGTGGGTTCATCCACTTTCAGCTCAGATAGCTTGCCCACGAGCTTGCGTTCATAGGTCGACACAACGGCCGGGGTTTGCGCCTCTGACATGCCCGGAATGCCCACCATTACAACCGTGGTGGTCAGGCCCGACGACAGCAAAAACTGGCGACGGTTCATCAAGCACTTGCGCGTGCCCGCCTTTGAGGCTTCGCCGTTTTCGCCATTGATGGCGGCAGCGATTTTCGGATCAAGATCGTTCATCTTTTTCCCTTTCTTAGTTTGCAGCCATAGTGGCAGGCAGCGGTTCCATAATTGGCAATTCTGGCTCTTCGATCAGCAACTCGTCACCCGAGAGGCTTTCAAGGAAGGCCACCAAATCAGCCTTTTCATCCTCCGTCAGACCCAAGGGTTGGATCAGATCGCTTTTGTTGGCCGCAAATTCGTTTTCACCACCACCGACGTTGTAAAATTCCACAACATCCTCAAGTGTCTCAATCATCCCATTGTGCATGTAGGGATAGGTGTATTTGGTGTAACGCAAGGAAGGCACACGGAATTTTCCTTTGTCCGCGGTCTCTTTTGTGCGGAAATAAAGGCCCGGATCATCCTTGGTTGAGCGGTACATGTCTTCGGTGGATCCTTTGGCATAGAGCTCAAAGCGGAAGGTGATCTGTGCGATCTCATCGTCTTCCCAACCGGAGTAAGGCGGCACACCGAGATTGTAGTATTTCTCATTGCTGAGCATCGGACCCGAGTGGCATTGAATACAGTTTGCTTTGCCCGCAAACAGCTCCAACCCGCGAACTTGGCTTTCCGACAGGGCCGCATCATCGCCACGCATATAGGTGTCAAACGGGGTGTCGGTTTGAACGATGGTCCGTTCATAAGCGGCAATCGCATCATAGGCGTGACGGATGTTTGGCCAATCATCGCCAAAAACATCCGCAAAGCGCTCGCGATACTCAGGAACAAACGCCAGACGACTTTCCATCATGTCGTCTTCGCCGTTGCCAGCCACACCGCCACGGGCGGCAGAGCGTGCTTGGTGTTCAAGTGAACCCGAAGATCCCGCCCAAAAGAGCTTGCCGTAGTAAGCCGAATTCACGATGGTTTGCGAATTGCGCCAGTGTGTCGTGCCCGGATAGCCAAAGCTGATCGGAGCCTGAATGGCCCAACCCGCTTCCGGCAAGTGACAGGCCGAACAGGGCATATTGTAATTGCCCGAAAGGATCGGATCAAAGAACAGTTTTTTGCCCAGTTCAATTTTTGCATCGGACTGGGGGTTGGACGCGGGAATGGGCGCGTCACCCAAAGGGGCCAACCCTTCGGGGCGTGGCATCTCGGCCAAAGCTGGCGTGGCCAAAATGGCGATGCCTGCGAGGATTGCGGTTGTATGTTTCATGATCCGTCTCCTCAATTTTTCACGTTGCGCCAGTCTTCGATCAACGCGTAACCGAAGTCATCTTCACGCCAGACATAGGCGTCTGTGTCGAAGCTTTCGCCTGACATGGCTTTGAGGTATTCCACCAGATCGGCTTTTTCCTCAGCGCTCAGACCCAAGGGGGCCAAAGCGGCGTCTTTCAGCGGATCATCCCCGCCGCCGGCGTCATAGAAATCCACGACCTCTTCCAACGTGGCGATTGTGCCGTTGTGCATGTAAGGTGCCGTGTAGGTCAGCTCGCGCAGGGTTGGGGTCAGGAACGTGCGTTTTGTGCTGTCTTCGTGGGTGCGGATATAGGCGCCCAGATCTTCGCGCAGGTTCATGTAGTTCTCGACACCCATGAATTTTCCGTAGGTGACAAAGGCAGAGTGCCGTTCAGGATCGGCAAAAATCTCTGGGTTTTGCGCAACACCAGTGTTGTGGGGTTGATCGTCGGTATAGCGCGGACCCGAGTGGCAGCTGGCGCATTGGCCTTTGCCCTCAAAGATCTCTTGGCCGCGTTTGGCCGCATCGGACAGATCGCCGGTATCAACCGGTGCCCCGCGTGAGACAATGGTTTTCATGAAATCCATCAAAGCATTGCGCGCGCCACCGTTCGACGGTTCTGACATGCCCGCGGCAGCGAACATCTCAACATATTTCGGATCTTGCTTCATGCGTTCTTGCATGATGCGCATGTCCATATTCATCAAATAGGTCTCGGTGATCATCTCACGCGCGACATCATTGAGGTTGGTGCCCAAACGCCCGTCATGCAACCACGCATCGCGGTATCCCACATTGGCCAGCGTCGGGCTGTTTCTAAAATGCATCGCACCAGTGTAGGCCGCCGACAGCGCTTCGCCGTCGGTAAACGCCTTATCCGGCGCGTGGCAACTTGCGCAGGCCAGGCTGGTGTCGCCTGACAGACGCGGGTCATAGAACATGCGCTTGCCAAGCTCGGCACGCGCGGCATCCACATCCATTGGCTGGATGGGCACAGCATCCTGTGCCATGGCCGCGCTGCCCGCAAGCAACGCCCCCATGGCGGCCCCCAAAGCAGTTGTCGTTCGGATCATTTTTGACCTCCTGTCCCGTTGCATCCCGTTTTTGCGATGCAACCATTGCAAAGTGACAAAGGCATGAAATGTCGCTGGCTGACGCATCAGATGCCTTTGCTCGCGCCCCGGTGCGACTCATGTCCCCCAGGCTGTTCTCCAAAGGCAAGTTACCCCCGCCGCTTGCGACAAGTGTTGCGCGCAGGGTTACTGAATGTCCTAAAATGTGATGGTTTGTGACGGCATGCCGCCTTACCCCATGGCTTCACTCAGGTTTTTATTTCATCCAGAGCGGCACGGATGCGCCGAGCAAGACGTGAGGGATCAACTGGTTTGTTCAGGATCATCGGGTCCGCGCCGCTGATCGAAATGGACGAGGGCGCATAGCCCGTACAGATAATCACCGGCATTTGCGGGCGCAGCGCGCGCACTTGATTGGCCAAGGCTTCCCCGCTCAGATCCGGCATCACCATATCGGTCACCAAAAGATCCACCCGCCCCGGATCCGCCGCAAGCTTTTCTGCCGCAATCACAGGCGAGGTATAGGCCTCGACCCGGTAGCCCAACCGCAAAAGCACCCGTCGCCAAGTGGCCGCGATTTCGGTTTCATCATCCACGACCATAATTCGTTCACGGCCACGGGGAATGCTGGATGTGTCAGACACAATCCCTTCCGCCTCTGGCAAATCGGTGGATGGCAGAAAGATTGAGAATGTCGCCCCTTCGCCCGGTGCACTCTCCACCTCAATCCGGCCACCCATTTCCTCAACCAACCCAGACACAACCACCAGCCCTAAGCCGGATCCCTTGCCCATCGGTTTTGTGGTGAAAAACGGGTCAAACAACCGCGCGCGTGTTTCCGACGACATGCCCGGCCCATTGTCCGAAATCGTCAGACAGACCCAACCATCAGCCCGTGCGGCTAGCCCGTCGGGGGTGCCGGTGACATGCATTGCAGCGACATTGATGGATCCATCCTCTGCCCCAATCGCCTCAGCGGCGTTCCGGGCCAGGTTCATGACAATTTGGTGCAGATGGGTGTGATCCGCGAGCACCATCACTGTCTCGGTGGCGTCACAGGTGTTGATCCGCACCGTGGGCGGCAAAGACGCCCGCAAAAGGCGCGAAACCTCGTGCACAATGCCACAAAGGTTGACCGGTTGCGGTTGCCCCGGTTCGCGCCGCGCAAAGGTCAAAAGCCCATGCACCAGACTTTGGGCCCGTTTGGCGGCAATCTCAATCTGTTCAATCTCGCCAGCAAGATCGCTCCCTTCGGGCGCATCCAACGCGGCCAGATGGGTGGCGCCGACGATGGTGGTCAGGATATTGTTGAAATCATGGGCAATGCCACCGGCCAGCAGCCCCACCGCCTCAAGCTTTTGCGCACGCGCCACCTGTTCACGCGCTTGTCGCCGTTCGGTGATATCTTCGCCAATGCCGATAAAATTCTGCACGGTTCCGTCCGGCCCCACCAAAGGCAGGATCCGTGTGTCGGACCAATAGGTGCTGCCATCTTTCTTGCGATTTCGAAACACCCCTTGCCATTCTTCGCCGGCCGCAAGGGCGGCGCGCAATTCAGCATAGGTGCCTTCGCTGGTATCGCCGGATTGCAGAAACTTGGGCGTTTGACCTTCCACCTCTTGCCCGCTCCATCCCGTCAATTCGCGAAAGCGTTGGTTGGCGTAAAGGATCTGGGCCGAGGTGTCGGTGATCACAATTGTCGCGGGGCTTTGTTCGACCACACTGGCCAAACGCTTTTCGCTGGCTTCCGCATCGCGCCGCGCGGTCAGTTCGTCCGACAGACGCACCAAGGTCAGGCGCATGTCACGAAACATGTAATACAGCATCGCCCCAATGGCGGCCGCAGCCAGCACAAGTGCGACGATGGACATAAAGCCCACCCCAATCAGCGCCCGCCCCTCTCCGACGGCCGCGAAAATCCTGCGGGTGGAAATAGTACGCGAATCTGTCCAGATCGTTTCCAGCTTGGCCAAAGCCAGTTTGGCAGCATTGTCATCGACGCGGACCAGAGCGTCCACGGCGGTGATGTCCATCCCCTGCTCAACGGCTTTGCGCGCCACATCAATATTTGCGGCATATTCATCAATTGTGACCTTCACCGCGCGCAGCGCGCGTTGCTCCACAGGATCGTCACTTTCCTCAAGATAAAGCGTAACCACCCCATTAAACTGGCGCACTTGCGCCTCAGCACGATCCAGATATGCCTCATCCTGCCGCAGCACATAATTTTTGAAATTATGAATAATGCCGCCATAGCCCAAATGCCCACGAATAGAGCTGATCCAAACGCCTTTTTGCCCGACATCCCCGTTATAATCGGTCCAACTCGCTTCAATCTCGCCAAACTTGCGCTGCGTCTCTGTCCCAAGGTAAAGTCCCAGAAGAACCGTCATCAGCAGCAGAAAAAATGCTGAAAACCCAATCAGATAGAACCGATTGGTGGACGTGATTTGAGTTGTCATAAGCTCAACACCTTGCGTCTGATTGGATGTGCAGTCATGTTACCGCCACCACAGAACACTGGAACATGAGATGGATCAAGCAATCCTCATTGTCGATGATGACATGCAACTGACGTCATTTTTGTCGCGCTTTCTCGGCAAGCATGGCTACAAGGTGCAAACGGCAGCTTCTGGGGGACAGGCTCGGGCTTTGTACAACATCCATTCAACCAGTCTAATTGTATTGGACTTAAACTTACCAGATGTAGATGGCTTTGATATTGCTAAAGAAATTCGAACTCAGGCACAAACCCCGATCATTATGCTATCCGCTCGGAACGAAGTATTTGACCGCATTGTCGGCCTGGAATTGGGCGCCGATGACTATCTGACCAAACCCTATGAACCGCGCGAATTGCTGGCGCGGATCAAGGCGGTGTTACGCCGTTTGGACAGCGCACCAGAGCCTCAGAAAGAGCAAAATTTCCAGCGCGCGCATTTCGCCGGGCTAGAGCTTGATTTTGTGACCCGCGGCCTCAGAAACAATGCAGACCAACGGGCGATCCCGCTGACAGGTGCAGAGTTCACCTTGCTTAAGGCGCTTGTTCATAAGGCCGGGCAGATCCTCGGCCGTGACCAGATCATGTCTGAACTATATGGGAATTCCGTCGCCATTACCGATCGTGCCGTGGACGCCCATGTCTCGCGTCTAAGACGAAAGATCGACCCCGAGAATGCCAGCAACTCGGTCATTCAATCGGTGCGCAGTGAAGGATATGTTTTGGCAGCTGAGGTTGAATTTCAATAGGGCAAAAGCCCCAAAGCCCCTCCCTAATACCACACCTGCAAACACCCGCTCTTCAACCAAATAGCGGGATCAATCAGGTGATTGTGTTGAAACCATGCGTTTCAGCACGCCGATGACCCGAATTCCCAAAGAGAATGAGTGCTTTTATATCAACTCTTTAGGGGAAAGCTTTCACAAGAGCATCACTGATGTTGGGGAATATGTGCAGGTATTAACTAATTATCAGGCTTATTCGAAAGAATATATACAGCAGAGTGATGCGCGACACGTCTCACGACCTGAATATTGTTTTCCGCCGGAGATTAAATACCTATGCTGAACCTAAGCCTTCTCACCCGCCCAGCCAACACCAGTTCAGTCGACGCCCTGGCCCTGCAAACCGTGCTGAACAATGTTCAAGCCCTGATCTGGTTCGACATGGATGGGACTGTTCTGGATGCCAACGAAAAATTTCTTACCGCGATGGGGTATACGCTAGAAGAGATCAAAGGGAAAAATCACCGCATTTTTGTTGATAAAAATGTTGCGGACAGCAAAGATTATGACGCTTTTTGGGACACCCTAAGACAGGGCAAAACCCATCAGGGCGAGGTGAGCAGGATCGCCAAAGACGGCCACACTGTGTGGCTGGAGGCCTCATATAATCCCATGCTTGACGACGCGGGGAAGCCTGTAAAAGTGGTGAAATTTGCCATCGACGTCACAAAGGCCAAAGAAAAATCCGCTGACGCATCCGGACAGCTCGATGCCATCAGCCGGTCTCAGGCTGTGATCGAATTCGATTTGGATGGCAATATCCTGACAGCAAACGATAATTTCTTAAATACGGTCGGGTATCGCTTGGATGAAATAAAAGGTCAGCATCACCGTATTTTTGTCAACAACACATATGCAGAAAGTGCCGAATACCAGAAATTCTGGGCAGAGCTTGCCGCCGGAAACTACCAGTCAGACGAGTTCATGCGATTGGCGAAGGGCGGGCGCGAAATTTGGATTCAGGCATCGTATAATCCAATTTTTGATCCCAACGGAAACCCCATAAAAATCGTGAAATACGCAACGGACATCACCGATGCAAAAATGGCCACAGTAGATGCCGCAGGCCAGCTTGACGCCATTTCACGTTCACAAGCAGTTATTGAATTTAACTTGGACGGTACGGTTTTGTCGGCCAATGATAACTTCTTGAAAACGCTCGGCTACACGGTTGACGAAGTTGTCGGTCAGCACCACCGGATTTTTGTTGACCCGAAGGACGCCAATTCCGAAGAATATGTGGAATTTTGGAAAGATCTAGCCACGGGGAACTTCAGATCTGACGAGTACAGGCGGATTGCAAAGAATGGGAGCGATGTTTGGATACAAGCCACATATAATCCTATCCTTGGCCCAAATGGAAAGCCCTATAAGATTGTCAAATATGCAATCGAAACAACCACGAAGAAACAATCAATCGCAGCGATTTCCAGTGGGTTGACCTCGCTTTCCAAAGGGGATTTGTCAGCGCGGTTGACCCATAATCTGGACGATGAGTTTCAAGCCATTGGCATGGCGTTCAATGAGACGATAGATCGTTTGGAACAACTTGTCTTGGGCATTCAGGGCGCCGCAGAAAACATTGCAAACAACTCCGATTCCATCGCGGCAAACGCGGCCGATCTGGCGAAACGCAGCGAATACCAGGCCTCAACTGTGGAAGAAACCTCGTCGGCAATGGAACAAATTTCCGCATCGGTCTCTGGTACTGCATCAAATGCAGAGGCCGCATCCAAAGCCGCAAATGATGCCGCGCAACACGCCCGAGATGGTACGAAAATCGTCAATGATGCAATTATCGCCATGCAACGGATCGAGGCAAGCACATCCAAGATAGGCACGGTTATCGAAGTTATTGACAGTATTTCTTTTCAAACCAACCTTCTCGCACTCAACGCCGGCGTCGAAGCCGCGCGCGCAGGCGAAAGCGGTCGTGGGTTTGCAGTCGTCGCATCAGAGGTACGCGCTCTTGCCCAACGTACAGCAGAATCCGCGCGCGAAATAAATGGTTTGATCTCCAAAAGTTCCGCCGAAGTTAAGGAAGGATCCAGACAGGTCAGCACCAGCGGACAGGCCCTCTCGGAAATTGAAAATCGCGTTGATACTGCCGTCAAAAACATCTGCGGGATCTCGGACGCATGCCGCGAACAGGCTGTCGGCATCACAGAGGTGACACAGGCCGTGACAGAGATCGACAAAGTCACACAAAACACGGCCGCCCTTGCAGAAGAAAGTGCAGCCGCCGCCCAGGGGCTGGCATCTCGTGCGTCTGAGTTGCAGAAACTCATCCACTTCTTCAAGGTCTCAAATCCTCAGCAAATGACCGGGGAAACTCCTGTTGCATTAGCGGCTGAGTAAGCAGCATTATCAGTTCCAAACGCTGCGCAAAGCGCATGGGCAGAAAACCCTTGGGTGTTCGGAAGAGGCCTTTCGCAAGCTTCGCTTTGGCAGGTTTTGAGCCACTGATCTCCCATCGATCACCCAGATCGAACCAAAGCAGCTGCTTTCACCACAAGCGTTCACGGTTTTCTATGGTGCTGATGATTTATACGGTGTGGACATTCATTTCGATCGTTACTCTTTGATGATCAATACACATCAGTGAGTGAACAATCCGGCGCACGTTCAGCAAAACACACCGAACAAAGCATCGCACCCTAAGCAAATCGTTAACACATTTGAGCCAAATGGCGGAGGAACAGGGATTCGAACCCTGGGAGGACTTTCACCCTCGTCGGTTTTCAAGACCGGTGCATTCGACCACTCTGCCACTCCTCCGACGAAGGTTGTCATAGCGTCGTCGCATTGATTCGAAAACCCCGAAAGACGTGCCATATCCCGCCCATCGGATCCTCAAGCCTTTTCACGACAGGATCGAACCGCTAGTATGCCCGCAAATGGGCAGAAATGGCAGTATGCCAACGCGAAATTTAGGGGCATGAGATGGCGAAAAAGACCACTATGAAAGTGGCGCTTATTCTGACGGGCGCATTGGCGCTTGTCGGATGCGATGACACGAACCTCCCTGCGTTTATGAAAAAAAATAGCTCCGCAGGCGAAAAACAATCTACCGGAACCACCACAAGCCGCACGGTTGAGCGCGATGTGGAAGCGCCCGAGACCTTCCAAATGTCAGAAACCGGGTTGTGGGATGGACGCCCCAGCCTTGGCGGCGTTTGGGTGGCGCATGCAGGTGCCACAGATCCGGAACGCGTGATTATTCGCAATGAAAGCAATGGGAAATTCGTGATCGGGGCGTTGTTTCGCCGCGAACGTGACGTGCCGGGCCCTCGGTTCCAGGTCTCCTCAGACGCGGCTGAAACGCTGGGCATGCTAGCGGGCAACCCCGTAAACCTGTCTGTCACCGCCCTGCGCAAAGAAAAAATCGCCCCGGAGCCCGAAGTTGAGGACGTCCCGGTTCCAGCCCCCGGAAGCATTTCGGAAGGCACATTGGAAGACCCGATTGAGGCCGCATCCGCCGCACTTGACCGTGCCGAAGGCGTGGCGCCTCTCGCCAAACCTGTCATCGCCTCAGCACCTACACCAAAACCCGCTGCAGCACCAAAAGCCTCTGGCCTGTCCAAACCCTATATTCAGATCGGCATTTTCAGCGTTGAAACCAACGCAAAAAACACTGCGGAATCGTTAAAACGCGCCGGTATGTTGCCCACGGTCAAACCAGGAAGCAGCAGCGGCAAGGCGTTCTGGCGCGTGATTGTCGGTCCGACAACCAGCAAATCTGAACGCAGCGCCATCCTGAAAAAGGTAAAAGATCTGGGCTTTAATGACGCCTATTTCGTGACCAATTAAGACTGACGGATCCCTGATATGAGCTTTCGCATCCTTTCATCGCTGATCCTGACCGCTTCGGTGATCTTACTTGCCGCCCTGCCCGCACGGGCCTTTGATACCCGCGCCTCTTCTGCCTATGTGCTGGATGTGACCACAGGAACTGTGCTTCTGGAAAAAAACGCCGACGTGGCACTTCCCCCGGCGTCGATGTCCAAATTGATGACAGTCAATCTGTTGTTTGAGGCTTTGGCGGACGGTCGCGTGACCATGGAAACGCCTTTTGGGGTGTCACAACGTGCCCAAGACATGGGCGGATCTACCATGTTTCTCAGTAAATCAGACCGCCCTACGGTTCAGGATTTGCTACAAGGGATTATTGTGCAATCCGGCAATGACGCCTGTGTCGCGGTGGCCGAGGGCTTGGGGGGTACAGAAGACGCCTTTGCTCGGATGATGACGGATCGCGCCAAAACACTTGGCATGGACAACAGCAGCTTTGGAAATGCCTCAGGCTGGCCGCATCCATTACAGCGTATGTCCATGAAAGATCTGGCAATTCTGGCAACGCATATCATTACCGAGTTCCCCGATTACTACCATTACTTCAGCCAGACCGAATATCACTACAAAGACCGTGCGCCCGATAATCGCTTTAACCGCAACCCGCTGTTGAAACTGGGCATCGGCGCAGATGGGCTGAAAACCGGACACACACAAGAGGCGGGTTATGGATTGGTGGGCTCTGCCCGTCAGGGAAACCGCCGCATTGTCTTTGTGGTTTCAGGCATGGCATCGGACAAAGAGCGCGCGGAAGAAGCCGAATCCATTGTGAACTGGGCCTTTCGTCAATTTGCCATCCAAACGCCCATGAAAGCAGGGAACCGCGTGGCCGAAGTCCCGGTTTGGTTGGGGGCGCAGGACAGCGTTGGTCTGACCACCACAGACGATGTGTCTCTTTTGGTTCCTGCCCTGCAACGCGAAGGCTTGAGCGCGAAGGTCAATTGGATTGGTCCCGTTGAAGCGCCAATTGCACAAGGGCAGCAACTTGGTGAAATGGTGATTGCGCGCCCTGGCCTTCCCGATGCGACGGTTCCCTTGGTGGCCGCAGAAGGCGTTGCAGCCGCTGGAATTGCCAAGCGCATGGGCGTGGCGGCGAACCGTTTGATGGGTATGGTTATCGGTTCTGACACGCCCCCAACACCGGTCAGCGCCCCAGCCGTCACCACATTGCCCGCTCCGGTGGTCACCAACTGATGGCTGGCTTATTTATTAGCTTTGAAGGCATCGACGGATCCGGAAAATCAACACAAGCCAAATTACTGGCCGAAGCCTTGGAAAACGCTGGTCATGATGTGGTTTTGACCCGCGAACCCGGCGGCAGCCCCGGCGCCGAAGAAATCCGCGCCCTGGTGCTTCAGGGGGAACCTGATCGCTGGTCTGCGGAAACCGAATTGTTGCTTTTCACCGCCGCCCGGCGCGATCATATGGAACGCTTGGTCAACCCCGCATTGGCAGACGGCAAAATTGTCATCACCGACCGGTTTGCCGACAGCACGCGCATGTATCAAGGCATGCGATCGGGGGATTTGCGCGCAACTGTGGATGCGCTGCATGATCTGATGATTGGGCGCGAGCCCGATGTGACATTCCTGATTGATATGGATCCAGACATGGGCCTGTCACGCGCCAAAGGCCGGGGCGGCAAAGAAGAACGATTTGAGGATTTTGGCGCGGATTTACAGCGCCAAATGCGCCAAGGTTTCCTGAAATTGGCCAAAGACGCCCCAGACCGCATTCGCTTGGTGGATGGCAATCGTGACATGCATGACGTCGCCAAAGACGTGTTGGCCCTAGCATATGAGGCGCTTTCATGAGCGCGAGTTACGATGACATCCCCGAATCCGACCAAATCGAAGGCATGCCCCATCCCCGCGATGCCGCCCGCCTGATTGGGCAAGACAGTGCAGAAGCTGCCTTTCTAAAGGCGTTCAATTCCGATCGCCTGCATCACGGCTGGCTGATCACCGGCCCGCGTGGCATTGGCAAAGCAACATTGGCGTGGCGGTTGGCACGTTTTTTACTGGCAACCCCACCGGATGACGGGGGCATGTTTTCGGCCCCTGCCCCGCAAAGCCTTGACCTATCAGATGAAAATCCAATCGCACGCCGCGTGAATGCGATGTCTGATCCCGGCTTATTTCTGCTGCGTCGCCCTTGGGACGACAAGTTGAAACGCCACAAGCAGGACATTACGGTCGATGAAGTGCGCAAGCTGAAAAGCTTTTTTGCGCTCAGTTCTGCCAGTGGTGGACGTCGCGTGGTGATTATTGATGCCGCCGATGAGATGAACAACTCCGCCGCCAATGCGCTGCTCAAAGTGTTGGAAGAACCGCCCGAAGGCGCTATTTTGCTGTTGATCAGCCACCAACCTTCGCGCCTGTTGCCCACCATCCGGTCGCGCTGTCGCGAATTGCGGTTGGCCCCGTTGGGTCCAGATGACCTGAGCCAGATCATGACCGGTCTGGATGAAAACCCCACGGCGGATGAAACACAAAAACTTGGCGAGCTTGCCGGCGGGTCCGTGGGCGAAGCGCTGCGCATGTTGAACCTAAACGGGTTGGGAATTTATCAGGAATTGGTGAATTGCTTCCGCTCTTCCCCCAATTACGATCGCCCCCGTGCGCTTAAAATGGCGGATGGCTGTGTAGGCAAAGCAAATGCAGCGAAATTTGACCTCACTTTGCGTCTGATTGATCTGTTTCTGGCCCGTATGGCGCGATTTGGCGCAGGAGTTGCGCCAAAGGTTGAAGCTGCTGAGGGCGAGCTTGCCCTTTTTAACCGCCTGTCTTCTCATGCAAATGGCGCGCGCAGATGGGCTGAATTACAGCAAGAATTGTCAGCCCGTGCCGGACATGGGCAAGCGGTCAATCTTGACCCCGCCGCGCTGATCCTTGATATGGTTTTTAAGATCAATGACACCGCAGCCAGATTGGCGGCGTGACCCACGCGTTTGACGCATTTTTTACGAGCATACCTATGAACATTCCGCAGATCACCGACAGCCATTGCCACCTCGATTTCCCCGATTTCGAGGGCGAGCTTGATGCGGTGATTGAACGCGCGCAAGCGGCGGGGGTGACCCGGATGGTCAGCATCTGCACAAAGATGAAGAACCTCACTCAAGTGCAGAAAATCGCAGAAGAACATGCCCCTGTGTTTTTCGCGGCTGCTACTCACCCGATGAGTGCCGCAGATGAACCAATGGTCACGGTGGACGAACTTGTGGCCTTGGCCGCGCATCCTAAATTTGTCGGCATTGGCGAAACCGGGCTTGATTATCACTACACTGCGGACAGCAAAGCGGTGCAGCAGGAAAGCCTGCTGGTCCATATCGAAGCCGCGCGCCAAACGGGCCTGCCGTTGATCATTCATTCGCGGGATGCGGATGAGGATATGGCGCGGATGTTAACGGACGCCCACAAAGCCGGCGCGTTTGACTGCATCATGCATTGCTTTAGCTCGGGCGCTGATCTGGCCCGCACAGCGATTGATCTGGAGTTTTATCTGTCGATGTCGGGCATCGCTGCTTTTCCGCGCAGCCAAGAGGTGCGCGATATTTTTGCAGCCGCCCCGGTGGATCGCATTTTGGTGGAAACCGACGCGCCCTATCTGGCCCCGCCCCCCTTTCGCGGCAAACGCAACGAACCCGCCTATACGGCCCATACCGCCAAGGTCGGTGCGGAGGTCTTTGGCCTGAGCTATGAAGACTTCGCCGCCCAGACCCAAGCCAACTTTGATCGCGTGTTTCAGAAGGCCGCGCAATATGAGGGGCTTGCCTGATGGCCCGCATTGAATTCACCATTTTAGGGTGCGGATCCTCTGNNCATTGGGGGGCCTGTGACCCGGAAAATCCGAAAAACCGCCGCAGCCGCTGTTCAGCCCTAGTCACACGCACCGGGGAAGATGGAGGTGTCACGCGGGTGTTGATCGACACTTCGCCTGATATGCGCCAGCAGCTTTTGCACGCAAATGTCGGCACGCTCGACGCGGTGCTGTTCACCCACAGCCACGCTGACCACATGCACGGTATCGATGATTTGCGAATGATCGTTTACAACATGCGCCAGCGCCTGCCGGTTTGGGCGGATGGCGACACGCAACAGGCCTTGATGTCGCGATTTGGCTATGTGTTTGTGCAACCCGAAGGCTCAAGCTATCCACCGATCCTTGATCTGCACACCATTGACGGCGACGTTGTGATCAACGGTGCCGGGGGGCCGATCCGCCTGACCCCGTTTGAGGTGGAACATGGAAATATCGACGCACTTGGCTTTCGCATTGGCAATCTTGCCTATCTGCCGGATGTCAGCGAAATTCCTGAAGAGGCCACCGCCGCCCTTCAGGATCTGGACTATTTTGTACTGGATGCCCTGCGTTATACGCCGCATCCGACCCATTTTCACCTGGACACCACGCTTGAGTGGTTTGCTCGTGTGGGCGCCAAACAGGGCATCATCACCAATATGCACATCGACCTTGATCATGCGACAGTTGAGGCGGAAACACCTGATCACGTCGTGGCCGCCTATGATGGGATGACCATCAGTTTTGAGCCGTAGATGAGCGCGCTGATCGAAGTCATCCTTCCGGTTTTTCTGGTCATTGGCATTGGCTGGCTGGCCACCTGGGGTAAATTGATCAGCAAAGATGCGGTTGAGGGGTTGATGTATTTCGCCACCAATCTTGCGGTGCCGATTTTGCTTTTTCTCGCCATTTCACGGCTGGATCTGGGGAACAATTTTGACCCGAAACTGCTGATCAGCTTTTACACAGGCGCCGTCTCTGGCTTTTTCGCAGGTCTCTTGGGCGCTCGATATCTGTTTGGCCGCCCCTGGATGGATTCTGTTGCGATTGGTTTCGTCACGCTCTTCTCAAACTCGCTTTTGCTGGGCCTTCCCATCACCGAACGCGCCTTTGGATCAGATGCATTAGGGCCAAACTTTGCGATTATTTCGATCCATGCCCCCACTTGTTACGTGATTGGTGTAATGGCGATGGAGATTGCCAAGTCTCAGGGCAACGGAATTGGCGCCGCCCTCAAGGGGTTTGCGCGCTCTATGACCCGAAACCCATTGGTGATTGCGATCACCTTGGGATTTGTGGTGAACCTAACCGCCTTCCCTATGCCCGTCGTTGTCACCGATGCCTTTGAACTTATCGCCCGCGCAGCAATCCCAGCGGCCTTGTTTGGGTTGGGCGGCGTGCTTTATCGGTATCGCCCCGAGGGGGATGTGAAGACGGTGGCCTATATCTGCGCGGTTTCGCTGATCCTGCATCCCGCTGTGACCTGGGGCGTGGGCCGTTTTGTCGGTTTGGAAGAGGCGCCGTTCCGTTCCGCCATCATCACCGCCAGCATGGCACCGGGCGTCAACGCCTATGTGTTTGCCAATCTTTATGGTGTGGCAAAACGTGCCGCCGCCACGGCGGTCCTGGTTGCCACGGTGGCCTCTATTGTCACCGCCTGGGGATGGCTTTCACTGTTGGCGATATAGGTTTATCTGACCTTACCACGCAGACCATGAGACAGATAGTCGGGCAACTCCGTCACCTTTCGACCGCCCCGATCGCGCAAAGCCGACAACAGCCCCGACCCTTGCGGTAGAAACTCCAATGCGCAACGCGCAACCCGCGTGGCGCCCGAAATTTCCGGCCGAGTGACCATCACAATCCCAGGATACACAGTATTGCCCGCGGTCAGCATGCTGGTCAAATAGCTGATGCTGATCCGATGGCTTTCCCCCTGAAACGAGACCAGCGCAACACCGTCAACCTGTGACAGAAAAAAGCCGCGGATTTCCGGCTGCCTCTGGCGCGGTCGGGTGGCGATAACTTTATCGCGCCCGGGGTCGGTAAAGGCGCGAAAAACCGTAACGTCCCCCAGTTTGAACACACGCATCGTATAGCTGTTCACCCAATCTTTATGCAGCGCCGATCGCTGCCAATACCGGTGAATACCGACCCGAAGCGGCACGTTCAGCTTCAATTGATCATCACGCGGCAGCACAAACTTTCGAAACGGACTGTCAACCAACCACCGCTGTGCCCGCGTATCTGGACTGTCCTCGATCTCGCAAAGCGGCGTGAGCAATACGCGGGCATCCGTTTCAAAATAAGAGCAGATTTTGTGTAATACATCTGGGCGAGGGCTGGCCTGACCTGAAAGATACCGGTTGAACTGAGTGCGATTGATGCCAAGGTCCCGGCAGGCTTGCGACACTGATATCGACCTGCGCGAAATAAGCAGCTGCAGATTGGCAGAAAAGACGCCATAGATCTCGCGAGGGCTCTTATGATCAGAAGACGCAGACATTGAATATCGAAGCCTTTCAAAGCTCACATAGATTGACGAAACCGTCTAAAGTCACGGATGAACTCTGCACCTTGCAGGTTCAAATTGAAGTTACCCTGCATCACTCAACTTTAGCACATATCGTTGCATTATGCAAAAGCTGTCAAAGAAATTACGTATAATCAAAGGAATAGAGCAAATTTGCTTTCCAGACATCTGGAATCCGTCCTTGCAAATCACAAATCCGATTTTTTTGTCACCAAGCCCGGTCAATTGGCCACACCATTTTTTTCATAAATGTTCTTGCCGTATCACCCCTCCGGTCGTACTGTTGACCGAACGGTCGGTAATACTTCGACGCTCTTCGATCTTGGGAGGATCACATGGAGGCATTCATTTGCGACGCTGTGCGCACGCCAATTGGGCGTTATGGCGGGGGGCTTTCGCAGCTGCGTGTGGATGATTTGGCGGCCTTGCCGATCAAAGCCCTGATGGCGCGCAATCCAAATGTTGATTGGGCCAGCATTGACGATGTGATCTATGGCGACGCCAATCAAGCGGGCGAAGACAACCGTAATGTGGCGCGCATGGCCGCCCTGCTCGCGGGGCTGCCCATTGATGTCCCCGGCACCACCGTGAACCGCTTGTGCGCCTCTGGTATGGACGCCGTTGGCATGGCCGCGCGCGGGATCAAAGCGGGCGATTATGATCTTTGCATCGCGGGTGGAGTAGAAGGCATGAGCCGCGCGCCCTTTGTGATGCCAAAGCACACCAACGCCTTTTCCCGCGCCAATGCGGTCTATGACACCACCATCGGCTGGCGTTTTGTAAATAAGGCGATGGATGCGGCACATGGCACAGACAGCATGCCACAAACCGCTGATAATGTTGCAGAAGATTATGGGATCAATCGCGCCGACCAAGATGCCTTTGCCGCCCGCAGCCAAGCCCGCTGGGCCGCGGCACATGAGGCTGGCCACTTCGCGGATGAGATCATCCCGGTTGAAATCCCCCAGCGCAAAACTGAACCCCTTGTGGTCGACACCGACGAGCACCCTCGCCCCGGCACATCAGCGGAAAAACTGTCCGGCCTGCGCGGCGTGAATGGCCCCGACAAAACCGTGACCGCAGGCAATGCCTCTGGCGTGAACGATGGCGCCGCTGCGATGATCGTCGCATCCGAGGCCGCTGTCACCAAAAACGGTCTGAAACCGATGGCGCGTGTTGTGGCAATGCAAGCGGCGG
>DDMF01000064.1:0-28186 GCA_002340515.1 Rhodobacteraceae bacterium UBA2553 | reverse complement strand
CCCCCCGGATCATGGGCATTGGCCCCGTGCCCGCCACCCAAAAGGTTCTGGCGAAAGCTGGGCTGAGCATTCACGACATGGATGTGATTGAACTGAATGAAGCGTTTGCAGCCCAAGGTCTGGCCAGCTTGCGCGCATTGGGGCTGGCCGATGACGCCCCCCATGTGAACCCCAATGGTGGCGCCATTGCGCTGGGACATCCCCTTGGCATGTCCGGTGCGCGACTGGTGCTGACCGCCGCCTATCAACTCAAACGCACAGGCGGGCGATATGCGCTTTGCACCATGTGCGTGGGCGTTGGACAAGGTGTTGCTCTTATTCTGGAAAGGATCTGACGATGTATGCACAGTTGGTGAAAACCGCAGGATCTGGCGTGAAGTCTCGCGAGGAAATGTCTGAAAATGAACAAGATTTCCAAGATCGCGTGGATTCCGATCAAAAGATCGAACCCAAAGATTGGATGCCGGATGATTACCGCGCGACCTTAATTCGCCAAATCGGCCAGCACGCGCATTCTGAAATTGTTGGGCAACTGCCCGAAGGCAATTGGATCACCCGCGCGCCCACGCTGGAGCGTAAGGCTATTTTGCTGGCAAAAGTACAGGATGAAGCGGGCCATGGTCTGTATCTCTATTGCGCCGCTGAAACCCTTGGCGTCACCCGTGATGAGCTGACGGAAGAGCTTTTGTCTGGCCGGATGAAATACTCGTCCATTTTCAACTACCCAACGCTGAATTGGGCCGACATTGGCGCGGTGGGTTGGCTTGTGGATGGCGCGGCGATTATGAACCAGGTTCCGCTGCAACGCACTTCTTATGGGCCTTATTCACGTGCCATGATCCGTATCTGTAAAGAGGAAAGCTTTCACCAGCGCCAAGGCTACGACATCATGATGAAGATGGCGCAAGGCACTGAGGCACAAAAGAAAATGGCGCAAGATGCCCTGAACCGCCTCTGGTATCCGTCACTGATGATGTTCGGCCCGTCGGATAAAGATAGCGTGCATTCGGCACAATCCCTCGCGTGGAAAATCAAGATCGACACCAATGATGAGCTGCGCCAGCGCTTTGTGGATCAGACCGTGCCGCAAGCCAAATACCTTGGCCTGACCATTCCCGATGAAAATCTGAAATGGAACGAGGAACGCGGGGCACATGATTATTCTGACCCCAATTGGGCCGAGTTTTTTGACGTGATCAAAGGCAATGGTCCCTGCAACACTGATCGTATGAACACGCGCATCAAAGCTTGGGAAGATGGCGCTTGGGTCCGCGAGGGTCTGATGGCCCATGCCGACAAAAAAGCCGCCCGGAAACAAGCCATGACAGCGGCTGAATAAACGCTGAATAAGGAGAGACACCATGTCTAAAGAATGGCCCCTATGGGAAATTTTCATCCGTGGTCAGCACGGCATGAGCCACCGTCACGTGGGTTCATTGCACGCCCCTGATGAAGAAATGGCAATCAAAAACGCCCGCGACGTCTATACTCGCCGCAACGAAGGCGTGTCGATCTGGGTGGTCGAGGCCAAGCACATCGCCGCCTCCTCGCCCGAGGAAAAAGGCCCGCTGTACGAGCCATCAAATTCCAAAGTCTATCGTCACCCGACCTTTTTCGACATTCCAGACGAAGTGGGGCACATGTGATGACCGACCAAGACGCTCTGTTTCAGTTTTTGCTGCGGATGGGCGACAACACTTTGGTGTTGGGCCATCGGGTCAGTGAATGGTGTGGCGTGTCGCCGGTGCTTGAAGAAGACATCGCGCTGGCCAACACCGCCCTCGATATGATTGGGCAAACCCAGTTTTGGCTGGGTCTGGCTGGCGAGGTAGAGGGCAAAGGACGATCCGCTGACGACCTCGCGTTTCTGCGCGACGTTTGGGATTTCCGCAATGTGTTGCTGGTGGAGCTGCCAAATGGTGACTTTGGCCAAACCCTGATGCGCCAGTTTCTGTTTGATGCCTGGGCGTCAACAATGTTGGGCCGGTTGATGTATTCCTCTGACAAACGGGTCGCGGACATTGCCGAAAAAGCCTCAAAAGAGGTGGCCTATCACGTTGAGCGCTCCGCCGACACCGTGGTTGGCTTGGGCGATGGCACCCCGGAAAGCCACGCCAAAATGCAAGCCGCGCTGGATCTTCTCTATCCCTATGTCGGTGAGCTTTTTGAAAGCGACGCGGTGGACGCGGCCATGGTTTCCGCCGGTATTGCGCCGGATCCCGCCAGCTTGCGCGATGACTATGACACGCTGATCAAACGGGTGCTAAGTGAGGCCACGCTGAACGTGCCTGCGTCAAAATTCACCCATAAAGGCGGGCGCACCGGTTATATGCATACCGAACATCTGGGCCATATGCTGACCCAAATGCAGTGGCTGCAACGGGCCTATCCCGGAGCAACCTGGTAATGACGCACCCGTCAACGGACACCATTTGGGACTGGCTTGACCAAGTCCCTGACCCGGAAATCCCCGTGATTTCATTGGTCGATCTGGGCATCATTCGTGATGTGGAGTGGGTTAAAAGTGAGGATGGTGACGAGCTTAAGATCACCGTCACCCCAACCTATTCCGGCTGCCCGGCGACGCGGATTATCAACCAAGATATCGAAACCGCGTTGCGCAAGCGTGGCATCGACAGGCTGTCCTTGCACCGACAGCTTTCACCGGCGTGGACCACCGATTGGCTCAGCGAAAAAGGGGCCGCAAAGCTTGAGAAATTTGGCATTGCCCCCCCCTCGCCCAAAGGTCAGCCAGAACGATGCCCCAATTGCGGCGGGCATGATCTGGAAAAGACCAGCCAGTTTGGCTCCACCCCCTGCAAGGCGCTTTGGCGATGCAAAAGCTGTCTTGAACCCTTTGATTATTTCAAGTGCATCTAGGAGAGACCGATGGCGCGCTTTCACGCTCTGACAGTGACCGATATTCAAAAAACCATACGCGACGCGGTGGTTGTGACGTTAAAACCTGACGACCCTGCCACGTTTGATTTTGTCCAAGGGCAATATCTGACCTTCCGGCGTGATTTTGACGGGCAGGAATTGCGCCGGTCTTATTCGATCTGCGCGGGCAAAGATGACGGCATTTTGCAGGTCGGCATCAAACGCGTGGATGGTGGGGCGTTTTCCACTTGGGCCAATGAAACCCTTGCTGCGGGCGATGTGATTGAAGCCATGCCGCCGATGGGAAATTTCTTCACCCCAATCGACCAAACGGCCACCAAATCCTATCTTGGATTTGCGGGTGGATCGGGCATTACACCCGTCTTGTCGATCATCAAAACCACCTTGGCACGCGAGCCCAATTCGGATTTCACGCTGGTCTACGCCAATAAATCCGTGAACACGATCATGTTCCGAGAAGAGCTTGAAGACCTGAAAAACACCTATATGGGCCGCTTTACGGTGATCCATATTCTGGAAAGCGACGCCCAGGAAATTGACCTTTTCACCGGGCTGGTGAGTGAGGAAAAATGCGCGCTGTTGTTTAAACAGTGGATCGACATTGCTTCGATTGACACGGCGTTTATCTGCGGTCCAGAGCCGATGATGCTGGGCATTGCCAAGGCGCTGCGCGACCACGGGCTTGACGACGCGCAGATCAAGTTTGAACTGTTTGCCTCGGCCCAACCGGGACGGGCCGCCAAGAAAGCCACCTCAAAATCCGCAGCCTCAGGTGCTGGCACCGAGGCGGTGATCACCATCGACGGCTCCAGCCGGACCATCAAAATGGATGCGGACACCTCGATCTTGGACGCCGCCCTCGCCAATCAATTGGACGCGCCTTACGCCTGTAAGGCTGGGGTCTGTTCAACCTGCCGCTGCAAGGTGATCGAAGGCGAGGTCGAGATGGCCACAAACCACGCACTTGAGGATTACGAGGTCGACAAAGGCTATGTCCTGTCCTGTCAGGCCTTTGCAAAATCCGACAAGGTTGTCGTGGATTACGACCAATAGTCAACACGTTAGGGAGAAATGTCATGAGCGAGATGAGCATCACCGACTATTTGGCCCAAGGCGGCCAGCTGACCAATCCAAGCAATGTTCCCGCGCGTTATCGCGCCGAACTTATGCGCTTGATGGCCACTTTTGTTGACAGCGAACTGGCCGGTGCCGCCGGGTTTGCCGACAGCATCAACCAAGGCCCCGGTATCAAAGAACGCATTGCGGCTGCAAAGATCGTGCTTGAGAAAACCGACAGTGCCGACAAGGTGCTACAGATCATGGGCGAATTTGGCGCCAACACGGACCGCTATGCCAATCACCACCCGTGGACGGATCGCCTGACGCGAGACGCGGACATTGGCGCCACGCGCACCCAATCCGACATGCGCCTGTCCGTGTTCAATTACCCGCTTGAAGGCTGGCAAGACGCCGTGGTGATGAACCTTTTGATGGGGCTTGCCGTTGGCGTGCAACTGAAAGAATTTTCGCGCGTCTCTTACACCCCTTTGGCCGAAGCCTTTCGCGCGATTGCCCCCGTTGAGGCCCGTCATACAGAGCTTGCCGCGGAAGGCATTCAGCATCTGATCAAACAAGGTGCCGAAGTCTCTGACCTCAACGCCTCTGTCACCTATTGGTGGCCGCCAGTTTTGGGCTGGATCACTCCACCCGTGCCGGCCAACTTGCGGCTTTTGGCTTGCGCCATTCCACCAATGCAGAGCTGCGTGAGGATTGGACAAATATCGCCTCGGCCCAGCTTGAAACCCTCGGGCTCTCCGCCCATTAAAGTTTGCCCCAAGACCCACGCCCCATAAGGAGTGTCGAATGAGTGTTATGAAAATCGCCAGCTTTGCCGCTGGCAGTTGGGTTGCGCCCGGCGCAAACGCCCGCCCGATCGCATCAGCCATCACCGGTTTGAAAATCGCCGAAGCTGGCGGGGCCGAGATTGATATGCAGGCGATGTTGGACTTTGGCCGCAACATCGGCGGGCCGAATTTGCGCAAGATGGGTTTCCATGATCGAGCCAAGATGCTCAAGGCGCTGGCCGCGCATTTGGGTGCCAACAAGCAAGCCCTTTATGATCTGAGCTTTGACACAGGGGCCACCCAATCGGACCATATGATCGACATCGACGGCGGCGTGGGTACGATGTTTGTCTTTGCCTCAAAAGGTCGTCGTGAAATGCCGGATGGAGACATCTATATCGACGGTGAGATTGAACAACTTTCCCGCAATGGAACCTTTTTAGGCATGCATATTGCCACGCCTTTACAAGGGGTTGCTGTACACATCAACGCCTTCAACTTCCCGGTTTGGGGCATGTTGGAAAAGCTCGCACCGACCCTTTTGGCGGGCGTTCCTGCCATCGTAAAACCGGCCACGGCCAGCTGTTATGTGACAGAGGCTGCGGTTCGGATCATCCTTGAGAGTGGCCTCCTACCCGAAGGCGCTCTGCAGCTTATTTCGGGCGGCACCGGCGATCTTTTGGACCGTTTGGGATCACAGGATGTGGTCAGCTTTACAGGCTCTGCCGCCACCGCCAGCCTGCTACGCTCCAACCCAAACATCCTGAAGAACTCCGTCCGTTTTGTGGCGGAACAAGACAGTTTGAATGCGTCCATTCTGGGGCCAGACGTCACCCCAGACAGCGCAGAATTTGGTCTGTTCATCAAGGAGATCCACCGCGAGATGACCACAAAAGCGGGGCAGAAATGTACCGCTATTCGCCGGATTATTGCACCAGACGCGCAGGTTGAGAATGTGATTTCCGCCCTGTCGGAAAAGCTGGATAAAACGGTGATAGGCGACCCGCGTGACAAAGCCACCCGCATGGGGGCCTTGGTGTCTGCGGCGCAAAAACGGGACGTGTTGGAAAAAGCCGCAATGATCGGCAGCGAATGTCGCCGCGTTTACGGTGACCCTGATCAACTGGATCTGTCCGGTGACGTCTCTGCCGACGCTTTTGTCGCACCGATGCTGTTTTGCTGCGATGCCCCAGACAGTGCGACCATTGTGCATGAAACCGAAGCCTTTGGCCCCGTGTCGACCATCATGGGGTATCGCGATATCCCGCACGCCATCGCACTTGCCAACAAAGGCGACGGGTCCCTTGTGGCCTCGGTCATCACCGCCTCAGGGGACGTCGCACGCGAAATGGCGTTGGGCGCGGGGGCCTTTCACGGGCGGCTTTATTTCAACAATGCCACCTCGATGAAAGAAAGCACCGGCCACGGCAGCCCCCTGCCCCATATGGTGCATGGCGGCCCCGGTCGTGCCGGCGGCGGCGAAGAGATGGGCGGCGTGCGTGGCGTTTTGCATTACATGCAAAGGACCGCGATCCAAGGCAGCCCGGATATTCTGACCGCGATTGGCAAGCGCTGGGTGCCGGGATCAACCGAGGTAAAAGCCCCCGCGCATCCCTTCACCCGCAAGTTTGGTGAGCTGTCGATTGGCGAGACATTACACACCGCGCCGCGCACCGTGACGCTGGAGGATATTGAGACCTTTGCCAATTTCACCGGCGATACGTTTTACGCCCATATGGATGATGCCGCGGCCAAACGAAACCCGTTTTTCCCCGGTCGTGTGGCGCATGGCTACCTGCTCCTCAGCTTTGCCGCAGGGATGTTTGTGGAACCCAACGAAGGTCCGGTTCTGGCCAACACCGGGCTTGATAATCTGCGCTTTATGAAACCGGTTGAGGCCGGAGATGCGATCAACGTGCGCCTGACCGTCAAAGCCAAAACCCGTCGCACACAGGAGTATGGCGAGGTCCGTTGGCATGTCACCCTAACCAACCAAGATGCTGAATTGGTAGCGGAATATGAGCTTTTGACCATGAACGCGTATTAAAGCGTTCCGTCATAAACTTGGATCACGCGTTTTTGGCGGAACGCCCACAACATTGAGAGGTTCCGCCGCGCCCCGCCTGTTCCCTGCCTCAGGTTAAAGGCGGGACGCTTTAGGTCAACTCTTCAGCCCACGGGGGATGAGCCCCGGCACGCGAAACCGTCACGGCAGCGACCTTTGCCCCAAAAGAAAGCGCCTGGGTGATGGTGTCCATGCTGACAGCCTGTAACGCTTGTTTGTTCAAAGATCCCTGCTGGGAAAGCCCTGTGAGAAAGCCGGCATTAAACGTGTCACCTGCCCCCACGGTATCAACAACTTGAACGGGCTGGCTTGGAACGCTGATTTCTTGCCCTTTGCCAAAATAGGCCGTGGCACCCTCTGCGCCCCGTGTCAGGATCACAACAGCGGGTCCGTTTGCTCGCAATTGCGTGACTTTTTGCGCAATCTTATCTGGCCCAGGGTAGATCCAATTCAGATCTTCATCCGAGATTTTGACAATATCAGATATGGAAATCATCCGATCCAGCCGCGCCCTGAAACGCGTGGCATCCTGAATGAAATCGGGGCGAATATTTGGATCCAGAGCGATAACACGCTTGTCGCATTCTCTCGCTGTCAACTTTGCGTACGTATCGGCACAGGGTTCACAGGCAAGGCTGATACCGCCGAAAAAAAGCGTTGAAACCTCTGGCGCAATCGCGGGAAGATCCTCTGGGCCAAGCATGCGACCTGCTGAATTTTCGTCATAAAATGAATAGGTTGCGTGGCCGTCCACCAATTTGACAAAGGCTAGGGTCGTTGGCCGGTTTGAGAAGGCCAGAGCCGTGGCATCAACTTTGCTCTCGTTCAGCGCATGGACCAGCTGTGTCCCAAACATGTCATGAGACATCCCTGTGAACAGCCCCACTTTCACCCCAAGGCGCCCCAGTGCGATCGCGGTGTTAAACACTGCGCCGCCCGGGTGCGGAACAAAGCCATCGGGACCCGCCATCGTTGGGGATGGGATCATATCAATCAGAGCTTCTCCACAACAAAGGATCATTTCTTGGGCCTTTTCAGTAACGCCAGGGGGATCAGGGTGAAACGCAACACGCCTAAGACGCGATTATGGCGCGATACGCTGCTCACTCACGGGATCAAACACCACGGCTTTATCCATATTGACCGCGAATTCAAACATCTGACCAGAAGCGACATCTGTATCGGCACGCAGCCGCGCGATCACATCGGCATCCCCAAGTGTGGTCGTGACAAATGTATCTGATCCCGCCGGTTCGGTGACGTCAATTGCATTGTGGAACGTGGCGATATTGGTGGATTTCCGGTCGGCCCCTTCAGGGTCGGTCAATGCCTCGGGACGGATGCCCAGCAGGATGTCTTTGCCATCCCAATCTGCCATGTTTTCCTGACTAAACCGAAGGCTTACAGGCTGCCCTTCCCCATCAATGATTTGAGCGTAAGGCACCCCATCAATCGTCGACACTTTGGCCGGCAAAACATTCATCGCTGGGGATCCCATAAAGGTCGCAACAAAAAGATTTGCTGGTGTGTCGTAAATCTCTTTCGGTGTGCCCAACTGCTGGACATATCCGCCGTTCATGACCGCAATCCGTGTCGACAGGGTCAAGGCTTCGATCTGATCATGCGTCACATAAACGATGGTGGTTTTCAGCTTTTCATGCAGCTTTTTGATCTCTGTGCGCATGTCGACGCGCAGCTTTGCATCAAGGTTTGAAAGAGGCTCATCAAACAAGAACACATCCGGGTCACGCACCAGCGCACGCCCCATTGCAACCCGTTGACGTTGGCCACCGGACAACTGGCCCGGCTTACGATCCAAAAGCTGATCCAGCTGCAAAAGCTTGGCAACATCCTTCAACGCCACATCACGTTTGGATTTTTCAACGCCGTGCATTTCCAACCCAAAGGTCATGTTTTGCCCGACGGTCATATTCGGATAAAGCGCGTAGCTTTGAAACACCATTGCGATGTTGCGGTTTGAGGGATGCACGCCGTTCATGACGCGGCCTTTGATGGAAATATCACCGCTGGTGATGCCCTCAAGGCCCGCGATCATATTCAAAAGCGTGGACTTGCCGCAGCCTGATGGGCCCACCAGCACAAGGAACTCACCCTCTTCGACGTTGATATCGACCTGATGCAGGACTTCGACGGTACCATAAGACTTGGTGACGTTTGAAATATCGAGAAAACCCATGAGTTTAGCCTTTCACGGAACCGGCCATCAAACCGCGGACAAAATACCGGCCTGCGACGATGTAAACGAGAAGAGTGGGAAGAGCCGCGAGGATCGCGCCTGCGAAGTGAACGTTATATTCCTTCACACCCGTTGAAGATTGCACAAGATTGTTGAGCGCGACAGTCATCGGCTGGCTTTGCCCCCCGAAAGAAGCGCCAAACAAAAAGTCATTCCAGACATTGGTGAACTGCCAAATGACGGACACAACGGTGATCGGCCCGGACACCGGCAGCATAATGCGCCAGAAGATGCGGAAAAAACCGGCGCCATCCATCATGGCCGCGCGCACAAGCTCGGTCGGGAAGGCTGCATAATAGTTGCGATAATAAAGGGTGGTGAAGCCAACCCCATACACCACATGCACAAGAACCAGACCGGGGATCGAACCGGCCAAACCGATTTTGCCAAGGATTGTGGCCATCGGGATCAGAACAATTTGAAACGGGATAAAGCAGGAAAACAGCAGCAACCCAAACAGGATTGTGTCCCCCTTGAAACGCCATTTCGTCAGCACATAGCCATTCAATGCGCCCAGAAATGTGGAAATGGCCACAGCAGGGACAACCATCAGGATGGAGTTGACAAAGTAAGGTTTCAAACCGGTGGGCTCGACCCCGATCTGGGCCGAGGACCACGCAGAAAGCCAGGGTTGGATTGTCCACTTATCAGGCAGCGCCATCATATTGCCGCCGGTGATTTCATCCAGCGGTTTCAATGAGTTCACCACCATCACAAAAAATGGCAACAAGTAGAAAAGTGCAAAGACCAGCAACACCAAATAGATGAAGGTGCGGGCAATTTTGCCGGTGTTAACGTCTGTGTCTTGCGTTGCGATCGACATCACTTTTTCTCCTTCAGCTCGGCGTAGAGGTAAGGCATCATGATCGCGGCGATGGTCATCAACATAATGACGGCGCTGGCCGCACCCGTTCCCATCTGATTTCGGGTGAAGGTGTAGGAATACATAAAGGTTGCGGGCAATTCGGTGGCCCGACCCGGCCCCCCACCCGTCAAGGCGATGACGAGGTCATAAGATTTCACCGCAAGATGTGCGAGGATCACAAAGGCCGACAGAAATGCTGGGCGCAACATTGGGATGACGATACGGCGATAGAGGCTCCAGTTTGAGGCGCCATCAATCTGGGCCGCTTTCAGGATTTCATTGTCGATGCCGCGCAGCCCCGCCAAGAACATGGCCATGACAAAGCCACTTGTTTGCCAAACCGCGGCGATGACAATCGTGTAGATCGCCATGTTACGATCCTTGATCCAGCCGAAACTAAAGCTGTCCCACCCCCAAAGATGCATGGTGTTTTCCAGCCCAATTCCCGGGTCCAGAAACCACTTCCATGCGGTGCCGGTTACGATAAACGACAGGGCCATTGGGTACAGATAGATCGGGCGAAGCATTCCTTCGCCACGAATTTTCTGATCCAGCAAGATTGCCAGCGTCAGCCCAATCGCTGTGCAGATAAAGATATAGAGGGATGCGAAAATCGCCAGATTGGTGACCGCAGTCCACCACGCCGAAAGGCCCCAAAGGCGGGCATAATTGTCAAAACCAATCAGATCATATTTCGGCAACATCCGCGAACTGGTGAAGCTGAGGTAGATTGTGAAAAGAATGAACCCATAAACAAAAACCAGCATCAGCGCGATCGACGGCGACAATACTAATTTTGGGATCCATTCTTGAAGTTTTGTGCGGAAATCCGCATCGCTGGCATGACGTGCCATCTGTTCCCCCTTTGGTGACGCAACCGCGTCATTCGCTTCTTGTCGAAAGGATCAATAAATGCGCTTAACCCATGTCAGGAAGGCCAGCAGGTGCCGGCCTTCCCAAAGAGATTATTGAGCAGATTCAACCGCGTTGACCAGTTCCTCTGCCGCTGTTTTGGCATCGTATTCGCCATTGAAATGCGCGGTTACAACGTCGTAAATCGCATTTTTCACAGAGGCCGGAACAGAGTGGCCGTGCGCCATTGAGCCAAACAAACGCCCTTTGCCACCGGCATCGGCAAGATCTGCCATGCCTTTCTGGCCACAGGCGTCAAACGCCGTGTTTGGAACATCGGTCCGCGCCGGAACAGAGCCTTTGACCACGTTGAAAGCCGATTGGAAGACGGGATCCATCACCGCGGACGCCATCGCAAGCTGAGCATCTTGGCCATTTTCAACGTCAAACATCACAAATTGGTCTGAGTTGAATGTCACCGCCCCTTGCGTGCCCGGGAAGCGGATACAGACGAAATCTTCGCCCGGGGTCTGGTCTGCGCGCAGGAATTCGCCCTTTGCCCAGTCGCCCATCATCTGCATGCCCGCTTCGCCATTGATCACCATTGCCGACGCAAGGTTCCAATCACGGCCCGAGAAATTGTCATCCACGTAGCCACGCAAGGTCCCCATCCGCTCGAACGCTTCAACCATTGTTGCGCCACCCAAGGCGTCGGTGTTGAGGTCAATCATTGAGGATTTATAGAAGTCATCACCAAGGCTTAGAACAACCGCATCAAAGATCGTGGCGTCCTGCCAAGCCTGACCGCCATGCGCAAGTGGCGTGATGCCGTTTGCCTTCATCGCGTCCAGAACGGCGACCAATTCATCCCAGCTGGTGGGCTGGCTTAGACCGGTTTTGTCGAGTGCGGCTTTGTTGATCCAAACCCAGTTGGTCGAATGCACATTCACCGGTGCTGCGATCCAATTGCCGTCATGTTTTGAGAAGAACTGTAGCGCCTCTGGCACAACGTCATCCCAACCTTCTGAGGTGGCCACGCTATTGAGATTGCCAAGCACGTCTTCATTTGCCCAGTCAATAATGTCAAAGCCAAGCATTTGCACAGCTGTCGGTGCGTTTCCGGCTGTCACGCGTGCACGCAATGTGGTCATCGCAGACTCGCCACCACCACCAGCGACGGGCATATCGACCCAGCCGATATCCTGTCCTGCCAGATTGTCTTTCAACACATTCAGCGCCGCGGCCTCACCGCCAGAGGTCCACCAATGCAGAACCTCTACATCGTCTGAATGGGCCGTTCCGGCCATAAGAGCGATCAGAGCTGCGCTGGTTGTTAGATGTCTAAAATTCATGATTTCCTCCCAGAATCAATTTTGGTATGCATTTATAACGTTATAAACATAGAGTCTGTCAAGGCACCTCTAAGTCGGCAGAAACGCATCAAAAACCCATTAAACCTAATAATTTAAACAATAAATTTAAACTTCCCCGGAAAATAGATCTCACATATTGCAAATTTAATCGTATTAATTTAGCTTAGAGGAATACTCATAAAAGTCGTGCAGCATGCCAAACCCAACACACAGCAGACGCCCCACCCAACGGACGATCGCCGCGAAAGTCGGCATATCTGTCGGTGCCGTTTCGCGTGCTTTGGCCAATGACCCACAAATGGCGGAAGAGACCCGCGCCTTGGTCCATAAAACCGCGCAGGAGCTTGGCTATTCCCCGGATCGGGCCGCCCAAAGGTTGCGCACCGGGCGCACCCAGGTCATCAATCTGATCCTTCCGCCACATGAAGAAATCCTTGGTTTTGGCACGCTGCTGATTGGGGGCATCAGCGCACGTTTGGAAAGCACGCCCTATCATCTCGTGGTGCTACCGGATTTTGGGCACGATGAATCCGCCGCACGGATCAGGCGGGTTGTTCGTGACAAATTGGCCGATGGGATCATTTTTTCGCGCACCACCCCAGATGATGCACGCATTAAGTTCTTGTTGGAGGCGGATTTTCCGTTTGTTTCCCACGGTAGATCGGAACTGGCGACGCCACATCCCTATGTCGACTTTGATAACTTTACCTTTGCGCAGCAAGCTGCAGAGATGTTGATCAAGCGTGGTGCAAAACGGCTTGGTATCTTATTGCCGCCAGAACGCTTTACATTCCGCCAACACCTTCTTCATGGCTTTATGCAGGCGGTGCGCGCGTCGGGGATTGAGCATGAAATCCTCGAAGGTGTTTCCCTAGATAGTGATGCGGAAACAATTTCGGCGCAAATACTCCAGCGCTTTGGTGAAAAAAACGCCCCCGATGGGTTGATCCTGCCAGGGGATGTTTCTGGGTTGGCAGCCCTTGCCGCCATTCAAGATCGGGGATTGGTGCCCGGTCGGGACGTCCAACTTGTGGTCAAACAAACCTCCGGTGTCTTTGACCTCGTGCGTCCACGGGTCGCCAGCCTATACGAAGACCTTTCCGCCGCCGGTGAGACATTGGCCGACCTTCTACTGAAACGGATCGATGGCGCCCCCGCAACAGATCTTCAATATATTCAACCCATCTCGGGCTTTCTTCGTGACGCCTAAGTTGCGAAAAATGCGCCCCCGAACATGACGAGGTTTCCGTTGGAAAACGCAATGAAGACAGTCACATCTGACGCTGCACAATACCGGTTTGGTGCGCCAGAACATCGTGTCCGCTTGATCAAAGATGCCAGGGATCAATTCGATTTTTTCAATGCAAGTCTGCGGCCAGATCCCGGCTTTTTCGTTTTGGGGTATGACGGATCGCCTTTGGAAAGCAATGTGCAAGAACTTCACACAACCACCCGGCTAACACATTCCTTTGCCTTGGGAAAACTCGCTGGGATGCCACAATGTGAAAATCTGGTCGATAAGGGAATGGCCTATCTGTGGGAGTTCCACCGGGATCGCGAACATGGCGGTTATCTTTGGGCGCTCGATGGAAAAAACATCCATGATGACCGGAAGCTGGCCTATGGGCATGCTTTTGTTTTATTGGCCGGGGCAAGCGCAAAATTGGCGGGTCATCCAGATGCGGATCGCCTGATTGACGATGTCACCCACAGGTTAGATTCCCATTATTGGGAAGATGACCACGGGCTGTTTTCGGATGAATACAACCGCAACTGGACGCCCTTTTCCACCTATCGCGGAATGAACGCCAATATGCATGGGGTCGAAGCGTTATTGACCGCATATGAAGCAACGGGTCGCGACGCTTATCTGCAAAAAGCAAAACGCATACTGGACTTCTTGGTCTATAAAATCGGCGCCGCCGAAAACTGGCGCTTGCCGGAGCATTACACAGAAGATTGGCAAATTGACCGCAGCTATTCCGGCAATCCGATGTTCCGCCCCGCGGGCACCACGCCCGGACACTCGTTTGAATTGGGACGTTTATTGTTGCAATACTGGGATCTAACCGGTCGCCCCGCAGATGCGTCAATCCAGACCGCTTGGTCACTGGTCGAACGCGCCCTTACGGATGCTTGGGATAATGAGCGTGGTGGATTTTTCTATACGTTGAATTTTGACGGCACCCCTGCAATCAGGGACCGGTATTGGTGGCCTGTGACCGAAGCAATTGGCGTGCTTGCGGCCTTTCTAAAGCTTGGTGACAACGAAGACCATCACATGTGGTATAGTCGGTTATGGCAGTTTGCAGACGCGCATTACATTGACCACACTCATGGGGGCTGGTTTCCAGAGATTGATGAGAGCGGCCAACCAACGGTCACGCAGTTCATGGGCAAACCCGACATCTATCATTCCATACAGGCAGCGCTTTTCCCGCTGTCCACGCGCCTGTCACATATTGGAAAAGATCTTAACGGCGCTCTGTCCGCATAACTTGGTTATCACGCGTACGGATGCGGCCTTTTAAGGTGCAGCCCTGAGATTTGGCCTGTCACACCACACGACGCAGCGCACCGGTTTGATACTCCCGTGCGCTGCGTATTTTGGTCTATGCCGCAAGGGCGTCTTCAGCCCTTAAACGTTGCCCATCCGAGGCAAATAGATGGATATTCTCACGTTGCAATTTCAACCCGACGCTGTCGCCGGGCTGCTTGGGGATATTTCCATGCACCCGAACCATCATCGGGCCAATACCATCAATGCGCACAAACAGATTTGTGTCTGATCCCAGATGCTCCACCACATCGGCCACGGCATCAAAATCGCCGGCGCCAAGGGGGACAACATCAATGTGTTCGGGGCGAATGCCAAGCTCCGCCGCATTGACCGGGTTCACGTCTTTCAGTGTTGGGATCGTTACGCCGTTGGCCAGCGTCACTCCGCCTTGTGCGGAGGACACCGGCACGACGTTCATCGTGGGAGAACCGATGAACTGTGCAACGAATTTGTTGGCCGGTCGCTCGTAAAGCTCCAGCGGGGATCCGACCTGTTGGATATTGCCGCCCTCCAGCACCACAATGCGATCCGCCAAGGTCAAGGCCTCGACCTGATCATGGGTGACATAGACCATTGTCGCGCCCAGTTTCTGGTGAAGGCGCGCAATTTCCAATCGCATCTCAACACGCAAAGAGGCGTCTAGGTTCGACAGCGGTTCATCAAACAGGAACGCGCGCGGGTCACGAATGATCGCACGCCCCATCGCAACACGCTGGCGTTGTCCACCTGACAGCTCTTTGGGGTAGCGTTTCAGAAGCTTATCAAGGCCAAGGATTTTTGCGGCGTCAAGCACGCGGGCTTTACGCTCGCTCGCACTTTCCCCGCGGATTTCCATGGAAAACCCCATGTTTCGTTCCACATCCATATGCGGGTAAAGCGCATAAGATTGAAACACCATGGCGATGTCACGATCGCGCGGGCGCATCTCATTCATGCGATCCCCGTCGATCAAAAACTCGCCGCCCGAGATGGGTTCCAGCCCCGCGATCATCCGCAAAAGCGTGGATTTACCGCAGCCCGACGGGCCGACAAGGACGATAAACTCGCCGTCTTCGATATCAAGGTTGATGTCACGCATCACCTCAACCGAGCCATAGAGTTTCTTTAGGTTATTTAATTCCATACGAGCCATTTTGGCCTCCTATCCCTTAACCGCGCCAGAGGTGAGCCCCTGAACGAGGTAGCGTTGGATGAAGATGAAGAAGAGACAGCTGGGGATCAGCGCCAGCACACCGGCGGCCATCATCTGCCCCCAGTCGACCGAAAACTTGGACACAAAGGTCAGCAAGCCCACCGGGAAAGTCATTGTGTCATTTTTGCTGATCAACATCAGCGCGAACAAAAGCTCGGACCAGGCGGCGGTAAAGACAAAGCCAAGCGTGGCGCCAAGACCGGGCAGCGTAAGGGGAAAGATCACCTTTCGCAGCGCCTGAAACCGGGTGCAGCCATCCATCATCGCGGCCTCTTCGAGGTCTTTGGGGATGCCGTCAAAAAAGGACTGCATCAAGAACGTCGCAAAGGGGATGTTAAACGCGGTGTAGACGATGATCAGGCTGGTCAGCGAGTTTAGCAAGCCAAGCGAGGCGATGATTTTGTAAATCGGTGCGATGATCATCAAAAGCGGAAACATCTGGGTGATGAGCATCACGGCGATGATGATTTTCTTGCCGCCAAAGTGAAACCGCGAGAATGCATACCCTGCCCCAGCCGCAACCATCGTTGTGATGGCCGCTGTGCCCAAGGACACAACAAGGCTGTTGCCAAAATACGCAAGGAAATCGGTCTTGAAGAGAACCGAGGTAAAATTCGCAAAGGTCATCTGACTTGGCACAAGATTTGTGCCTTCGGTAAAGATCAGCTGATCCGGTGTCAGGGCAATTTTCAGCAACCAATACAGCGGGAACAGCGCAAATATGAGGTAAAAGCTGATCGCAACATATTTGCCAATCATCAGAACCGGGGTGCGGGGGGCGGTGATAGACATGTGCTCTCCTTACGTTCTGACAAATTTCTGCCGCACGAACAGCAGAATGACCGCATAGATCAAAAGTATTCCCAGCAAAGCGACCGCAATCGCCGAGGCATACCCAAAGTCGAGCTTTCGGAACGCCGTGGTGAAGACATAAGACGACAGGATCTGCGTGGAATTGGCGGGGCCACCGCCGGTCATCACGTAAATCATGTCAGCAAAGTTCGCGATCCAGATGGTCCGCAGCATTACGGTGATGGCGATCATCGGGGCCAAAAACGGGAGGGTGATTTTGGTGAAACTCTGCCATGCGGTGGCGCCGTCGATTTCAGCGGCCTCATAAAGCTCGCCGGGGATGGATTGCAGCGCCGCCAGTAGCGTGATTGCAAAAAACGGTACACCAAACCAGACATTGGCCGTGATCGGACCCCATATTGCAAGCTCTGGATCGCCCAGAATATTATAGGGTTCCGACAGCAGGCCAAGGTCATATAACCAATGCGGCAGCGGGCCAATCACGGGGTTAAACAACCACGCCCATGTGAGCGCGGATAGAAACGTCGGGACCGCCCAAGGCAAGAACACCAGCGCTTGGAACAGGCGTTTTCCATAGAACGACGTATTGAGTAAAAGCGCCAACCCAAGCCCAAAAAAGAACTGTAGACTTAGCGAGCCAACCGTCCACCAAAAGGTGTTTTCCAGCGCAATCCAGAATTTCTTGTCAGACCAAAGGGCGACATAGTTGTCAAAACCAACCCATCCCGTATCAAACGGCTTTAGCAGCGCGATGGATTGAAACGAATATGAAATGCCGATGATGAGTGGAAACAGCATCACCGCCCCGATCAACACCAGCGCCGGCGACAGGTAAAGGTATGGTTCAACCAGATACCGCCAGTAGAACGAGGGCCTCGCCCGGGTTTCCCCGGACGTGGCGTCAGTATGTTGTGCGGCGGTCATTGTGCCGCTTTCCACTTGGTGTATTCATCGGTCAGGAACGCGGCCCATTCATCGGCCACATCTTGCGCGCTGCGCTGACCCAAAAGGGCCTCTTGGCTGCTTTCAAGCGCGATTGAATCCGCGAAGTAACCAAAGCCTTCAAGGTATGATGGCATGATGGTCGGCACATATTCCGCGCCATTGAGGGTTTTGAACCAACCGGCAAACTGCTCGGTTTTGAAGTGGGGGTCTTCGTCCGCACCTTCGTGGATTGGGATCACGCCCACGCGCTTGGTCCAGGTGCTGTTGGCCTCTGGGCTCGACAGATGGGCGACAAGGTTCCACGCGTCGTCTTTGTGTTCAGAGGTGTCAAACACCGACCAGCCCACAAACCCGATGGTCGGGAACGCTTTGCCCGACGGGCCAACCGGCATCGGCATCACTGCGAAATCCTCGGCAGGCATACGTTCCGCCACCGCGATCAAAGCATCCGGGTCTTGGTCCAGAAACGCACAGGTGCCGGAATAGAAGCCCGCAACAATTTCGTTAAAGCCCCAGTTGACGGAGTCTTTCGGCGCGTTGCCGTTTTGATACATGTCGATCAGGAACTGGAACCCTTTGACCGAGTCGGGTTCGTTGATGCGTGATTGACCGTCTTCGGTGAAGAACGCGTTGGTGCCATTCATCGCCGCAGCCATCATCACCCAAGCGTTCAAACCGCCGGGACCGCCGCGCAGGCAATAACCCGATTTGCCTTCAAGGGCCGATACTTTCGCAGAGGCATCCATGAATTCCTGCATCGTGCCGGGAGGGGTCTCAACACCCGCCTCAGCCAACAGTTTTTTGTTGTAGAACATCGCGCGCAGATAGAACCCATAAGGCACCATATAAGCCTCGCCACCCGCCAGTCGGGCCATATCCATGGTCTTGTCGGTCAGAGTGGCGCCATGATCCCAGCCCTTGATCTGTTCTTCGAGGTTGGCCAATTTTCCAGACCCCGCATAAAGCGCAAGCCAACGGTCAGGCATTTCAACCACATCCGGCACATCCCCGCCAGCGACCATTGTGGCCAGTTTTTCAAAGGCTTGACCCCAAGGGAGCGAAACGATCTCAACGTTTACGCCTTCGTTTGCGGCTTCATATTCATCCACCATGGCCTGCAGAACTTCGGTGCGTTCTGGGCTTGTGATCACCTCGACCAGCTTCAAAGTCGTGTCCGCATATGCCGCAGAACCAGACAGCCCTATTGCTAGGCCAAGGCCTTTCATCAAACTCTTCATGTTATCTCCTCCTAGAGAATGACGGGTTTTCCCCGTTTCACGATGTTGCGTGTTTGAGGGCCGATGTTATGTCAGCCCACAGATCCTCGGGCTCCTCCAGCCCAAGGTTGAGACGCACCAATGTCTTTGGCACACCAAATCGTTGCATCGAGTTCTGCGCACCTTTTTGCGACAGACCCACTTGTGCTGGCATGATCAGGCTTTCAAAGCCCCCCCAGCTTACGCCCAGCTTGAACAGCGACAGCGCGTTCGAAAACTTGGCGATATCAACGCTTTCGTTAAATTCTACCGACAAAAGTCCCGAGCGGCCTTTCAGCCCCGGCACCGCGTTGGGGCCAGGAGAATGGACCTTACGGACCTGCGACAGCTCGGGCAGCCGATCCACAAACATGTCAGCGGCGCGCTGATGCTGGCGGATCCGCGCATCAAGAGTGCGCAATCCACGGGTCAGAAGGAAGGCTTCGAACGGGGCCAGTTTAGCCCCCAAAAGGGGCAAAGACAGATCGCGGATCAGGTCGATCAGGTTCTGCCGGGCAACAACAACGCCCGCGACGGTATCCGAATGGCCTGAAATATATTTCGAGGCCGAATGCAATGTGATGTCGATGCCCAATTTCAACGGATTTTGCAAAACGGGGCTGGCCCATGAGTTATCGATCACGGTCAAGGTGCCGTGGCGCCGGGCGTGGTCTGCAACCTTTCGCAGGTTGGTCACCTCAAACATGGTCGACGATGGGCTTTCGAGATAGGCCAGTTTCACGCCATCAAGCAGGTCTGGGTTGTCTTCGAATTCACGAGGTGAGTGATAAGAAACATCAATCCCAAACGGGACCAGCAACCGTTCAAACAACCGATAACAATCGGGATAGACATGTTCGATACAGGCAACTTTATCGCCCGGTTTCAAAAATGCCAAAAGGGTCGATGAAATCGCGGCCATTCCAGAGGCAAACGCCACCGCGGCTTCGCCTTTCTCCGCCGTCGCCATGAGCCGTTCAAACGCAGAGACGGTTGGATTTTGGACCCTTGTGTAGATCGACCCAGACGACCGCCCGGCCATGCGCTCTTCGAAGGCTTCATAGCTGTCAAATGTGAACAGCGACGTTTGTACGATCGGCGGCGTGACGGATCCGCCCTCGCCATGGCATGCTTCGGCCATCAATGTGGCCAGTGACCGAGAGGGGAGTTCGAAATCGTTCATGCTTCACCGCCAATGATATCGCGGACTTCCACCTCGACCGTGGCAAGGATTTGTTCAACCAGATCAACCGCTTGGGCTGTGTCGCCTGCGGCAATTGCTTCTGCCATTGGGAGGTGCAACGGAATACTCCCCTGACCCAAATGAGGTTTGCCCAAAGGGGCTTCGTAGATGTCTTGAAAGGCCTGTTGGATTTGCCCAATCAATTGACCAAACAACGGGTTGCCCGTCGACGCATAGATTTCATTGTGGAACCGGTGATCCGCAGGGCGCCAGTCTTCCCCAGCTTCGTAAACGGCAACTAATTCTGCGACGCGGGCAAGGATCACCTTACGCTGCTGATCAGTTGCTTCCGTTGTGGCCAATCGAACCGCCTCAATTTCCAACGGACGACGCACCGCATGGGTTCGCAACAGGCTTTCTGCCTCGACCTTCAACGTCAAAGGCATATGCACAGAGTGCGTTGATATTTCAGCAGCAAGCCTTGTGCCCGCCCCTTTGTTGCGGACAACAATTCCCATTTTCTGCCAGGCATTCAATGCTTCGCGAATTTTAGAACGCCCCACCCCCAGGCGACGGGCCAGCTCGACCTCAGGCGGAAGGCGGTCCCCTACAGAAAGCCCCGCTGCCTCAATAAGCTCGACAAGCGCATCCAGTACATCACGACCAGCGGCAAGTGGCTTGATGTGGTCAAGAACGGTTTCCGATTCAGCATCTGAGGGAATAGATTTGCTTTTTAGCTTGGGCACGGATGGGCACACCTTGTTTATGATTCGAGGGCTAGAATAACTATGTCTTACATTGTGTCAACATTGTCAGACATAATCAATGTGATTGCTCAAACTGATGAAAGCGCACAGCACCGACGCCCGTAGGATCAAACAAGGACTTGCCAAGCAACGCGACCTGCTCATCGTTCGACCAGTCACGCAGGATGTCGGCGGCACTGCCCCCTCCGTGTCACCGGCAGGCGCAGCAACATTGATTGACCCGCGCGTCACAAGGAATAGCGCATCCGCTCAGCCCCTATCACAAGGGCTCTCTCAGACAGCCCTGGCTGATCGGTTGAGGTGTCACCAATCGTTCGTTGCGCGGATGAGTCAGGTCAGCGGCGTAGTGATGTGCCCGAATTGGTGATCATAGCGCGGGCGCTAGGTGTTCCTGCGGAACACTTCATTGAAGCAGTCATTAAGACCGTGCCGCCTGGGGAATAACTTTAAAGCTCTGATTTCGTTCATCAATCACGAATACCACAATGGGTCTGTACAGTTTTGGGTGTGACCAAAGCATGATCTTCGCGCCCAAAAACCACCTCAAACCGCATACTCAACATAGAGACGGCTTCACCCCGAAAGCATCGTTGTGAAGCCGCTCAATGTACAACCTACGTGTAGATAATGGATCCGAGTTAGAACGAAATGGGCCACCTACGGGTCATTTCACAACACGTGACAAACTTCAGTCCTGGGTCACCCGCATTTGGAATGGCCACAGCTGCGGCAGGTCATGCAACCTTCGACCATTTGCATTTCAAACTGACCACAGCTTGGGCAGGCGGGGCCGCGGGGGGCTTCGCCGACGGCCATGATCTCGGCTTGTGGGTCGGATTTAAGTGCCATGCCTTCGCCTTCGAGAAAGCCAGTTGCAACCATGTGCCGTTCGATCACGCCGCCGATGGCCGCCAAGATGGACGGGATGTATTTGCCTTCCATCCAGGCCCCACCACGTGGGTCAAACACGGCCTTGAGCTCTTCGACCACAAAGCTGACCTCGCCCCCGCGCCGGAACACGGCGGAAATCATCCGGGTCAGGGCCACGGTCCAGGCAAAATGCTCCATGTTTTTGGAGTTGATGAACACCTCAAACGGACGGCGGTGGCCGTTGATCAGCAAATCGTTGATGGTGATGTAAATCGCGTGCTCGCTGTCGGGCCATTTGACCTTATAGGTGTGGCCTTCCAAAGATTGTGGGCGACCCAGAGGTTCGGACAGATAGACCACGTCGGCACCTGTTTCGATCTCTGGCGCTTTTTCGCTGTCTTCTGACACCGACAGAACCGAGCCGGTCACATCATTGGGGCGATAAGTGGTGCAACCTTTACAGCCCAATTCCCACGCTTGCAGATAGACGTCTTTGAACTCGGTGAACGAGATGTCTTCGGGGCAGTTGATGGTTTTTGAGATTGAGCTGTCGATCCATTTCTGGGCAGCGGCTTGCATTTTCACGTGATCGGCTGGCGCAAGGGTTTGCGCGTTCACGAAGTAATCGGGCAGTTCCTTGTCGCCGAATTTATCGCGCCACATTTGCACCGCGTAATCCACCACTTCTTCTTCGGTGCGGGTGCCATCTTTTTGCAGCACTTTGCGGGTGTAAGCGTATGCAAACACCGGCTCGATGCCCGAAGATACGTTGCCCGCGTAAAGCGAGATGGTGCCGGTGGGGGCGATCGAGGTCAGCAAAGCGTTGCGGATGCCGTGTTCGCGGATCGCGTCGCGCACGTCGTCGTCCATTTGCATCATGTTGCCGGAGCTGAGGTAAGCGTCGGCATCAAACAGCGGGAAGGCACCCTTTTCTTTCGCGAGATCCACGGAGGCAAGGTAAGACGCACGTGCGATTTGTTTCATCCAGGCTTCGGTCTGGGCCGCGCCCTCATCCGAGCCATAACGCAAGCCGAGCATCAAAAGTGCATCCGCCAGACCCGTTACACCAAGGCCGATGCGGCGCTTGGCTTGGGCTTCTTGACGCTGGGCCTCCAGTGGGAATTTCGACACGTCGACCACATTGTCCATCATGCGAATGGCGGTGCGCACCAGCTTATCAAGGCCGTCGGGGTCCAATTCCGCGTTCTTTTCAAACGGGTTGGTCACAAGACGGGCGAGGTTCACCGAGCCCAAAAGACAGGCGCCATAGGGTGGCAAGGGCTGTTCACCACACGGGTTCGTCGCCGCGATTTGCTCGCAGTAATTCAGGTTGTTCATCTGATTGATGCGGTCGATGAAAATCACACCGGGTTCAGCGTAATCATAGGTCGCCTTCATGATCTTGTTCCACAGATCACGGGCCTGAACGGTGTGGTACACTTTGCCGCCAAATTGCAGATCAAGGCTGCCGTCATCTTTCACGGCTTGCATGAATTCATCCGTGACCAGCACCGACATGTTGAACATGCGCAGGCGGGCGGCGTCGGCTTTGGCGGTGATGAAATCTTCGATATCGGGGTGGTCGCAACGCATGGTCGCCATCATCGCACCACGGCGCGAGCCCGCCGACATAATGGTCCGGCACATCGCGTCCCACACATCCATAAACGACAGCGGACCAGAGGCGTCAGCCGCAACCCCCATCACATCAGCGCCACGCGGACGGATGGTTGAAAAGTCATAGCCGATCCCGCCGCCTTGCTGCATGGTCAGCGCCGCTTCTTTCAGCATGTCGAAAATACCCGCCATGCTGTCTGGAATGGTGCCCATCACGAAGCAGTTGAACAGGGTCACGGACCGGCCGGTGCCAGCACCCGCGGTGATGCGGCCTGCGGGCAGATATTTGAAATCTTCAAGCGCCTCAAAGAACTCGCCCTCACGATCCGGTTCGTTTTCGGCCAATGACCGCGCAATCCGGCGCCAGGTGTCTTCGACTGTCTTGTCTTTTGCCTCGCCTTCAGCCGTTTTCAAACGGTATTTCATATCCCAGATTTGTTCGGCGATGGGGGCAGCAAAACGAGTCATGTGTGGCTTTCTTTTCTAACGGATGTGGTGTTTTTGGTGTTCGCGCGGGGTGTGTGAGAGGCAAATCAGCGGCAGGCAGGATCTTGCCCATCATCCTCAGGGATGGCATGTATAACAAACGCTGCGCCCCTGTCACGAACTTTCATCACAAAAAATCAACATTTAGTGTGTCGCGACAGATCCGCCACATATATATGGTAAACCCTATGAGCTATGTGAATCTGTTGAAACTATGTGTAGGGGCCGAGCGAGTCGAAGACCTCGAGGCATGGCAGGCCATGCACATGGAGGCCGCAAAACGCCCCACGCCCATGCATGTCACCCGGATGTGGCCAAAGCGCGAAGCTGAACTTGTGGATGGCGGATCGCTTTACTGGGTCTTCAAGGGACAAGTGCTTGCGCGCCAACAGATTATCCGGCTGGATGAGGTGATTGGTGATGATGGCATTCGCCGTTGTGGACTGGTCCTCTCCCCTGATGTGATCCGCACCGAGGCCCAGCCGCGCCGCGCGTTTCAAGGCTGGCGGTATCTAAAACCAGAGGACGCGCCGCGTGATTTGACCATGGAAAAACCCGGCGATGATGAATTGCCATCAGAAATTGCCTCGGCCTTGGCAGACATCGGGATTCGCTGAACACCCCACTGAAAAATCACACTGTCACAGAATCGTTTCGTTCTCCCCCTAACCTGACCCTGCCTGCGTCATCCGCGTGCCGATTGCCCGTCCATCACGTCCAACGCAGGCAAGCGCGTGCCCGTCTTTTCCCCATCGCATGCGTGGCCCCTTTGGGTGGCTGGTCCTGCCACCCAAAGGGGTGTTTGGGGGATTGCACCCAAAAAATGGCCCCACCAACACCGTTGCAAAGACGCACAGGTCTGGACACCTGACCTATCGCTGTTAAAGTTGCGCCAACTTCACGACCCCACCAGATTTCAACCTCGTTTTTCGACCAAAGGAGCGTCCCATGGCATCGGGCAGCAACATCCGCACCTATTTCAGCGGCCAGTGGCATGACGGCGATGTGGCGGTGATGAAGGCCGCTGACCACGGCAGTTGGCTGGGCACCACCGTCTTTGATGGCGCACGGTTTGTCGACGGGATTTCCCCGGATCTGGACGCCCATTGCGCGCGGGTGAACCGTTCGGCCGAGGCGCTGATGATCACCCCCACGGTGGGCACCGACGCGATGGTCGAGATCGTGCGCGAGGGGCTGTCGGCCTATTCCAACGACCAAGCGATTTACATCCGTCCCATGTATTGGGCCGTGGATGGCGGCGAGATGGGCATCTTGCCGCGCGAAGGATCCACCGGGTTTGCGGTCTGTTTGGAAGAGATCCCAATGGCGCCGCCCACAGCAACCACCACGCTGACCACCTCGCGGTTCTGCCGCCCCACGCTGGACAGCGCTGTGGTGAACGCCAAGGCGGGCTGTCTTTACCCCAACAACGCCCGGATGATGGCCGAGGCGAAATCCAAAGGGTACGGCAACGCGCTGGTCGCGGATGCTTTGGGCAATGTGGCCGAAAGTGCGTCGTCCAACGTCTTTATGGTGCGCGATGGCGAGGTGTTCACCCCAATCCCCAACGGCACATTTCTGGCCGGTATCACCCGCGCGCGCCACATGGAAAACATGCGCGCAGACGGCATGAAGGTGCATGAAGTGGTGATGAGCTTCGACGATGTGCGCGCCGCAGACGAGGTGTTCCTGTCTGGCAATATGAGCAAGTTGACCCCGGTGACCGAATTTGACGGCACCATGTATAATTCCGGCCCCGTGACGTCGCGCATCCGCGATATGTATTGGGATTGGGCCCATTCGGGGCAGTAATTTGCCCTTAGCTTTCACGTCCACATTGGTCACACTCCTCATCGGCGCGGCAGGGGCGGCGCTGGCTTGGGCGGTGCATATGCCGCTGGGGTTTCTGGCAGGTCCTGCGCTTGCGGTGGCACTGGCCAGCATGGCGGGCATCAAGACAGATATCGCCAAACTGGTGCGCGACATTGGCTTTTTGCTGGTGGGACTGACCGTGGGGTCGATGGTCACCCCGGACAGCCTGGGCGCTGTGACGCGCTGGCCAATTGCCTTTGCCTTGCTGGCGCTGCTCACATTGGTCACGCCGTATTTGGGGCGTTGGGTATTACCGCGCCTTCTGCCCTTTGACCGGGACGAGGCATTCCTGTCCACGGCCCCTGGTCATCTTTCTCTTGTCATTGCGCTGGCCGACAGCCTGTCTTTGTCGATCACCCGGCCCGCGATCCTTGCCTCGCTTCGGTTGATCACGCTGACGCTTTGTGTGCCGTTCATGGCACGTTGGGCGGGGCTTGAGGTTGGAGCTGGCCTGCCTGATGGGCGTGCCACGGCGGATTGGGGGGCCATCTTGGGCCAGTTGATTGTCGCTGCCGCTTTGGCCCCGGTGCTGTTGCGCCTCAAGCTGCCCGCGCCAATCCTGATCGGGGCGATGATTGTCGGGGCGCTCACGCATCTCAGTGAGTTGGTCGTGGGCAACTTGCCACAAATGATGTCGCAGATGGTGTTGATCCTGATGGGCAGCCTGATTGGCACGCGCTTTGCGGGGATCAGCCTTGCGGAATTGCGCCGCAACCTTTTGGCGGGCGTGATTGTGGTGGTGCTGACGGTGGGGCTTGCATTGATCTTTGCGCTGCCTGCTGCGTGGTTGTCTGGCCTTCCACTGGTGGACATTCTGGTGGGCTTTGCACCGGGCGGCTTGGAAACCATGGTCATTGTGGGTGCTGCCATGGGCGCCGACCCCAGCTTTGTCGCCGCCGCCCATGTGGCGCGCTTGATTGTGCTGGCCGTGATCCTGACCTTCTTTACCGCGCGTCTTGCCCGCACTGGACCTATCGAAACCGATGGACAGGACCAACGCCCTGATGCAGACTGACGCCTGTTTGTGACCACAGCTTTGGAGGACCAAAATGCGCAAGTTTCTCGTGATCCTGGACGACAGTCGCGAATGCCTGAACGCCATGCGCTTTGCCGCCATGCGAGCGGCCAAAACCGGCGGTGGCGTCACGGTGTTGTCGATCATTCCGCCGGACGAATTCAACCACTGGATCGGTGTCGGCAATATCATGCGCGAAGAAACCCGCGAGCGGATCACCGTGCATTTCGAAGTGTTTGCCAAATGGATGCGCGATCGTCAGGGCGTGGACCCCGAACTGGTCATCCGCGAAGGTGAAATCATGACCGAGATTATGGCGCAGATCAACGAAGACCCAGAAGTGGGCGTGTTGGTTCTGGGCGCAGGATCCGGCAAAGCTGGCCCCGGCCCGATCATCACCCAAATGATGCGCGCCTCCTCGCAGCTTTCCGTTCCAATGACCATTGTGCCGGGCGAGATGTCTAAAGACCGGTTGGAAGAGATCACCTGACCGCCGTATCGCCCCATCGCAAGTAGAATACCTGTCGCAGCGCGCGAACCTTGACACTTTGCTTCCTCAGGCGCATATCAATCCCAACTAAAACGTTTGGGATTGGGCCCGCCCTGCCGAGCCGCCCCGAAACGCTCAAAAAGGTGCGCCATGTTTATCCAGACCGAATCCACGCCAAACCCCGCCACGTTGAAGTTCCTGCCCGGGCAGGATGTGCTGGGGACAGGCACCGCTGATTTCCCATCCAAAGACACCGCAGACGCTTCGCCATTGGCGACACGCATCTTTGCAGTGGCGGGTGTTACGGGCGTGTTTTTTGGCGCTGACTTTGTGACCGTGACCAAATCGGATGACACCGATTGGGATCACGTAAAACCAGCCATTCTGGGCGCGATTATGGAGCATTTCCAGTCGGGTGCCGCGGTGATGGCCAGTGACGCAACCCCTGCATCAGGCCATGCGGAACACACCGGCGAAGATGGCGAAATTGTTGAGCAAATCAAAGAGCTGCTCGACACCCGCGTGCGGCCGGCTGTGGCGCAAGATGGCGGTGACATCACCTTTCACGGCTTTGATCGCGGCATCGTCTATCTGCACATGCAAGGGGCCTGTGCCGGTTGCCCATCGTCCACATTGACGCTGAAAATGGGCATTGAAAACCTGTTGAAACACTACATCCCCGAAGTGGTAGAGGTGCGCCCCGTTGCCGCCTAAGCCAACCCTTTTGGCGTTTGACACATCGGCCGCGCATTGCGCGGCCGCTTTGCTGCGTGACGGCCAGATTGTTGCAAGCGCCCATGAAGACATGGCCAAAGGACAGGCCGAACGCCTGATGCCTTTGCTGCAAGAGGTGTTGGACGCCGGTGGTGTCACCTATCAGGATCTGGATGCCATTGGTGTTGGCATCGGCCCCGGCAATTTCACCGGCATTCGTATATCCGTCGCCGCCGCCCGCGGGCTGGC
>DDMF01000028.1:14938-26871 GCA_002340515.1 Rhodobacteraceae bacterium UBA2553 | reverse complement strand
ACCATCATTGCAACGCAAACGTTTTTCGCCAGAGTTCGGTGCTATATATGTTAATGCGCAAACTCATATGCAATCGAATGGGCAAGTAGTATTGGGGGCTAGGGTTTTTCCGCCGGCTCATCGCATCGCGTGGGGTGCTACTTTCAGATCAGAGCTATCAAGAATGTTATCTTACACTTCCGGCCTCAATCTCTCGTGCATGAATACCCAACAAAATTAGGCTTGGCCAAAACAGGTAAACTTCAATTTCGATGTTTTCACCAAACGACATCAACAGAAACACAAGTAACACCCCAAGAGGTAGCATGCCACGTGATGAGGTCATTGTATCGCTAAGGGCAAGCGTCAGCTGCCAAAGTAATGGAATTGCCAATGCCAGAAACCCCAAAGCGCCTTTGACAAAAAGTAAGCCGTACCAGGTGTGATGGCTGCCAATTGGCATATACTCCACCAAATGCGATCCAGGGGCGACACGGCCATGGCCAAACCAAAATGCTTCTTGCTGCCACCGCTCAATCGCAATGCGTCCAAGTGTTTCGCGCACGCGTGTGCTGTCGGCGCGGGCCTCTTTGAAAGATCGCAACGCCGCCTCTGCGCTGCGCAATAGCGGACCGTTAAGCAGGGTGAGCACAATTGTCCCGATCGAAATGACTTGCCACGACCGGCGATAGGCCAGAACGGCAAGGCATCGCGGTGCGATGGGGCAGATCACCAGCCCGACCAGCCCCATACGAGATTTTGACATCAGCACCATGACCACTCCCGCCGCCACGCCAATGGCGCGCCATTTCGGAACGGTTTCTTCCAACGCAAAAATGACTGTTGTCACCCCCAACAGAGCCGCAAATGGCGACCATGGGGCAAAAAACTGCCAACGAGGCGACATATTACTGGGATCAATGGAATAGAAAAACACTGCAAAATACTCTGATCCCGGCCCTCCGAGGATTTTTAGCGGGGATGTATACAGACGTTCAGGTAAACCAAGCAGTGGCGCGATGAGCAACAAGGGCAAAAGACACAGAGTGCACAGGCCCACCATACAATGCCCGCGCACCAGGATCAGACGGCGTATGGGAAAAGCGGCACCCACCAATGGAAACAAAGCCATAAGCGCCCAACCTTTGGCCCATCCGACGCTCGAGCGGATCACTTGCGAGGGGGAAAAACTCCAGTTGGCCAATCCAATCCATAAAATGAACAGCATCGCCAACATGCAGCCGATCCACGCCCAGATCACCGCGGGTATTGGTCCGGTTGGCTGTAAGTCGTTTCTTACAATCGGACCAAGATACAGCACCAACGCCACAAAGCCGCCAAGCGCCCACCCCAAAATTGGGCCGACAGCATAAAGCGCTCCAAAGGCGTAAAGCGGCCAGGTCCAGAGCATGGTTTGAAATACCAACCATTCTACCGGGTTTTGCGGTTCCATCGCCATCAGGTGCCCCGCCAGTCACCAGCTTTGGTCAACCAAAAGATCAATCGGTGACGCATCCACCCCAGCAATCCGGCAAAAAACACACACAGTGTTGCAAGGCCCCCCCCGGCAAAGGCAATTTTTCGGCGCGGTGACGATGAGTGCAGCGGAAGGGACGGTTTCTCAAGCACTTGCACCAGAGGGTATGATCCATAGACATCCACCTTTGAGGATTGTCCACGGGCGATGGCCGAGGCAAATACCGCCTCGGAAACGCGAAAATCCCGGTTGCGATCTTCTAGACTTGCGGCCAATGGTGCGATCCGTTCAAGGCGCGCGCGCTCTGCTAAATACCGCGCATTCAGAGCCGCGTATTGAGCGCGCAACCCAAGTGTCTCTGCATTCACACGCACCAAATCCGCAAGAATTGTACTGCGATCACTTTCAGCAGACAGCTCCGGTCCAAGCGCGGGTAAGCTCGATTTCCCAATGCGTTGTGTGAGCAATTGTGACAGCTCGGAACGGGCTTGATCCGATTGCGCTTTGGCCATGACCCGTTTGGGGTGGCGCGCGCCAAACTGTGCCTCCGCATCGGAAAGAGACGTAGTTTTCTGTGTCACATCTTGGGATAAGCTAAGGTACGCGCTGTCCGCATAAAGGGTTAGCGCCATGGCGGCTTCTTCCGCGTTCAGATCAAGAGCGGTCTCTAGTGCTGTGACATAGGTTTGTTTTTGTTGCAGTTGCGCAAAAAGGTCTTTCACCTGCACCCGCAGCACATCGCATTCGCGCACCTGTTCCGAAAATTGCTCTACCGATAGGAAACCTGTTTCGCGTTGTAAGGCATCAATTCTGGCGCGGGTGCGCGCGACGGCGCGTTGGTAGTCTTCGATTGCGGTCATAGCGCTGGTTTGACGTGCGGAAATTTCACCCTGACGCAACGTGTCAAGTTCATCTTGAAAGGCTTTCAGAATGGCACCTGCAAAATCTCGTGCTGTCGCGGCGCTGGGGCCTGTAACCTGGACTTGGATCAACCCTGTTTGGTCAACAAGATCGACCGAAGCCCGAGGGATGGTGGTCACAGAAACCCCCAGCGCCTCCGCGGCAACAGCGCGGATTCGGTCTGCTCGGATGAGGCGTTTATAGGTTTGGGTTGGGCTTACGGAATTTGAAGAAAAGGCTGAGGAGGCAAAAGAAGATGCCTGCCCAATGCTGTCCAAGTTGACCGATGTGGACACGCCTGAGCCTGGCAAAATCAGCGAAAATTGTGAGGTGAACCGCAGAGGCGACGTGGTCAGGTAAAGCCCAATTGGAGTCCAAATGATGGCCAGCCAAATCAGAAAACTCGCCCCGTACCGCACCCACCGCCAAACATGTTTGCGCCGCTTCGCGCTGTGCTGGTCAGCTTGCCGGTGATGTGAGTTTGGTGCGGCCTGCCTTGCCATGTTGTTGATCCTTTTGAGATTGGATCCATGGTAGGGCGCAATTGCCCAGTGGTGGTCGGCGTGGAAGGCTAGATCTTATCCCCATTTGGTGCGGGTCGGCGCAAATGGGTAGGATCAAAACACGCCCGCATCGCGTGCGGCCAATGCGGCTTGGGTGCGATTGGCGACCTCAAGTTTACGGTACAGTGTTTTGACATGCAGTTTCACGGTGGGCTCGGTCAGGTCTAGATCCCGTGCAATCTCTTTGTTGGATTTGCCTTCGGTCAAACCTTTCAGCACCTGACCTTCGCGTGTGGTCAATTCATCAAGCAAAGGATGGGTGTTGGCGGGGTCTTCTGCGGTCATGAAATCCAGCGGGGCATATGTCTCTCCCATGGCCATAAATTTAATCGCATTGACCAAAGATTTCGCCGGTAGCGTTTTGGGAATGAACCCCACAGCCCCCAATTTCATCGCTTGTTCAGCAATGTCGCGATTGGCCTCGCCAGACATCAGCGCCACGCGGTGCACGCCATTCATATCGCGTGCCTTTTCAATGCCTTCCAGACCATTCATGCCTGGCATATTGTAATCTAGCAGCACAAGGTCATAGGTCCACTCCCCCTCCAACAGTGTGCAAGCCTCATGAAAATCGGCGGCGGCATGCATTTCAATATCATCTTCGTTTTGCATAAAAGCCGCCAGCGCGTCGCGCAGCAAGTCATGGTCGTCGGCAATCAAAACTCTCACCAGAAATACCTCATAATTTATCTCGCGTACTCAACAGTCTAACCCGCATCCAAAATACTGGCTGGGACCTTTATGGACTAAAATCCTATCCATTTGGATAATGTCAAATCGCCATTGGTAGAGCCACCCTATCACATCTTGCCGATGGATAACCAACGCGCTGACACTCTATCCTCCTGCATTTCCACAGTGTGCTAATTGCAGGACAGGATGAATTTACCCCAATTGCTCGGAGTAAATATCATGCAAGATCTATCCTTTGCTCAATCGATGCAGCGCTCATTGCATCACCCCGCAACACGAACAGATCTGGCGTCGCTTCGGGTGATGGATACGGTGCTAGCTGATGCGTCGCCAGATGCGGTGGTGTCTCATTTAATACTCCGGAGACACCACCGCGTCTACTTTTTCAACGCCCATTGCGTCAACATTAAAGCCCGTGATCCGGCATATTCAACCGCCGTGGCCCATGCTGATACTGTCTTGCCGGATGGTGTGGGCATCGAAATAGCAGCCAAGATGACGGGCCAGAAACTGACCGCAAACTTGAACGGCACCGACTTTATGCCACGCGTTCTACGTAAGGCCGCTCAACAGGGGAAATCGGTGTTTTTGCTTGGGGGCAAACCTGGAACAGCCGAACGTGCAGCGCAGAGAATAAGCGCGGATATCCCCGGTTTGAAAGTCGTCGGAACACGGGACGGTTATGGTGGGGCACACGACTCAGAAGGGGCCATTCGCGCGATCAACCGTTCCAAAGCGCAGCTCTTGCTGGTGGCGATGGGAGTGCCTCAGCAAGAGCTGTGGCTTGAACGGCATGGCAACAAGTTGAACGTCGATGTGATGTTCGCCGTGGGCGGGCTTTTCGATTTTTGGGCTGGCAACGTTAGACGCGCACCGAACTGGATGCGTGGGGCGCGTTGCGAATGGGTGTGGCGACTGATGATGGAACCGCGCCGCATGTATAAACGCTACCTCATTGGAAATATCTCGTTTTTGTGGCGCGCGGCGCGCTGTGCAGCGGGTGACGTCACGTCTTATACGATGGTCAAACGGGTTACCGACGTCGGGATCAGCCTTGTTGCCCTCACCAGTTTGGCACCAGTGCTATTGCTTCTGTGCGCGGCCATTCGGGTGGAAAGCCGTGGGTCTGCGATGTTCAAACAGCAACGCATTGGGACCAACGGCCACCCATTTGTGCTTTTCAAACTGCGCACAATGCGGCGGGATGCAGAAGACCTGCGCGCCGATTTATTGAAGCAATCAGACCGTGATGGGATCTGTTTCAAATCCTGTAATGATCCGCGCCTGACCCGTTTGGGTCGGTTTTTGCGTCGCTTCTCACTGGATGAACTACCGCAATTGATAAATGTTTTACGAGGTGAGATGTCGATCGTGGGCCCCCGACCAGCCCTGCCCGAAGAGGTGGCTGCTTATGCGCCCGAAGATCGCCGCCGCCTGTCCGTCAAGCCGGGTCTAACCGGGCTTTGGCAGGTCTCTGGCCGGGCAGACCTTGGGTTTGACCGCATGGTTGAGATGGACATCGCCTATGCCCAATCTCGTTCATTTTTATTGGATATCTTTCTGATTGCGGCCACGTTTCGAGCCGTAATGTCAGGGCGTGGGGCCTATTGACCCCCATGTGGCCCGAGACCCTAGCCACCCCTCACGGCTCGGGTCACCGCCCGACCTAAGTGATCGATATTTTTGCCGGGCAGGTCGGATTATCCGGATTTTTACCGGCCATCCTATCCCATCGGATAGGTGCCTATACTGCCGCGCCGCTGATCTACCCACACATTGCTGACACCTTAAGATGACATTGAAAGAGGTTTCCATGTCCCAGCTCCTGCGATTGATTGTCACCACACTCTGGCTTGGTGTTTTGCTTGTACCGTCGGCTATCCCAGCCGCGTCCTCTGGTCCGGGCGATCCAGTGATTTTGCGCATTTCCGCCGGTGTAAGCAATCCCTCCAGCGCGCCATCCGTTGTGACACCGACCAAGCTCGTATCCTTTGCGATAAGCGAGGCGGATCTGCGCCAGCTTGATCTGCGCCAAGTCATAACCTCAACGCCTTGGACCACAGGCCGCCATCAATTCTTAGGTGTATCGCTAAGCGTATTGCTGGATCATCTGGGGTTTGGCGGGCGATCGGTTGAGGCGTTTGCGATCAATGATTATTCAGTGATTATTCCAGGCGGCGGCGCGGCAAAAGAGGGGCCGATTGTGGCCTTTGAAATGGATGGAAAACCAATGTCGCGCCGTGAAAAAGGACCGCTGTGGATTATTTACCCCTATGATGAATCGGCAAAATATCGAACCGAGACAGTTTATTCCCGCAGCATCTGGCAACTCAATAGAATATACATTTTGCCAGAATAATGTAGCATGATTGCATTGCGTTAAAAGGGTTCCATTGTTGTGCGTCTGTCTTTCACACGCCTTGTCACCAAATGGGTGATCTTGCCACTGGCCGCGATCTGCGTGGTGCTGATGGGCTGGTTGGCGCAAGAGGTATACCGCGACATCGCGCTGCTGCGGTCGACCGATATGGACACAGTGCAATGGACCTTGTCGCAGGTTGAAATTGAATATCTCGACTATCTGCTGACGCTAGAACAGGCGATACACGACCCCACGCCGAATCTTGGCAAACTGCGTGAAGACTTTGACATCCTTTATAGTCGCGCCGCCATTGTCAGCACAGGTCAATTGTTTGCAGATGTGCGCGGCGTGCCCGGATTTGCCGCAGCAAGTGCCGATCTTTTGACGCTACTGACGGAAAGCACTGCGTTGATGGACGGTGCCGATATTGCTCTGCGAGCGGGGCTACCGCAACTTTATCAAAAGACCGATGCAATCAGGACACCAGTACGGGCGCTGTTTGTCGAAGGGCTTGCGCATTTTGCCAAGGAATCGGACCAGCAACGTCAGCGCATATCATCAACGCTGATGTATCTTGGTGGTTTGATTTTGGTGATGGTCGTGGGGCTTGCAGGCATGACCCTTTACACGCGTGCAGCCAACATTCGCGTGCGTGAACGCGAACAGGATTTGGCACGCGCCAATAGCCATATGAAAACCATCCTCAACACGGCATTAGATGCTGTGATCGTTTCGGATAATCAAGGGCGGGTTTTAGATTTAAACGCGGCGGCCGAAACCACATTTGGCTATTCTTTAGAGACGGCCAAAGGCCAAAGCATTGGCGATCTGATTGTCCCACCCGAGCTGCGCGAAGCGCACCGTGCCGGACTTGAACGGATGATCACCACCGGCGCACGCAAATTGGTTGGCAAAGGGCGGGTGCAGCTTGAGGCGATGACTGCCAGCGGCAACCGCATGCCGGTGGAACTGGCCCTGCAATCGGCACAAAGTGAACAGGGCACAGTGATCATTGCCTTTCTGCGCGACATCTCTCAACAGCTTGAGGTCGAAGCTCAATTGCGAGAGGCCCGCGATCAGGCTCAGGCTGGGGAAAAGGCCAAAGCCGAGTTTTTAACGGTGATGAGTCATGAAATTCGCACACCGCTAAATGGTCTATTGGGAAACCTCTCTTTGTTGTCTGACAGTTCGCTCACCTCAGAGCAGAGGCAATATACGCAGAATATGGATATTTCCGGGCGGCAGTTGATGCACCATGTGAATGCCATTCTCGATATTGCCAAATTCGAAGCAGGCAAGCTTGTGCTTAACCCCACATCTTTTCATCTCGGCCAGTTGATACAGGATATTGTCGACGGGCAAAGCGGCTTTGCCGAACGACATCAAAACACCATCGAATGGGCTTGGATCGGTGCGCGGATCACATGGGTCGCCAGCGACCGTAAAATGATTGAACAGGTGCTGTTGAATCTGGTGGGGAATGCAATCAAATTCACACAATCTGGACGCATCAGCATAGAACTTGAAGCCCTTGGGCCATGTGCGACTGAGGACGCCAACACAACTGTGGAAATCCGGGTGATCGATACCGGGATTGGCCTGTCCGAAGGGGATCAGGCGCGAGTGTTCGACGATTTTGTCGCGGCGCGGGCACAGGGTCTTTCGGCACATATCAGCACCGGTTTGGGGCTTGGCATCGCGAAACGGTTGATGGCCCTGCTGGGGGGCGACATCGGGGTGGAAAGCAGCTTGGGCGAGGGCAGCGTATTTTGGATCCATCTGCCCCTTAGTGTGACCTGTGCGCCCGATGCGCCAACCGACCAACCAATCGCGCCCCTCACGACTCGTGCGTTGCGGGTCCTTCTGGCGGAAGACAATGAGATCAATGCCTTTGTCGCACAGAAGTTTCTAGAACGCGAAGGGCATCACGTTGAGATTTGCCACGATGGCACAGCCACGGTCGTCGCTGCCACCAAGACGGTTTATGATGTGATCTTGATGGACATCAACATGCCCGGCATGGATGGCATCACCGCAACTGGCGCAATCCGGGACCTGCCATCCCCCCACAATCATGTACCCATTTTGGCGTTTTCCGCCAACGTGTTGCCCGAGCAAACCAAGAGCTTCCGCGCCGCTGGCATGGATGGGTTTCTAGGCAAACCTTTGGAGCGCTCAGAGCTGCGTGAGGCATTGATGGCTGTGTCCAAGGGCGCATTTGCCAGCTCGCAACAGCACCCTTCACCGCCCATGCAATCGCCCGGCGACGGTGTGAGAGACCTTATCGGCGACGACGCATTTGCCCGTCTGACACAGGCGTTCATCACAGAGGGGGACGGTTTGGTCACCCAGTTGCAAATGGCCGCGCCAGAGGGATTGGACCCCGCAACCCTCGCCGCGACGTGCCATAAAATTGCCAGCAGCGCGAGCGTGTTTGGCGCCACCGACTACCATAAGGCCTTGAGCGAACTAGAGCTTGCGACCACAGGCAAAGGGGATGTCAGTTTGGAACAGGCACTCTCACAGCTGTTTAAAATCTGGCGGCAGACCCGCGATGCGATCTCGTCTTCGCAGCAGCGCTAAGCGAATTTAGTTCACCAAACTACCCAAAGTGACCAGACCCAATACCCGGCCGACTTCAGCCAGATTGGTCACGGTGCTGTCGTAACAGGCCATCGCGTCACCGGGCAGAATATAGGGATTGTAATCATCGCGATCCGCGCGGGAAATCAACGCTTCAATGTCGCGCTCAATGGCAACCGACACGTCGCTCACGGGGTTGCGTGACAGCAACACTGCCGAGCGGTGCCCACTGGTTGACCGTGGTCCGCCGACACAGTTCAGATCAATCACAGCTTGCAAATACCGCGTGCCATAAGGCATTTCACGCACCTCGCGCCCCACGGCCGAGGGCGCATTTCCCGTGGCCGGTTGGCTGAGGTTTGACATGAACATCGAAATGCCCACCGGGCTTACCGGGCTGGGGCGCATCAGGTCGTCTTGGAAACAGCCCCGCGACGGCACAAATATCTGATCGCCAGTCAACAGCATCACATCCACCATGTTTTGTCCCTGAAGCACACCACGCAAATCCAACATGTAAGTGGTTCCACCGCGTGTCAGCTCAACTGCTGAAAGATCAGCATCCGGGCGCACTCCGCCCGAGGCGCGCAGGCCTGCCGACAGGTTGCGTGACTCGGTTGACGCGCCAATCGCCCCTTGCCGCAGTGCATCCAACTGATCCCCGGCCACCCCGCCTAGTTCAATCTGATGCGGTTCAAATACGGCGCCCGAGACGCCAACCAAAACCGAGGAGACATCCATCACACGCACCGACACGGCGGGGGTATTGTCATAAAGTTCTGAGGCAACAAGCGCGCGTTTTAGCGATTGTTCGACCGCAGATGTGCTACGTCCCTGCGCCGGGATCGGCGGCAAAAAGGGCAGGCTAAGTGTGCCACTGCGCGACACCACATATTGCCCGCTCAGCTCTTTGTCCTGATCAATGCGCACATCCAAAAGATCATTGCGCGAGAGGAAGTCCCCCAGCAATACATCCTGCGCCATCGGTCGGGATTTGTCATATTCCCCGCCACGAAAGGACAGGCAGTGGGACGCATTCAAATCGGGTGAGGGGCTGGTGACACGGGTTTCCTTGCGTTTCGGCACTGCGCGATATTGTGCTTGATAGCCGCGCCCTTGTGCCACCGGCTCAAGGTTTTTTGGCGCATTCACCTGCGCACAGCTGGCCAACCCCGCCAACAAGGATCCGAGAATTCCGATCTTTAGGAAATCAATCAACACGTGCGCAACCTCAAGGCTTTTCATCATAGCAACCATAGCGCGGGGGGAAGTCCAGATCGATCCGAGCAGGCGGGGTGCTTTCCTATCCCAATGGGTCAATTCGGTTACAGATGGGCCGCAGGCCCCCCCAAATCCCCATCAAATTTGAGATAATTTGCCAACTATGCTGTGGGGGAGGAGCCAAAAAATGCCACACACCCTGCAAATTGGAGCCTTTATAAGTGATCTGATGGCGTTTGGCGCTTCGGAATTGGTGTGTAAAGCGACACGTCTTTTGGTTGTTATCGCGATTTCCCGACATCTGAGTGTTGAAAGTGTGGGCTATGCTGCCGCAGCTCTGTCACTGGGGGAGATCATCAAGGCGTTGACCGAAAATGGTGTGGCGCAACAGATAATCAGAGCTTCAGCTGAAAAGCGCGATGGCCGATGCCGCACTGCGCATGGCCTGTTCTGGAACATTTGCATGACGTTGTGTTTTCTGCAGGTTCTGATGGGCGGAACGTTGTGCTGGTTGGGTCATGATATTCTTGGTCTTTTACTGGCGGCATTGGCGTTGGAATACCTATTTATGCCTGCCGGCTTAGTACATGCTGCCCTTGCGATGCGCGAAGGAAAGCTGAAGCAGGTGGCAGCAATCTCTGGCGGGCAAATCGCTTGCGCCAATCTGTTGACCGTTGCGCTTGTTTTGGTTTGGGCCTCGCCGTTTGTACTCATTGCACCACGCCTGTTGACCGCGCCGATGTGGCTTATTGCGATGCGCAGATTACGCCCTTGGCGTCCCAATCGTGCCGCCCCCCCCGCGAAAGCGGCGGAGTTTCTAAGTTTCGGCGTGTCTGTCACCGGTGTTGAACTGGTGAAGGCCCTGCGCTTGCATGCGGATAAAATGGTTGTGGGACTGCTATTGGGACCGGAGATTTTAGGCCTTTACTTCATGGCTTTTAATGCGGGATTGAGCCTAGCGACCTCACTATGTGCAGCGCTGAACATCGTGCTTTTTCCGCATCTTAGCATAACAGAGAACACGCATACAGCGATGCGCCGAGCGTTTCTTTCCGTGCTGTTTTTCCTGTCGCCTATTGTGGCCATGCAAGCCTATTTTGCCCCGCTTTATGTGCCGCGGTTGTTGGGCGCGGATTGGACCGAAATTGTGCCCGCCGTGTCGATCTTGTGTTTTGCAGCACTGCCCCTGGCGGGATGGTCGGTGGTTGCCGCCCATCTCAGGGTCACAGGTCGACCGCAAGCAGAGTTGGGCGTGACGCTGTTTTTGTTAACGGCGCTCACGTTGGGCACAGTGCTCACCGCTCCCTACGGCCTTAGCGCGATGGCCTTTGGATATGTGACGATCACCACCGTTCTGCTTGCTGCTACTTGCCTGTTTTACATCTGCCAATCTGCTGATTTTTCACAGGTCATTTTCTCAACTCGAAAGGTTTGAACCATGCCAGAGTTTTCCATTATTATGCCCTGTTTCAATGCCGCAGAAACGCTGAATGAAACGATCGGGTCGCTGCTGTCTCAAACTGTTCCGGATTGGGAACTGATCTGTATTGACGATGGATCAACAGACGAAACCCCCGATATGCTCGCGGGGTGGGCGGAGATGGATAAACGCATTCGTATGGTGACAAATGTCGGATCAGGCCCCAGTGCTGCGCGCAATTATGGCGCCGAATTGGCCGTCTCTGCGACCCTGTGTTTCTGCGATGCAGATGATCTGTGGGACACGGATAAACTGGCGTGTGTGCGCCGCGCATTTGAGTATCAAAGCACCGATGCTGTGTTTGGCCGGGTGGCGTTTTTTCACAAGCGGGGCAAGGTAGACACATTTTCAACTGTGCCCAATGATCCGCTGACAATCGACGGCTTGCTGGGGGAAAACCCTGTTTGCACCTTGTCGAATCTCTCAGTACGGCGTGCGGTGTTTTTGTTCAACGGCGGCTTTAACCCAAGCTTTATCCACAATGAGGATTTGGAGTGGATGGTCCGCGCAATTGGACAGGGGGCCGTGATCCATGGCCACCGCGAACATCACGTCTGGTATAGGTGTTCGCTGCAAGGGTTGTCGTCCGATTTGACCGCGATGCAACGGTCCCGGGCCCGCGTGTTGCAGCAAGCTCGGTCCTTTGGTGTAACCCCGAACCGGCGGGCCGAAGCC
>DDMF01000028.1:8352-14916 GCA_002340515.1 Rhodobacteraceae bacterium UBA2553 | reverse complement strand
CGAAGCCGTTTACCTGCGCTATTTGGCCCGGCGCGCCTTGCGAGTGAAACGGCTTAGCGTCACGCCTCTGCGGCTGACCTGTGCAGGGCTTTGGCAAAACCCAGTGGCCTTTTTGTTTCCCCTACACCGGGGCGGGGCCACGCTCTTGGCTGCTTTATTGGCAGCTCTATGCGCGCCGCTCTTTCCGATCACGCGTCACTGGCACTTTTCATAAACAGGAGGCACTTATGCCCAAAGCATCAATCATCGTCCCTGCGTTCAGTGCAGCTCACACCATCTCTGACACATTACTATCCCTGCAAAATCAACGGTTTTATGACTTTGAAGTGTTGGTCATCAATGATGGATCCACCGACCGTACCTGCGAAAATGTGGCGCCTTTTCTGGCTGATCCGCGGTTTCAGCTATTAGAGCAACCCAATCGGGGGTTGGCAGGGGCACGTAACACCGGGATCGCCGCGGCCAATGGCGCCTATGTCGGATTTTGTGACGCCGATGATTTATGGCATGTCGACAAGCTTGATCGCCATATTCGCCATCTGGACAATGCCCCTGATGTGGGGGTGAGCTATGCGGGATCGCGGTTGATTGACGGGCGAGGAGAGCCTCTGGGCCTTTGTCAATCACCCCGTCTTCGCAACATCACTGCCGCGCATATCTTTAAAAGAAACCCAATTGGCAACGGCTCATCTGCTGTTATTCGCCAAGAAGTGTTTACAGATATCGAACGTGCTTCACACGCCAATCAACGCCGCCTTTGGGTGTTCGATGAGACCTTTCGTCAATCAGAAGACATTGAATGCTGGCTGCGCATTGCACTGACAAGTGATTGGGCGTTTGAAGGGGTGCCCGGTGCGCTTACGGATTACCGCGTGCTGAGGGGGGGGCTGTCAGCACAGACTGATCGGCAATTGGCCTCGTGGGAGCGGATGGTCACCAAATTACGCCCGATCAATCCGGGCTTTTTTGCCAGACACGAAGCCACTGCGCGGGCCTATCAACTGCGCTATCTCGCCCGCCGCGCGGTCAGTGCCAGGGCAGGTCAGGCCGCTAATGATTACCTGAGACGTTCCTTTCAAAACACGTGGCGCCCGCTTTTCAAAGAGCCGATTAAAACCGTCACAACCGTATGTGCAGTCACGGCTCTCGCCGGGTTTGGTCGCGATCCCATGCGTGGTCTGACTCGCATTCACAGCAAATGGGAAGGGTAAGTGCCATGGACAAGCCAAAGATTTTGCACCTTGTGGATGATGTGACCCCCGGCGGGGTGATGCGCGTGTTGGATCACATGACCAGATCCGCAACCCTTGGGGAATATGCCGAACATCACCATCAGCGTATTGCTCCGACCCAAGTTCGATTTGACATTGGTCAGGCTGACCTCATCGTCTCGCATCTGTCGTTGAATTGGCGCAATTTCTTGTCTCGCACCCATTTACGGGCCTGCCATCCAAATCTGCCCATGGTGCATGTAGAACACAGTTATACTCAAGCGTTCACGGCACATAATGTGCACCATAAACCCCGATTTTATGCGATGCTGCGCAGCGCTTTTGGCTTGTTTGATCATGTGGTTGCGGTGAGTGATGCACAACGCGATTGGATGCTCAATCGCCGGTTTACCTCACCCAAGAAACTGACCGCGATCCCCTCGGCTGTTGATCTGGCCGATTTTGCAAAACTGCCCCCGCCAGCGCGGCCCGCGACACGGTTTGGATTGATTGGTCGGCTTCATATCTGCAAAGGGTTTGATCTGGCCATTGAAGCTTTCATGTCCTGTGAAAATTGCAGATTGCGCCTTGAGGTCTTTGGGGATGGACCTGAGCGGTCTGCGCTTGAAGCTTTGGCAAGTTCAGATCCGCGCATCACGTTTCATGGTCATTCAAATGATCCGCTGGCACCGATGCGATCTGTTGATGCAGTGTTGATGCCTTCGCGCTGGGAATCTTATGGGTTGGTGGCTCAAGAGGCTCTTGCGGCCGGGCGCAAGGTGTTGGCGTCCCACGTGGATGGTTTGAAAAGCCAGGAACCTGATGGGGTTCACCTTGTCCCGGATTATAGCGCCACAACCTGGCGGCAACATATTGAAACATTGGCGCAACTTCCCAGCATTCCATATAACGATGCAGATGTGCCCCATTTGGAAAGGATATTGCCGAATGGGCGATTTGAACGCTCATGGAACCAATTGTTTCAAAAGCTATTATCGCAATAATTCTTAAACCATTTTTCGAAACACCAGACGACTTTTGCATGGACAAAGGTATGGTTTGAGAACGCGCACGGCTTCTCAAACCGAAATAGAAAATGTGGGAAAAGATTTCGAAGCTAAGGGAGTTTTCTTTGTGAAGTCGCTTACGTGCGTTGCGTCGCTCGGCTGAAACCTCCGCCACCGCCAAGATCGTAAAACCGTGTTGAGTATGAATGGCCGCAAAGCGAAAGCTGCACTGCGGCGGCGGGCGACACTATGAATGACTGGTAAGGGCCGGAAATACGTGATATTAGAGCTTCCGTATTGGCGTGCCGCCAATATAGGTCTTGGTTGCTAGTTTCGGAAGACACCAAACACGGGGTCAGATGCAACGTTTACGATTTGAGGGTGATCTAGTGTGGTCGACATACAAAAAACGGCTATCAAACATGTTCTTGTGATTGCACCGAGAAAGTTCGAGGACCACCGGGGATTCTTTCGAGAAACGTGGAACCAGACCGCTCTAAAAAATGCAGGCATCGATCTTGAGTTTTCTCAAGATAATCAAAGTATTAGTTTTGAAACAAACACCATTCGGGGTCTTCACTTTCAAACGCCGCCGCATCAGCAAGCCAAGCTTGTAAGATGTGGGCAAGGGGCGTTCTTGGATGTTGCGGTTGATATTCGCCGAGGTTCGCCAAGCTATGGCGCTTGGGTGTCGATGGAATTAAGCGCGGAAAATGGCAAGCAAATGTTGATCCCGGAAGGGTTCGCACATGGGTTTCGAACATTGATGCCAAATACTGAAATTCTTTACAAATGCACTGCGGCTTACGCGCCGGAATGTGATCGAGCCATAAAGTTCGACGATCCTGATATTGGAATTGAATGGGGTATATCGCGAGAATTGGCGATACTAAGTGAGAAAGACGCAATGGCCGCGCAACTTTCTGAATGCGGCAGTCCGTTTACATGGGACAGTTCGCAATGAAAATTCTGATTACAGGCGGTGCGGGGTTCATTGGATCCGCTGTTGTCAGGTTGGCAATTTCGCAAGGGCATGAGGTGATCAATCTGGATGCGCTGACCTATGCGGCCTGTTTGGAAAACCTATCTGAGGTTAAAGGCAACCCTCGCTATCACTTTGAAAAAGAAGATGTTCGCAACCTTCACGAGCTGAAAAAGATATTCGCGAAGCACAAACCAGACAGGATTATGCACCTGGCCGCCGAAAGCCATGTGGACCGCTCGATTGATGAGCCCGGGGTGTTTGTTGAAACAAATATCATTGGCACCTACAATCTCCTGCAGGCTTCGAGATCCTATTGGGAGCAGCAGGGTCGGCCGAGTAATTTTCGATTTCATCACATCTCAACCGATGAGGTTTTTGGCAGTTTGGGCCAGGACGGCGTATTTACAGAGGACACGCCCTATGCCCCAAACAATCCCTATTCTGCGTCAAAAGCCGCGTCGGACCATTTGGTCCGCACTTGGTTTGAAACCTTTGGTCTGCCTGTCGTTCTGAGCAATTGTTCCAACAATTATGGTCCATTCCAATTCCCGGAAAAACTGATTCCAGTTGTGATCCTGAATGCCTTGGCCGGACAACCCATTCCTGTTTATGGCACGGGGAGCAACGTGCGCGACTGGCTCTATGTGGAAGATCATGCGGATGCGCTTTTGACGGTATTAGGAAGCGGGAAAATTGGGCGTAGCTACAATATTGGTGGTGAAAATGAGCTGCGCAATATTGATCTTGTCCGAATGGTTTGTGCGGTTCTGGATGATATGAGACCCGGACCCGCCCCTTATGCACAGAGCATCAAACTTGTCGTGGACCGGCCTGGGCATGATCAGCGCTATGCGATTGATCCGTCACGCATTCGTGCGGAGCTGGGCTGGCGCCCCTCTGTTACTTTGGCAGAAGGGCTTCGGAAAACAGTGCGTTGGTATTTAGAAAATGACGTTTGGTGGCGGTCGCTGCAATCGCGAAATGGTGTCGGGCAACGACTTGGCGCTGGATTATAACATGTTGAAGATTATGGTCTTTGGAGCGAATGGGCAGATTGGCCGGTCATTGTTGACGCTTGCCGGTTCAGATCTTGAGGTCATTGCGCTTGGTCGCAAGGAGGCTGACCTTTCCGATCCCCAGCAATGCGCAGACCACATTCGACGCACTGATGTTGATGCCGTCATTAACGCGGCCGCCTATACCGATGTGAACGCCGCCGAGAATGATGAGGCGCTGGTCAGCCAGATTAATGGTTTCGCACCCGGTGCAATGGCGCGCGCATGTGAAGAAAAAGATCTGCCCTTTTTGCAGATTTCGACCGACTATGTCTTTGATGGTTCCGGCACTACTCCGTTTGCTCCCGAAGCTTCCCCAAACCCAATCAACGCCTATGGGCGAAGCAAAAAAATGGGAGAAGACCTCGTGCGCGCAGCAAAAGGGAAGAATGCCATTTTGCGCACGTCTTGGGTGTTCTCGGAACACGGGACAAATTTTGTCAAAACCATGCTGCGCTTGGCAGAGAAGCAGAGGTCGCTGTCAATCGTGGGGGATCAAATGGGCGGACCGACCCCCGCAATCGAGGTCGCAGATGCGCTGGTTGCCATGGCCCGCGCGATGGCGTCGGGGCATCCCGGAGGGACGTACCATTTTGCAGGGCAACCTATGGTCAGCTGGGCGGAGTTCGCGCGTGCGGTCTTTTTGCAAGCGCGTAAGCATGTTGATATCACAATGATCGCGTCAGCGGATTTTCCCAGCGCAGCCAGGCGACCGCTAAATTCGCGGTTGGATTGCGCCAGTTTCATCAAGGATTTCGGGCGACCTCTACCGGACTGGCGCCTTGATCTGAAACGGGTCATTAAGGTTTTACAGCGAGGATAACAGGATGGCGCAGCGCAAAGGTATCATACTCGCAGGTGGCTCTGGCATGCGACTTTACCCGATCACATTGGGCGTGTCGAAGCAGCTTTTGCCAATTTACGACAAGCCGATGATTTACTATCCACTGTCTGTGCTGATGTTGTCGGATATTCGTGAAATTGCGATCATCACGACCCCACAAGATCAGGACCAATTCAAACGGACGCTTGGAGACGGCAGCCAATGGGGGGTGGAGCTGAGCTATATCGCCCAACCAAAACCAGAAGGCTTGGCGCAGGCATACATTCTTGCGGAAGAGTTTTTGAACGGTGCGCCGAGCGCGATGGTGCTGGGGGATAATCTCTTTTTCGGACATGGCTTTCCGGAGCTCCTCGCGACAGCAAATGCGACCCTGGGCGGCACAGTGTTTGGCTACCGGGTGCAAGATCCCCAGCGATATGGCGTATTGGGATTTGACGAAAAGGGCCGTGTGAACAGGATCGTTGAAAAGCCCGAAACGCCGCCCTCGCCTTATGCCGTTACGGGATTGTATTTTCTGGATGAAACAGCACCTGCACGGGCGAAAACGGTTCAACCCTCAGCGAGGGGGGAGCTGGAAATCACCTCATTGCTTGAACTGTATTTGGCCGACGGTCTGTTGAATGTTCAGCAAATGGGGCGTGGATTTGCGTGGCTGGACACAGGCACCCATGCAAGCCTTTTGGATGCAGGAAATTTTGTGCGCACACTCAGCGAACGTCAAGGCCAGCAAATGGGCAGCCCCGAAGAAATCGCCTGGGGCAAGGGGTGGATCACCCGAGACGCATTACGCGCGCGGGCGCGCGAGTTTGGGAAAAACGAATACGGGTCATATCTGATGCGTTTGACCGAAGAGGGATGATCAGCCCCCGCCTGCAAGCCCTTGCATTTTAGTAATCGCCGCCTCGATCATCGTGTTTAATGTGATGCGGATTTGATCCACAAACCCCACATATTGATCCAATGGCGAGGTCAGCGCGGGCAGGGCATCACCCAGCAGCGGGGTATAGACATACAGCGCCACAAGCAAGGCTGCAAATATCAAAACCATCAAGAACCCGCGACGAAATCCCCCGCCGCTAGACACCGTTTGAACAGGGATATCCTCCTCTTCGTCCGCATGGTCTTCGTGGTTGGCATCTAGGGTCGAATTGATTTCCTCGATATCCGGCAACAGATCGCGACTGCGCCCTTCGGGTAGGGCCTCGGTGGCTTCAAACTCATCCTCTGCCCCGCGCAATCGGGCCATGCGTTCGCGGATCGACTGGCGATGGGCTTCGTCGGGGTTCACGTCGTCCAAGCCCATCTCGGTTTGGGTTTCCAGCTGTTCCTGTTCGGATTGCCGCGCCTCCAATTCGCGCTCGGCTTCTTCTTGAAGGATAGAGGTCACATCCGAGCTAAGCGCGCGTTGTGGCGGCGTATTCAGTGTGGGATTGGCGGGATCGTCTTGGGTTTCATCTTGGCG
>DDMF01000028.1:6409-8326 GCA_002340515.1 Rhodobacteraceae bacterium UBA2553 | reverse complement strand
CCCGGGCCGTATCCGAACTCTCGGTATTTTCTGTCTCAGTGGGGGGAGCCGGTGTCTCGTCGATGATCTCGTGATCTGCCTCACCACCCGCAGGCGTTGCATCCCCTTCGATCAGATCAGAGGCGTGTTCTTCCGCTTCCGCGCTGAGAGGGCCGCGCTGAAACCACGCATGTCCGCAAGCCGAACATTGCACATCCCGCCCGTTCTCAGGCATGACGCGATCGTCAACCTCGTACTGAGCACCGCAATTTGGGCAAACCAATCGCATCTTCTCACCCGCTTTTTGCCACTATGGACAAATTCACCTGCCACTTTCGGCTTTAATATGCGTTAGATAGACTTGAAAATCAAACTAAGGCAATCATTACGTTGAAACAATTGCGCGTGTGGGGCAAAACTGTCGCCATATCAGGCAGGGGTAAATTGTGATTGAGCTGACACAAGTGTCTTACGGATATGGTGCGGGGACGCTTTTAAACGACATGTCGTTGAAGCTGGCCCCAGGGTCATTTCATTTTCTCACGGGCCCATCGGGCGCGGGGAAGACCACATTTCTTAAGCTGTGTTACGGCGAGCTTGTGCCGACTCAGGGCAGCATTTCGATCTTTGATCAGGACGCGCGCCACATGAACCGCGATGACGTGGCCTTGATGCGCCGGCGTGTGGGCGTTGTGCATCAGGATTGCCAGTTCCTTAACCATCTCAGCGTGGCTGAGAACATCGCCTTGCCACTGACGGTGTCCGGCCGCCCCATGCAAGATATGCGCGAATTGAACGAGCTTTTGGCATGGGTCGGGTTGACCGCGCAGGCCGAAGCAAAGCCGCCAGAGCTGTCAGGGGGCGAACGCCAACGGGCCGCGCTTGCACGGGCGGTCATCATGTCTCCGGATGTGGTTTTGGCCGATGAACCCACCGGCAATGTGGACTGGGATATGTCCATTCGGCTGCTCACCCTGCTGATCGAACTCAACCGTCTGGGTAAGACCGTGATGATTGCCACCCACGATATGAACCTGATCCGACATGCGAAATCTCATGTGCAAACACGGGTGCTGCGTATCGCAGGCGGGCAATTGAATGCGGCGGGGGCGGATCTATGAGCGTTCGCGGCCCACAACTCCTTCAGTTTCTAGCCACCGATGCACAGGCAGACCGGGTTGTCCCGCCAACGGGGTTTACCGCGCGTTTGACGATTTTTGCCGCGGGAGCGATGGCATTTTTGGCTGTGTTTGCGCTGGCATTGTCCTTGGCATCAGGCCGATTAGCGGATCGCTGGGGGGATGCGTTGGCCAAAAGCGCCACGATTCGGATCACCGCCCCCGCGGACCAGATGGACATCCAAGCGCTTGCGGTGATGGAGGTTCTGGCCACCACGCCCGGTGTGAAATCTGCCCGCCCCTTAAGTGACGAAGAACAGCGCGCTTTGTTAGAACCGTGGTTCGGCCCGAACCTGCCGCTTGACCGTCTGCCCATTCCGCGACTGATTGAGCTGATCGAGGATGAAAACGGGGTGGATGCAGAGGGCCTGCGCGCGCGTCTGGCCGGTGAAGCGCCGGGGGCTGTGCTTGACGATCATAACCGCTGGCGCGAGCCTTTGGTGCGCGCAGCAGACCGCCTTAGAATGCTCGCTTACGTGGCGATGGTGTTGATCACCGCACTGGCGGGGGTTGTCATCACCTTGGCCGCCTCTGCGGCGCTCTCGGCCTACGAACAGGTCATTCGGGTTTTGCGTCTGGTCGGCGCGCAAGACAGCTATATCGCGCGTGCTTTTGTGCGTCGCTATACGTTGCGCGCACTGATTGGCGCCGCTGTGGGAACGGGGCTTGGCATGATTGCCATGCTGTTGCTGCCTGCGACCGGTGATCAGGGTAACTTTTTGACAGGGCTGGGCTTTCAGGGCAGCCATTGGCTGGTGCC
>DDMF01000028.1:0-6358 GCA_002340515.1 Rhodobacteraceae bacterium UBA2553 | reverse complement strand
CATTCCCCCCCTTGCGGCCCTAGTCGCATTCATCGCCACCCGACAGGCCGCCTTGGCCACCTTGCAGGAGAAACGCTGATGAAGAACGCCATTCAATGGGTGCGCTCGCTTTTGTTCATCATCCAGATGTATGTCGCCCTCGCTGTGATCGGTTTTGGCATGGTGCCGATGGTCTGGCTGAACAAGAAATACGCCTTTGTCGCCATCCACGCCTATTGCAACTGGGTACGCTGGACCGCGTCTTGGATGGTCGGTCTGAAGTCTGAAATCCGTGGTGAGGTACCGCAAGGTGAGGTTTTGGTGGCAGCCAAACACCAAAGTTTTTTTGATATCCTGCTTCTGGCCAGCGTGCTGCCGCGACTGAAGTTCATCTATAAAAAACAATTAAAATGGGCGCCGGTGATTGGGATCTATGCCAAATACACCAATTCGGTGCCTGTGGACCGTGGCAAACGGGGGGCGGCGATCAAGAAAATGGTGGCCGAAGTGCGCGATGGGCGGGTAGAGCCGGGTCAGCTTGTGATTTTCCCACAAGGCACCCGCGTGGCTGCTGGTGCGAAAAAGCCGTATAAGGTGGGTACGGGTGTTCTGTATAAAGAAACCGGACAATCCGTTGTCCCCGCCGCCACCAATGTCGGTGTCTTTTGGAAACGGCATGGAATTATGCGGCATCCGGGTCTGGCTGTGCTTGAATTTTTGCCTGCCATTGAGCCAGGGAAAGAAATTGGCGAGTTTATGGAACGTGTCGAGGCCGACATTGAAACCACCTCGGACCGTTTGATGCAGGAGGCCGGACTCACTCCGGACAGCTGATGGAATTCATCGAAGATATCGCAACACTTGAAGCGCACTATGGAACGCCGGGCGAAGCGTCACTGGTGAAAGTTGCGTACGAACTGACGCCGACTTATCGCAAATGGATCATGGCGTCGAAGTTTTGCGTATTGTCCACTATCGGTCCAGAAGGCACCGATGCCAGCCCGCGTGGCGATGACGGCCCGGTGGTGATGGAGCTGGATCCAATGCACCTTGCCTTGCCAGATTGGCGGGGCAATCAAAGGCTGGACAGCTTACGCAATATTGTCCGTGACCCACGCGTGTCACTGATGTTTTTTGTGCCCGGATCTTTGAATGTGGTGCGGGTGAATGGCACCGCGAAGCTGACCACGGATGAGGCGCTTTTGGCGCGATTTGAGCGGGCGGGAAAGCGGCCACAAACTGTGACGGTGATTCAAATCGCTGAGATTTACTCCCAATGCGCTCGTGCCATTTTGCGCGCCGGCTTGTGGACGTCGGGCGACCAATCCGAGGGGCTGCCCACGGTGGGGGATATGCTCAAGGAAATGACGTCAGGAGCGTTTGACGGCGAGGCATATGACAAAGAATGGCCAGATCGTGCATCCAAGTCGCTGTGGTAACGAAAACGGGCTGCTCCTTGCAGATGCAGCCCGTTGAGTATTTCACGGAGCGGGCGCTTTAGGCCGCCAAGCCCTTAGAGCCGATTTTCAAGAATTTCTCACGACGCTCTTTGCGCATTGTGTCGCCTTTGGCGCGGGCCGTCAGCGCCTTTAGCTCATCTTCGATGGCTTTGCCAACAGCTTCGATCGTCTGTGCACGACCACGTTGCGCCCCCCCCATTGGTTCTTTGATAATGGTGTCGATCACGCCAAGTTTCTTGAGGTCTTGTGCGGTCAGGCGCAGGGCCTCTGCCGCTTCGCGCATTTTTTCGGAATCTTTCCACAGGATTGAGGCGCAGCCCTCTGGTGAGATCACGGAGTAAACAGAATGCTCTAGCATCATCAAGGTATTGGCGGTGGCCAATGCCACAGCGCCGCCAGACCCGCCTTCGCCAATGATCACCGAGATCACTGGAACCTTGGCGTTCAGGCTGCGTTCGGTTGACCGGGCAATCGCTTCGGACTGGCCGCGTTCTTCTGCCCCTTTGCCCGGATAAGCGCCAGGGGTGTCGACCAGCGCCACAATTGGCAGGCCAAACCGGTCGGCCAGATCCATCAGGCGGATGGCTTTGCGGTACCCTTCAGGGCGCGCCATGCCAAAGTTGCGTTCAATGCGCGACTTGGTGTCATGGCCCTTTTCCTGACCCATCACCACAACCGCAGTGTCACCAATGCGGGCAAGCCCACCCATAATCGCGTGGTCGTCGGCAAAGTTACGGTCGCCTGCCAGCGGAGTGTATTCGGTAAACAGCGCCTCAATGTAATCTTTACAATGGGGACGTTCGGGATGGCGGGCGACCTGACATTTGCGCCAGGCGGTCAGCCCTTCGTAAAGCTCTTTCAGCATTGTGCCAGCTTTGGCATCGAGGGCTGCGGCTTCACCTTCTACATCCATCTCTTCATTGGCACGGGCCAGAGCGCGCAGCTCCTCCGCTTTGCCTTCGATTTCCGCCAATGGTTTTTCAAACTCGAGATAATGTGTCATGGCACCGCCTGATTAATGCGTGTTTTTTGCTATATGACGCTTGGGAAGCGGCATTGCAACTGGTGCGCGGGCACATGCGCGCGCAACTCAGCAAGATTTATGCACGTCACCTGTCGCAAGAACAGGGGGAAACGTAAAAAAGGATGCTCAGATGCGATACGAAGACCGGCTTTTGCGGGTGTTGAATTACATTCACGACAACCCAAATGGGGATCTGTCGCTGGATAATTTGGCAGATGTCGCCGCGATGTCGCGGTTCCATTGGCATCGTGTGTTTCACGCGATGACAGGTGAGACATGCGCGCAGGCGGTGCGCCGGATGCNNTGCACCGCGCAGCGGGTCGGATTGTACGTGAGGATACGCCGATTGACCAAATCGCTAAGGCCTGTGGTTACGCCAATCCGCGCAGCTTCGGTCAATCCTTCCGGTCCAGTTATGGCCTGAGTCCAAATGCGTTTCGTTCCGCTGGCAAAATTGATGCGCCAGTGCTTTTGCAACGAGAAGGAAGACAAGAAATGTATACAATTGAAATCCGCGATATGCCCGCCCGCACCTTGATTGGTTTGCCCCACAAAGGGGCTTATATGGAAATCGGTAAGAGCTTTGAAAAGCTTGGTGCGATGATCGCCGCACGTGGGTTGTGGCCGAATTGTGGGCCGGTTCTTGGTGTTTATTATGACGACCCTGCCGCAGTGGCCGAGGCTGACTTGCGCAGTTTCGCGGGTGCCGATTGGCGCGGGGGTGACGCCCCAGAAGGGTTTGACAGTGTTGAGCTGGCTGCCGGAAAAATGGCGGTTCTGACCTACAAAGGCCCCTATGCGATGATCAAATCCGGCTATGACAAGCTTTATGGCGAGTGGTTGCCGCAGTCTGGTCAAACACCAGCGGATGCCCCGTGTTATGAGGTTTATCTGAATGACCCTCGTGAGACAGCGCCAGAAGAACTGTTGACCGAAATCTGTATGCCGTTGGCGTAAGGGTTTATCCAAAAATATGTGGCGGACTTGCCGCCCGCCACATTAATCTTACATCGCGGAAGCAAGCTCGATCAGCTTGGAAAACTGGTCAGGGCTCAACACTTCGCGCCAATGATCGGTGCAGTTTGACCGCATCATCACCAGTTTCACCTCGTTGGCCCCAATTTTGTCTGCCAAAGCTTGGCGGGCTTCAACGGGTGCCCCACTGACGATTGCGGCCTTCATTTCGGCGCGCAATGCCACGGTTTCATCTTCAAGTGCTTTGCGGTGGGCAGGCATTGTCGCCACCCAGTTTTTCACGTCTTCCTTCTGTGCAGCATCCAACCCGATCACATCTTGGTTTTTGTTCAACGTAGCTGTCAGTCGGATGACAGGTTCGGATAATCCCGTTTTGGCGGGGTTTGATTGCTGCGAAAGGGCAGGGCCAGCCAAAGCTGTCACCAGCGCGGTGGCATAATAAAGTGGTTTCATTGTTACCTCATAATTGAATGAGCGCCCCTTGGAGTGTCGATGTAGTCAGCATCTGATGACACCATAGGAATATATTCAAAAATCTACATGCGACATGTTGTGCAAAAAAAAGGCCCCGCGATTTGCGGGGCCAGTACGGGGTGTAATGTCTTAGCTGTTTGCGATCAAATCGGCTTGTGCCACGATCACTTCGGCTTGTTTGATTGATGCAATATCCACCAAACGTCCCTTATAGACGGTGGCGCCTTCGCCATTTGCCTTGGCGGTTTCCATCGCGGCGAGGATCTCTTTTGCCTCAGCGACGGCTTCGTCCGAGGGGGTGAAAACCTCATTTGCCAAGGCGATTTGCTTTGGATGGATCGCCCATTTACCGACCATGCCCAAAGTGGCAGAGCGCTTGGATTGGGCAATGTACCCTTCGTCGTCTGAGAAATCGCCAAACGGGCCATCAACAGGCAGAATGCCATGTGTGCGGCAGGCCGCGACGATGGCGGTTTGCGCCCAGTGCCACGGATCCGACCAGTGCTTTTCACCCTCGCGCAGCATGTAATAGTTTTCCTGTGTGCCACCAATTCCGGTGGTTTGCATGCCCATGGATGCGGCGAAATCCGCAGCACCCAGCGACATCGCCTGAAGGCGGGGCGAGCTTGCGGCGATGGCTTCCACATGGGCAATACCAGCGGCCGATTCGATGATCACTTCAAAGCTGATCGACTTGGTGCGGCCCTTGGCGCGCTCAATCGCGGTGACCAGTGCATCGACGGCGTAGATATCTTCGGCACAGCCCACTTTCGGGATCATGATCTGATCCAAACGGTCGCCGGCTTGTTCCAACAGATCCACCACATCACGGTACCAATAAGGGGTGTCCAGCCCGTTGACTCGAACTGAGACGTATTTGTTGCCCCAATCCACAGTGTTGATCGCCTCAATCGCATTTGCGCGCGCCATATCTTTGTCCGACGGGGCCACAGAATCCTCTAGATCGATATTGATCACATCCGCTGCTGAGGTTGCCATTTTGGCGAACAGCTTGGTGTTTGAGGCCGGTCCGAACAGCTGACAGCGATTAGGTCTGGCAGGGGCGGCGGGTTGGATACGGAAGGACATGGCGGCCCCTTTGTAATGAAGTTGCGATTTTCTTGGGCATATCGTTATGAAATTGCGCAGCGGCGCGCAAGGTAATTTTGCACTCGCAGCGTAAATGCCGCACGGCGGCGTGATCTATGAGGGATTCTTGCGCACGATGATCTTGTGACGAAGAAAGTTGCGCAAAGTTGGCATAATGACGGGATTTTGTGTGTAAATGCCGTGACTATAGGTAACTTCGCAAGAATTTTCGGCAATAGATCGTCAGAATGCCCATCAAGCTCCTGTGGCAATACTTAACACCGTAAATGAGGAAAGGGTCTCGGCCATGATTCAGACACCGTATCTACTGTTCCTGGGCGATGCGCCCGATCAACTGGCTGCAAAAGTAGCGCAGGGTATCAAAGACTGGCGCCCGGAAAATGCGGTTGGTCAGTTCCGTATGGAGGGCTGCAAAGCCGACCTTGGCTTAACGGATATGACCCTGGCTGAAGCGAAGGAGGCTGGCGCAAAAACGCTGGTGATTGGCGTGGCCAATCGTGGCGGCGTGATTTCTCAAGCGTGGAAAAAGGTGCTGGTTATGGCGTTGGAGGAAGGGTTCGACCTCGCCTCGGGTCTGCACAACCTTTTGACCGAAGAGGCGGATCTTGTGGCCGTTGCCGAAGCCACCGGCCAAGCGCTGCATGATGTGCGTGTGCCGGAAGTGGACTATCCAATTGCCAACGGTAAAAAACGGACCGGCAAGCGATGCCTTGCGGTGGGCACCGATTGTTCGGTTGGCAAAATGTACACCGCTCTGGCGATGGATAAAGAAATGCGCGAACGCGGCATGAAGTCGACCTTCCGCGCAACCGGCCAAACCGGGATCCTGATCACCGGGGACGGCGTGCCGCTTGATGCGGTGGTTGCCGATTTCATGGCGGGGTCGGTGGAGTATATCTCGCCTGACAATGACGAGGACCACTGGGATTTGATCGAAGGGCAGGGCAGCTTGTTCCACGTGTCTTACTCGGGTGTGACCATGGCGCTGATCCACGGCGGTCAACCAGATGCGTTGATCTTGTCGCATGAACCAACCCGTGAGCATATGCGTGGTCTGCCGGAATATCAGCAACCCTCGTTGCAAGCGTTGAACGATATGGCGCTGGCCCTGGCCAAAGTGGCCAATCCGGAGTGTCAGGTGGTGGGTGTTTCGGTGAATACTCAGCATATGTCAGAAGCAGATGCGCTGGGCTATTTGGCTGAGATCGAAGCTGACATGGGCCTGCCGGCCACGGATCCGTTCCGCTTTGGGGCGACGAAGCTGGTGGATGCGCTCGCCGCTCTGTAAGTTGAAACAGAAACCTTTCGTCGGGGGCTTCTGTGGGAGCCTCCGGCG
>DDMF01000141.1:7874-28196 GCA_002340515.1 Rhodobacteraceae bacterium UBA2553 | reverse complement strand
GGGCCTCGCATCGCTTACGCATCAATCGTATTTATTTTGGGGCACCGGTCCTCAAGGCGAGGGGCAGCCACGCGTCCTTACATAGACGTCGACGCTAATCCCATCTCCTTCACTTCAGATGGGGGGAGACGAACCAAATACCGACAATCCGAGTTTGCCTGATTCAAGGTTTCCCTTCGACCCGCTAGAATAAAGGCTCTGTGCAGAGCCTTTTCCTCGGACCAATGACCAACGATGAACGCATTGGTTTTGACCGTTTAGGAGCATCAAGGTAATTGCCCCCACTCCAATACAACACAGGAAAATTGATCAGCTATTTTACCGCACAACGAAATCCGCATGAAGCGCTCCGGCAGCTTTTATGCTCTTGAGAATATCAATCATGTCACGTGGAGAAACTCCCAAGGCATTCAAACCCGCAATCACCTCGGACAAAGAGGTGCTTCCATCGACCTCAGCCAGTCCGGTCCCAGGTTCTTCCTGGATTTCGACATCCGTCCTAGGAACAACAATGGCTTGCCCGTCGGTAAACGGGTTAGGTTGAACAACCAAGGGCTTTTCTTGAATGCGTAGTGTCAGATTGCCCTGCGACACCGCCACGCGACTGATCCTGACATCTTCACCCATAACAATGGTCCCAGATCGTTGATCCACAACAACCCGCGCCTTGCGTTCAGGAACCACACGTAAGTTTTCAATATCTCCCAATGCATGCGCAGGGGACAATGCTCTGGTTGCGCTGATATCAACCAACACGGTTCCACTATCCAGCATTCTGGAAACCGTATGTCCGTAGTTTTTGTTGATGGCCACTTCGATACGCTCAGCCGTAGTGAAATCAGGAGTCCGGAGTGCCAATCGTATAGATTTCAGCTTGGTAAAGTCAAAATCCAGCTCCCGCTCAACACGAGCACCAGCAGGAATAACACCACTAGTCGGAACACCCTGAACCACACTGGCGCCGTCACCTTCCGCAGAGGCCCCCCCTGCAATAACGGTCCCTTGGCTTACAGCATAGATCTCTCCATCAGCGGCATTGAGTGGGGTCATAATCAGCGTCCCACCCAATAGACTTTTAGCGTCCCCAATTGCGGACACTGTCACATCAATTTTTGATCCAGACCGTGAAAAAGGAGGAAGGGTCGCAGTTACAAAAACCGCAGCCACGTTCTTAGGGCGAAATTGCTCACCCGTAATATTAACGCCAAGTCGTTCAAGGATATTCGACATAATATCTTCGGTAAAGGGCGCATTTCTGATCCCATCCCCGGTACCATTCAGGCCAACAACAAGCCCATAACCAATAAGATCATTGCCTCGCACACCATCAAATTCCACCAAATCTTTGATCCGGATTGTGTTAGCCTGTGCTGTCAGAGCGAATGTTAGCAAAAAGCTTAGCGCAGAGAGAAATTTTTTCATCTCATATAATCCGTAAATTTGAGTTGCGACATGCGGGCAGTAACAGTGTAAAGACTTTCCAACTGGCCATACGCGGCCTTTAGTTCAGTAGCTGTGTCATAGGGATCAGCCGCAATCAGCTCGTTTCGCGATATTTCGAGAGCTGATTTTTCCGCCTCATTTCGAGTGGACACATTCTCAATTCTTGCCTCCAACGCGCCCACATTCGCACGCGCTAGGGTAAAGCTGTCATTTGCGGTTAAAAGGCCTTCACCTGCCGTTTTCGTTAGTAAAAGCTGTTCGTCAATCCGCCCATCCAAAGCGCCATCAGCCATCACTGCACTTTTAGCAATCGCTTTCAAAACATCTCGGATTTCTTGATTGTCAGCTTGCATATCCAATTCAGCAGTTTCACCATTACCCAAGCGAATTGGCCCCGCAGGATTATCGGATCCCAGATATCCAACAGTCTCAAACCCACCACCCGGATCATCAAACCACGCATCAATACGCGCAGATACACCCGCAGCCGTGGTTTCACCTGCAATTTCAACCTTTAGGGCGGCGAGCATATCTTCACCCTTAGCCAACGCTGGCCGGTCTGTTGCTGCGCCCGAAAAAAGGCTGCGACCCATTACGTTGGTATTTAGTTGTGACACAATCGACAAGAATTTTTGTTCGGCATCATGCGCGGTTGCGTTAATAAGCGTCGCGCCTCGCGAGGTCGTTGCACTAAGTAGGCCAGACGACAATTCCTGACTTTGTGTTTGGATCGCACCAAGCGAGTACTGCATTGCGCTTGCGAAAGTTGACGCTTCATCTGTCGCGACCTTGTAGGATTCCAGAGTTTTCAAACTATGTTCAATGCCAGCAATGGGACCAAAATCCCCCGAAACTGCTGCCCCGATGTTTGTTTTGATCCCTGTCGTCAATTCCACGCCCAGTCGGGTCATATCCGATTTCAAACGAGCACTCATAGTGCGGGAGTGGAACGCGCTGGCCATATCTCCAAAAGTAGCAAACATTGCGAAGCCTCCCTTAAATATTCAGAATAGTTTGGATCATTTCATCAGCTGAGGTGATGACCCTTGCGTTGGCGGCATAGGCTTGTTCAATCAACATCAGTTTTTGCATTTCCGCATCGGTATCAACACCCTGAGACATCTCCAGCTGCTTCAATGTTTCGTTTTGGGACATTGAAAAACTTTTCTGGGTTTCGGCCGCAGATAAATCTGCACTCACCGTTGACAATAGATCAGCCGCGAGGCCAGCAGAGCTTCGGGCCGCCACGGAGAACCCACCAGATACGGGCGTGCGAGCCGCAGTCATTGCATCTACAAGATCGTTGATGAGATTGCTGTTGCCAACTTCCCCAGGAACCGCAGCCCCCAAACCGTCGCGAATATGCCAAACGGCTCCGCCTTGTGCCGGATCAACTGTCGCATTTACGGATAGTCGCGTCGACAAGGCAACTTCATTTAGCGGATCAAATGCCACACCAGCGTCCGTGAACAAACCGGCAGCGCCAGGCGCGCGCGTTGCATCCAATGCCGGATCTTGAAACCGTTCGACAAGATCACGGGCATACCCATCAAGGCGGACCTGTGCTTCGGGTGCCAACTGATCACGAACTTCAAATTCACCAGCCAAAGAGCCACCGCGAATAGGGCTTCGGTCACCTTCTGTACGCACCGGTTGCCCATTCATGGTCAACCCGGACAAGGCACCACTTGCTAATGTCATTTCCGGGACAATGGTATTTACAGGCGAAAATTCAAATTCCGCGGCTTTGCCGTCTAAAACGATCGCGCCCCCGGTCGTCATCAAGGCAACCATTCCATTGTCTCTTGGCAGCTGCTTCATCGGCAAAATAGACGACATTTGGTCGATGGTTTTTTGCCTGAGGTCCATCAATCCCGAAGGGTCCACGCCGCGTGTTGCCGCCTCTTGGATCTTGGAGTTCAGCTGTTCGACCTGTTTCAGGCCGATATTCAGCTTATCGACTTGTTGGGCGATATTCTGGTCCGCATCCATGCGTGCTTGCTGAATGTTTTTTGAGGTGGTTTTCAGGTGTGACACAATGCTGTTCGCCGCATCATTCACTGCTGAAAGCCGCGCTTCGCTGTCAGGTTGCGACGCAGCCCCGATCAATGCGCTTTCGAAATTTGCAATTCGTCCGGACAAGGAACCGGCCTTATCTGGGGTCCCAATCATTCCCTCAAGGTCGCTTAAAAAGCTAGATTTGGTACTATCATATCCGACAGCCGCATCAGTGAGCCTGCGATCCCCGATTAGGATGTCATCGGTTTGACGCCGCACGCCCTCAACAAAGACGCCGGACCCGGCCCCATCAAGGGACCGAGAGGACAATTCCAGAGAACGGCTAGCGTAGCCTTCGGTCATGGCATTCGCCACATTGGACGACACCACATTGACGGCGCGGGACGCCGCATGCAGCCCGGAAAGGGCGTTGTGCATTGAACTGGCAATACTCATGTCTCAACCTCCATTACCCACCCGGAAGTTAGCGTTTGATGTTAGTTGTTTCCTGCAACATCTCATCCACGGTTTGGATCACTTTTGCATTTGAGCTATAGGCCCGCTGTGTTTGGATCAGCGCGGTCAATTCCCCTGCTACATCAGTGGTGGACCCCTCTCGCGCAAAACCAATCACCTCGCCGGTAGGGCCATCGCCGGCGTCCCACATAAAGAAGGACCCGGATTGCGGAGAGACCTGATAAGCTTGGTTAGATAGGGATCTCAGCCCGTTCGGGTTTGGAATATCCACGAGTGGCACCTGATAGATGGTGCGCGTAAACCCCGTGTCATAGGTTGCTTTTATGTATCCATGTTCATCAATCTGGACGGCGGTCAAATTACCAACAGGCGAGCCATCTTTCGTGATCGACGTTGGCGCAAAACTGTCGGACAATTGCGTCAGTCCATTCGGGTCGCCAATCTTGCCAATTGTAAGCGTCATTGGTCCACCATCAACGGTCAGAGCAAGCTCACCTGTCGCCGCATCATAGGCACCGCCGGACACAGGTGTGACCGAAGCAAGGGTGCCGCCATCGGCACGGCTGTCATCAAAGGTAAGTGTGTATTCTCCGATCACATTGCCCCCACCCGCGCTGTCACGCACAACCATGGTCCAAGTATTAGATGGGGCTGTGCCCCCTCCGGGAACGGTGGGTGTAAAAGAGAAGTCGAGCGTTTCTGATGTGCCGAGGTTGCCGAAATATTCAACCGAGAGAGGCAGGGTATCTCCAGCCGCGCCAACTTCGGTATCAACTGCGGGTAGGTTTACACCTAATTTCAGACGCGTTGTTGGATCACCTGCGGTTTGGTTTGCATTGATCACAACGGGTTCAAGACCCGCCCCACTGTCCCGTGGAAAGGTTCCCACATTGCCATCCGCGTCGGCGGGCCAACCTAATAGCACAAGTCCTGTTTCGGTTTTCAGCACACCTTCGCTGTCGGTTCGAAACGATCCGGTGGTGGTCATCATCATCGGGCGCTCACCCGAATTTGCACCCAAAAACACCTCTTGTGTTACCGGCAACATGCCACGCCCACCAATTGCGATATCGAGAGGATTGTCTGTAGAAATCAGGGGGCCATGTTCATCAATCAGCCGCTGCGTGGACACCCGAACACCGCCCGCAGAATAAGACCCGGAACCGGCGGTGCCGCCAATAACCATGCTTTGAAAATCTGCGGTTGCGCGTTTGTATCCGAACGTTGATGAGTTCGCGATATTATCCGAAATTGTAGCGAGTTTGGTTGCGTTAGCATTCAACCCGGCCACGCCGGCACTCAGCGAGGAGGAAATGGTCATGGTGCGCCTTTCTGCTGCATCAAGTATTTTCAACTTAGGACCTTAGCCGCAGACCCCTTAACAGGCGCCTAACAGCTAAAATCCTAAGTGTTTACTTGTGCGGCTTGCGCAGAAGGATCAGTTCAATACGGTTGTTGCGCAGGGCCATTGTGTTGCGGGCCGCAGGTTTTCGATCAGCGTGGCCGGTCACGCGCCGAATGCGCGCTTGATCCAATCCATGTTTCTCCAAAAGCTCGCGCATCACATCCGCCCTGTCCCCGGACAGATTCCAGGCCGTGTTTTCAGCAACCACAACCGGTTGCGCCCGGACATGCCCTTCGACGGCCACACCATTTTTGACGATCGCAAAGATACGCGCCATGAGGCCCGCCAGCTCGACCATTACAGGTGTCGGTGCATTGGTGCCTTTTTCAAACAAAGGTTCCCCTTCGATATCAAAAAGCTCAATCAGCAACCCTTCGTCGGTGACGCGGGTGACGATATGGCGGCGCGACTCGTCGCTGGCCATGCTTTCACCGCTGCGCCCCATCAGCATTTCTTCGACTTTTTCCAGCTCTTGTGTGGCATCGGTGCTTTCATCCGCGATGCGCCCGCCAGAGTGTTCACCTTCGTTATCCTCAGTCGGATTACGTGGCAAACCACCATTGCCCGATTGGGCCAGTGTTTCTTCTGTAAAAATACTGTCGCCCCCAAAAGACCCGGCACCGCCGCCAGACACCCGGTTGATCGGAATCGTCGGACTAAAGTAATCTGCGATCCCTTTGCGTTGCTTTTCAGTTGTTGCATTCAACAGCCACATCAACAGAAAGAAGGCCATCATGGCGGTCACAAAGTCGGCGTAAGCCACTTTCCACGCACCACCGTGGTGACCATCGCCACCACCCTTTTTGATCTTCTTAATGATGATAACTGGCGCAGGTCCATTAGCGCTCATCCCACCACCTCATTAATATTCACCCATGGGAATGAATATCAGACAGGCGTTTACGCCCACTTAACCCCTCAAATTGTCGGGAAAAATCACAAAGCTGACGATGCGGGCAGTTTTTCTTGACTTCGTTGCATGTGCAACGATATTAATTAACAGCGAAATGATTTACCCGGAGGCCCATATTTGGTCCGTACCATTGGTCACCGGCTGACACCCATGACAGCCTGAACGGGCTTGTGAAGCTGCAAGAGGAATATCCAAATGAAAATCGAACAGATCCACCACGTCGCCTATCGCTGTAAAGATGCCAAGGAAACCGTTGAGTGGTATAACGAGATGTTGAATATGGATTTCGTCTTGGCCATCGCCGAAGACAAAGTCCCATCCACGCACGAACCTGATCCTTATATGCACATCTTCATGGATGCCGGGAATGGCAATGTGCTGGCGTTCTTTGAACTGCCCACCAAGCCGGAAATGGGCCGCGATCCGAACACGCCGATCTGGGTGCAGCATATTGCCTTTAAGGTCAAAGATCGTGACACGTTGATCGAATTCAAAGAGCATCTTGAGGCCAAGGGGGTTGAGGTTCTTGGCGTCACAGACCACTCGCTCTTTCATTCGATCTATTTCTTTGACCCAAACGGTCACCGTGTTGAACTGGCCTGTCCTGATCCCGAAGAAGAGGCCATGCTGAAACGTATGGATGCTGTAAAGTGGGACATGCTGCAGGAATGGTCTGAAACCAAGCGGGCTCCGAAACATGCCGATTGGCTGCACGCCAAAGAACTGAACAAAAGCTAAACTTAAATCTGGGGAAACGCGCGATGAACACCCAAACGACCCGCAAGATCACAACTGATCTGCGTTCTAACGGCTTGGCGCCGGGCTATATGCCCGGCTGGGCCAATGACTTTGAAACCGAAGCACTGGATGGCGCATTGCCACAAGGCCAAAACAGCCCTCAGCGCTGTAATTATGGCCTTTACGGTGAACAACTGTCCGGCACCGCTTTCACCGCAAATCCGCCCGAACGCACATGGTGTTACCGCATCCGCCCTTCGGTAAAACATTCGGCCCGCTACACCAAAATCGACATGCCCTATTGGAAATCAGCGCCTTGTGTGGACCCTGATGTCGTCTCGCTTGGGCAATACCGTTGGGATCCGATTGAGACGCAAAAGGGCCTAAACTGGATCACAGGCATGCGTACTGTGACCACGGCGGGTGACGTGAACACGCAGGTCGGCATGGCCACCCATGTCTATCTGGTCACCGAATCCATGGTGGATGATTACTTCTTCTCCGCCGACAGCGAGCTGTTGGTGATCCCACAAGAAGGTCGCCTGCGATTTTACACCGAGCTTGGCATCATTGACCTTGAGCCAAAAGAAATCGGCGTCATCCCGCGTGGGCTGGTCTATCGGGTAGAGCTGATTGGCGAGGCCGCGCGCGGTTTTGTCTGTGAAAACTATGGGCAGAAGTTTGAACTGCCGGGCCGTGGCCCCATCGGCGCAAACTGTTTGGCCAACCCACGTGATTTCAAAGCGCCCGTTGCGGCCTTTGAAGATCGCGAAGTGCCCTCAACCATCACCATCAAATGGTGTGGGCAGTTCCATAAAACCGAGACCGGGCAATCGCCGCTGGATGTGGTCGCATGGCACGGCAATTACGCACCTTATAAATACGACCTGCGCAATTACTGCCCGGTTGGCGCAATCCTGTTTGATCACCCCGACCCCTCGATCTTTACCGTTTTAACTGCGCCGTCTGGCGTACCCGGAACCGCGAACATCGACTTTGTCCTCTTCCGCGAACGCTGGATGGTGATGGAGGACACCTTCCGCCCGCCATGGTATCACAAGAACATCATGTCCGAGCTGATGGGCAATATTTACGGCGAATATGATGCCAAACCGCAGGGCTTTGTCCCCGGTGGTCTGTCGTTGCACAATATGATGCTGCCACACGGCCCGGATAAAGATGCGTTTGAAAAGGCGTCGACCTCTGATCTGGAACCTCAAAAGCTCGACAACACAATGAGCTTTATGATCGAAACCCGGTTCCCGCAGCACCTGACAGAATTTGCGGCAAAAGAGGCCCCGCTTCAGGACACCTATATCGATTGCTGGGATGACATTGAGAAGAAATTCGACGGGACGCCGGGGAAGAAATAGAGGGGAAAAGTGATGAAGCTTTATACCTATTGGCGCTCCACCGCCGCCTACCGGGTTCGCATTGCGCTGAACTTAAAGGGGATTGAGGTTGAACAGGCCTCGATCCACCTTGTCAAAGATGGCGGAGAGCAGCATTCGGCGGAGTATGTCGCCAAAAACCCAACCCATCTGGTGCCTTCCTTGGAGCTGGCGGATGGGACGGTTCTGGCGCAATCTCTGGCGATCATTGACTACCTTGAGGCACTGCACCCTGATCCAGCACTTCTGCCCAAAGATCCAGTGTTGCGCGCGCAAGTGCTGGCTGCGGCCCATGTGGTTGCGATGGACATCCACCCGGTGAACAACTTGCGTGTTGCGGTCCATCTGGGGGCGACATTTGGCGCCACGCCTGAGGATAAACAGGCGTGGATGTGTCACTGGATGACCGTTGGCTTTGAAGCGCTGGAGCAAATGGTGCGGCACAACACAAAATTCGCCTTTGGCGACACACCGTCACTGGCGGACATCTGCCTGGTGGCGCAATACTACAACGCACGGCGCTGGGGTCTGGATCTGACGCCCTACCCACGCCTGACCGAAATCGAACAAACCTGCCTCGCGTTGCCGGCCTTTGCCAACGCAGCCCCCGAGGTTCAATTTGACGCCCAATAAGGGTTCAGTAGACGCCCCAAAAGGGTGAAGTGAGGACACATATATGTCGCAACTAAAGAAATCCTGGGTCGAGAGCGCGAACTCGCCCGACACTCCCTTCCCGCTGAACAACCTGCCCTACGGCGTGTTTTCAGTTGGGGACGATGAACCCCGCTGTGGCGTTGCCATTGGGGATATGATCCTTGATGTGGCCGCCGCCGAAGAGCTGGGTCTGATTGAAATCAGCGATGATCCGGTCTTTGACGTGCCGTTCTGGAATGAACTGATGGAACTGGGATCTGACGCCTGGGTCGCGCTGCGGTCGCGTTTGGAGCAATTGCTGGCAGAAGGCTCAACCGAGCGCGCCGCCGTTGAACCCCTTTTGGTGGCCCAAGCGGGCGCAGACCTGCATATGCCGTTCCTCGTGTCTGAATACACCGACTTCTACGCCGGGCGTCAGCACGCCGCAAACATGGGTGCAATCCTGCGCGGCTCGCCCGATCTGCCCGCCAACTGGCTGCATATTCCAATCGGTTACAATGGTCGCGCAAGCTCGGTTGTGGTGTCGGGCACCGACATCCACCGCCCCAACGGTCAGCGTAAAGCGCCCGACGCAGAAATGCCCAGCTTTGGCCCCTCGGCCCGTCTGGATATCGAATTGGAAATGGGCGCCATCGTCGGCAAACCGTCCGCCTTTGGTCAGCCTATCACGGTGGACGAAGCGGATGATATGATCTTTGGCTATGTGCTGCTGAACGACTGGTCCGCGCGCGACATTCAGGGCTGGGAATACCAACCGCTTGGCCCGTTTCAGGGCAAAGCCTTCGGCACCTCGATCAGCCCTTGGATCGTGACCGCGAGCGCGTTGGAAGCATTCCGCGCGCCAACGCCAAAGCGTGAAAAAGAGCTTCTGCCCTACCTCAGTGGATCAAAAGACGGTCTTTATGACATCGACCTTCAGGTTCTGATGCAACCCGAAGGCGCTGACAAGGCGAGCGTCGTTGGCGAAACCAACTACACCCGCATGTATTACTCGGCCGCTGAGCAACTGTGTCACCACGCCATTGGCGGTTGCGCAATGAATGTTGGCGATCTTCTGGGGTCCGGTACAATCTCGGGTCCGACAAAGACCGAATACGGCTCGCTAATGGAAATGAGCTGGGCCGGGCGCGAACCCTTCACATTGGACACCGGCGAGACTCGCACCTTTATCGAGGACGGCGACACGCTCACCTTACGCGGGGCGGCCAAAGGCGACGGCTTCCAAATCGGCTTTGGCGATTGCGTGGGCACCATCCTACCCGCTGTGAACTGGCCAAAATAATGGAACTGGCGCTGTTCCCCTCACCCTGCCGATTGCCACGCGAGAACGGACTCGCTGGGCCAAATCAGCATGATGATGTTCAGCGCCAGCCCGTCGCGAATAAGGAATGTGGTCAACACCTCAAACCCAACGACAATGGCAACCGAGGCCCAGATCGGCAAGCGCAATGCCAGCCAAAAGCCAAGGAACATCGCCAAGAGATCCGCGGTCGAATTGATCACAGCATCGCCGTAATATTCACCCGACACGGTGAATTCACGATACCGGTTGATCACCGCTTCGGTGTTTTCAGCCACCTCCCACGCGCCTTCAATCAGCGTGGCGACCAACAACCGCCAACCCATGGAAATGCGGCGCATGACCAGAAAGGTCAGCCCATAAAACAAGAACCCATGGATCAAATGGCTGGGTGCATACCAATCCAAAAGATGCTGCGAGCCCTGCCCGCTGTCATCCCCAGAATACCACAGCTTCACCTCGCCACAGGGGCAATAGAGATTGCGCCCCATCAGGATCAAAATGACCAATGTGGCGGAGAATACGAAAAACACGGCCCAATAGGGCAAATGACGTCGATCAAACATGTGGACACAGAATCACGCTATTCTGGCCACGTCTAGGCCCGAAAACATAAGGAATACCCAACCATGGCAAAAGCTTTTGCATCCCAAGGGGACATGACAGAAAAGAAAATCACTTTTAGCGAAGTGGGCAAAGACATCTATGCCTTCACCGCCGAGGGCGACCCGAATTCGGGTGTGATTATTGGCGACGACAGCGTGATGATTGTCGAGGCCCAAGCCACGCCGCGTCTGGCGAACAAAGTGATTGAATGCGTGCGCTCCGTGACCGACAAGCCGATCAGCCATGTGGTGCTGACCCACTATCACGCGGTGCGCGTGCTTGGTGCCTCCGCCTTTGGAGCTGATCAGATCATTATGGGCGACGCCGCCCGCGCGATGGTTGTAGAACGCGGCCAAGAAGATTGGGACAGCGAGTTTCAACGCTTTCCGCGCCTCTTTGAAGGTCATGAAAGCATCCCCGGCCTGACCTATCCCACCACCACATTCTCAGAGGACATGACGGTCTATCTCGGTAATCGTCGCATCGACCTGATGCACCTTGGCCGCGCCCATACGGCAGGCGATATCGTGATCCATGTGCCGGATGAAAACGTGATGTTCACCGGCGACATCGTTGAATACCACTCGGCTTGCTATTGCGGCGATGGGCATTTCAGCGATTGGGGCGAAACCCTCGACAACATCGCCTCCTTCGACGTGGACGCCATTGCGCCCGGTCGTGGCGATGCACTTGTCGGCAAACAGATGGTCAATGCCGCGATTGAAAACACCCGTGATTTCGTCGAAAGCACCTATCGCCCCGCCGCCCGCGTGGCCGCCCGCAATGGCACCCTGAAAGAAGCCTGGGACGCCGTGCGCGCAGAATGCGATCCAAAATTCGGCGACTACGCCATCTATGAACACTGCCTGCCCTTCAACGTTGCCCGCGCCTTTGACGAGGCCCGCGGCATCGACACCCCCCGCATCTGGACCGCCCAGCGCGACATTGAAATGTGGGAGGCTTTGCAGGGCTAAGTCAGACCGCCGGCCTTTTCCTCTTTCTGGAAATATCCCCGCCGGAGGCATCTGACATCACACCAAACACCAGCGCCCGACCCTTGGGCGCTGGCACCGCCAAACCGCGCCACACCGCCCGTCGGAGGAGGACCAAATGACCAAAATCTTCGAAACCCCGCTCTACCCCTATAAGCGCTGCAACGACCAAGACGCAGGAGCTTCGGTTCGCCACAAAGTGGTGATCATTGGCGCAGGTCCCGTTGGCCTCGCGATGGGCATCGACCTAGCACAAGAAGGCATCGAGGTCGTGATTGTCGATGACAACGACAAGGTGTCATTTGGCTCACGCGCCATTTGCTTCGCCAAACGCCCGCTGGAAATCCTCGACCGCCTTGGATGTGGCCAACCGATGGTCGATAAAGGCGTGGAATGGGACGTCGGCAAGGTCTTTTTTGACGACCGCGAGGTGTATAAATTCGACCTCTTACCCGAAGAAGGCCACCAGCGCCCCGCATTCATCAACCTTCAGCAATACTACTTCGAAGAATATCTGGTGAATCGCGTGCGCGAGCTGGAAGCCGCCGGCGCCCCAATTGAAATCCGTGGTGGCAATAAAGTCACGGCCATTGGCACCCATGACGATCACGTCACACTGGAAATCGACACCCAAGAAGGGTCTTATAACCTCGAAGCCGAGTGGCTGATCCCTTGCGACGGCGCAGGGTCCCCCACCCGCAAAATGCTTGGCCTCGACTTTGTGGGCCGCGTGTTTGAAGACAACTTCCTGATCGCAGATGTGATCATGGAGGCTGACTTCCCGACCGAGCGTTGGTTCTGGTTTGATCCGCCCTTTAACAAAGGCCAATCCGCGCTGTTGCACAAACAGCCCGACGGCGTGTGGCGCATTGACCTTCAACTGGGTTGGGACATCGACAAAGAAAAAGAGAAAAAGCCAGAGAACGTCATCCCGCGCCTCAAGGCGATGTTGGGTGACGATGTACAGTTCGAGCTGGAGTGGGTCTCGATCTATACCTTCCAATGCCGCCGCATGGAAGCGTTTCGCCATGGCCGCGTGATGTTTGCCGGTGATGCCGCCCACCAAGTGTCACCCTTTGGCGCACGGGGCGCAAACTCCGGCCTGCAAGACACAGACAACCTTGCTTGGAAACTGAAGCTGGTGATGGAGGGCAAAGCGCCTGACAGCCTGCTCGACAGCTATAACGTCGAACGCGTGCATGGGGCTGAGGAAAACATCCTGAACTCTTCCCGCTCCACCGACTTCATCACCCCAAAATCCGAGATGAGCCGCCTGTTGCGTGACGCGGTTCTTGACCTGTCAGAGCATCACGAATTTGCGCGCCCCTTGGTGAACTCCGGTCGCCTGTCCGTGCCCTGCACCTATGATGGTTCGCCTCTGAACTCATCCGATGCTTTGGACGGTCCGGCCCGCACCCGGCCCGGATCTGCCTGTCCTGATGTTCCCTTGGGGGATGACTATCTGCTGCCGAAACTTGGGGGTAATTTCACCCTATTGACCATCGACGCTGATGCACCCGACATGGTGGAAGAGGATGGCATCGAAGTCACACGGCTTGCGCTATCTGTGAAAGACGACAAATCCGGTGCACTGAAAGCGCGCTATCTGGGGGATGCCACGTCTGCGGTTTACTTGATCCGCCCGGATCAGCACGTGGCCGCGCGCCGCCCCAACTATGATGACAATTTGTTCCGCGCCGCCATCCGCCGCGCGACCGGCAAGGAGTAAGCGATATGACTAATCTGATCCTGACCCCAAATATCGACGGTGCTGATGATTTCTACGCCGAGCTTCTGGCCGCGCATGAGGGCCTGTCAAAAGAAGATAGTGATGCCCTGAATGCGCGCCTCGTGCTGGTTATGGCAAACCACATAGGGGATCGCGAGGCGATTTCGCAGGCCATTCAAACCGCCAAGCTTGGGCGATAAGACATCCATAAAATCAAACGAAAAGCCCGGCCCATGTGACCGGGCTTTTCTTTAGGCAGCAACGGTCTGATTGCGCGCGCTGCGCCCCTGAACCAGAGCCCAAGCGACCATAATCGCTGATATCTGCCCCATAATCACTGCTGGCCAGATCAATCCGAATTGATCATTCAGGTATTTCTGCGGGCCAAACGACAGCATCGCAATCGCGACGGCCACAATCGCCAAGCCTTGCGCCAATCGAGACGATGTTGGACCCAGGATCATTGCGCCAGCTGCGGTCGCAAATCCAGCCGCCAAAATAGGAGCGATGCCACCAAGCGGGATCGCCTCTGGTGGATGGGGCGGCACCCCCGCAAACAGGGCCATCAACATAACCAATTGCAGGACAATCAACATGGCCAGCCCGGCCTGTGCAGTTGCATGGGGTGTGTGGTTTTGACTTTGACGCATTTCGATCTCCTTTACCGTAATCAAGTGTACGCTTGCGCCTATCCGTAACTAAGTGTACGCTTTGCGTCAACACAAAAAGAGAGCCCCATGAAAGACGAGACCCGATCCGAACGTCATCGACAGATTGAAACCGCCGCCTATCAAGTGCTCGAAGAAAAGGGTTTTGCCGGGGCATCCATGCTGTCAATCGCCCGCAAAGCCAAAGCCTCAAATGAAACGCTATACCGTTGGTATGGCGACAAAATCGGGCTTTTCAGCGCGCTGGTTGAACGCAATGCGAAGGATGTGAAATCCTCACTTGAGGGGCATTTAGAGGGTGAGGTCGATCCGATGGCCAGCCTGAACGCAATTGCACCTGAGCTTTTAACCGTCTTGGTATCCCCTCGCGCAATTGCCCTTAATCGCGCAGCCGCCGCAGATGCATCCGGCGCGTTGGGGGCGGCGATCACATCCTCAGGGCGCGCAATGATTGCACCACTTATCGCCGCGACATTGGATCGGGCGCGCGACGCGGGTTCCCTGAAATTCCAAGACACAACCGACGCCGTATCCCTATTCTTGGATCTACTGGTTGGTGACCTTCAGATCCGGCGCGCCATCGGACAATTGCCCCCACTTTCCCCGACCGCCATTAAAAAACGCGCAACACTTTCTGTCGCGCGTTTTGAAATCTTGCTGTCCCCTTAAGGGATACGAGGATCAACTCGGGTCTTTGGCAAAACGCAGATACGGCAACTTAATGTCCAATGCACCAAACTGTGCCGCCGCCGCGTCATCATCCAGCGCCAAGCCAACAATCACATCCTGACCGGGCTGCCAGTTGGCCGGCGCCGCAAGTGGCTTTCCGTCAGTCATCTGCAGCGCATCAAGCGCACGTAAAACTTCCGCAAAGTTACGACCCACGGTCATCGGATAGGTCATCGACAGGCGCAGTTTCTTGTCTGGCCCAATGATGAACACCGAACGGACGGTTGCGCTGTCAGCAGGCGTGCGACCGTCGGGCAAATAGGCGTCAGCGGGCAGCATATCAAACGCTTTAGAGACCTCTAGGCCCTCATCTGCGATGATTGGAAAACCAGCGGTGGTGCCTGCAACATTTTCGATGTCAGATTTCCAACCCTTATGGTCCTCAACCCCGTCCACTGACAGGCCAATCACTTTGGTGCCACGCTTGGCCCATTCATCCGCCAGCTGTGCCACAGCGCCAAATTCGGTGGTGCAAACGGGCGTGTAATCTTTTGGGTGCGAAAACAAGATCGCATAGCTGTCACCGATCCAATCGTGGAACGAGATCTCGCCTTGATCTGTCATTGCGGTGAAATTTGGTACGGTTTCATTGATCCGAAGGCCCATTTTCTGGCTCCCTTTCTTAAATTCCTACCCCTAAGGTACGCCTGTTTTGACGATTTGTAAGACGGGGGGTTGATTTCTTCGCAAAATAATTTGATCAAATTAGGAAAGCCGGGGGTTGCGCCCGCTAAATCACGGTGCCAGAGTTCCCACAAATCCGTCCAAGGAGTCAGTAATATGATTGAGAAACGCGACTTTTATATCAATGGCCAGTGGGTGGCCCCAGCAAAACCCAACGACTGCAATGTGATCGACCCGTCGACAGAAGAGGCCTGCGCTGTGATTTCACTGGGCGATCAGGCTGACACAGACGCCGCTGTCGCCGCCGCCAAAACCGCCTTTGGCACATGGGGCTTCACTCCGAAAGCCCAGCGTCTTGAGCTGATCAAGACCATCAACGAGGTTTACGGCAAGCGCGCCGAGGATTTGGCCCAAGCGATGAGCCTTGAAATGGGCGCACCAATTGATCTGGCCCGCACAAGCCAAGTCGGATCAGGCAGCTGGCACATCTCGAACTTCATCAAGGCGTTTGAAGAATTTGAGTTCGACCGCATGTTGGGCAACCACGCCCCCAATGACCGTATTCTTTACGAACCCATCGGCGTGACCGCGCTGATCACCCCATGGAACTGGCCGATGAACCAAGTGTCGCTGAAGGTTGTGGCCGCATTGGCCGCAGGCTGCACCATGGTTTTGAAACCGTCCGAGGTCTCGCCGCTGTCGTCCATCGTCTGGTCCGAGATCATGGATGAGGCCGGCGTGCCAGCGGGTGTTTACAACATGGTCAACGGCGACGGCGTGGGCGTGGGATCGCAACTGACCACCCATAAAGACGTGGATATGGTCAGCTTCACCGGCTCCACCCGCGCAGGCATTGCAATCTCCAAAGCCGCTGCCGATACGCTGAAACGCGTGTCGCTGGAGCTTGGCGGCAAGGGCGCCAACATCATCTTTGACGATGCCGATGACAAAGCCGTGGTGCGCGGCGTGCGTCACATGATGCAAAACACCGGCCAAAGCTGTAACGCCCCCTCGCGCATGTTGGTGCAACGTGGCGTCTATGACCAAGCTGTTGAGATTGCCCGTGAAACGGCCGAGAAGACCGCCGTGGATGTGGCCTCAAAGGAAGGGCGCCATATTGGCCCGGTCGTATCAGAACTTCAGTGGAACAAGATCCAAGACCTGATCCAAGCGGGCATCGACGAAGGCGCTCGCCTGATCGCCGGTGGCACCGGACGTCCCGAAGGGCTGAACAAAGGCTATTTCGTTAAACCCACCGTCTTTGCCGATGTGAACAACGACATGACCATCGCGCGCGAAGAGATCTTTGGCCCGGTGATGGCGATGATCCCGTTTGACACCGAAGAAGAGGCGGTCGAGATCGCCAATGACACGGTATACGGGTTGACCAACTATGTCCAAACCCAAGACGGCGCGCGCGCCAACCGCGTGGCCCGTCAGATGCGGTCAGGCATGGTGGAAATGAACGGCACCTCACGTGCTGCTGGCTCACCCTTTGGGGGCTATAAACAGTCCGGCAACGGGCGCGAAGGCGGCGAATTGGGGATCGAAGATTTCCTTGAAGTGAAAGCCGTGTCGGGCTGGTCGAACGACTAATCTAAGACGTTAGAAACACGAAAGGGCTCGCAATTTGCGGGCCCTTTTTGCTTCATGAACGTTCTTGGGCCAACGTCAATTGGGCAATACCAAGATTGGAGGTATTCAGTTGATAATAAACTTGCATTAGTGTTGACCGAGGCGCGGTTAAACATAGAAAACACATAGTGCAAAGCCTATACTGAGGAATGAGTGAATTCATTCCAATCATTGTTACTGCAGCTATAGGCATAGTAGGCGTGGTTTTTGGCGCTCTACTTAATGAGTTTGTACGCCGCCGAAATCGGCGTGAACTTTATGCGCCCATGATTTTTGAGAAGCGCCTAAAGGCCTATGAGGGGCTAATAGAGCAAATTCATCAGGGCTCAAAGGCCGCGGAAGAGGTCATCGAAAACAATGGGCTCACGCAAGAGCAACGTCATGATCTTATAAGTTTAGTGGTTCATGGTATGGCTGAGTTCGTCGATAGCAACCGACTATACTTGAATGAAGAACTCTCAGTTCACTGCACAGCGCTATTTGTGGGCGTTGAAGATATTTTTGACGCGACAAACGATGACAAGCAAGAGTTGCTGAATCACTATCGCCAGATGCGGAAAGAAGCGCTGAGGATGGCTGCTGAGGACTCGGGTGTCGTTGAGATTAATCGTCTCTTCGTGGCAATAAACAAACCCAAAATTGACAGCGAACTCATCCGCTATTTCCAGGAAGCAAAGCGGAGTGCTACGCGGGCCCCGTCGAAAACCAAGGGAAACTAAGAGCTAAAAGCGAAAGTCCGACTACCCCCGCCGCACCACCACAGATCCAACCGAATACCCGGCCCCAAACGAGCAAATCACGCCGGTATCCCCCGGTGCCAAATCATCCGAGTATTTTGAGAACGCGATGATAGACCCAGCGGACGAGGTATTTGCGTAATCCTGCAGAATATTCGGCTGTTCGCCCTCTTCCGGCACACGTCCCAGCACTTTTTTCCCGATGAAATCATTCATGGTTTTATTGGCTTGGTGCAGCCATAGCCGGTTCAGATCGTCGGGCGAGATTTCCAGTTCCGCCAGATGCCCAAGGATGTGTTTGGACACAATCGGCAGCACCTCTTTGAACACTTTGCGGCCATTTTGCATGAACTGCATGTCGCGCTGATCGCTCATCGCGCCCTCATAGGTGCGGCGCAGGAAACCGTTGTTGTTGCGGATGTTGTTGGAAAATTGCGTCAGGCATTTGGTGCCGAGGATTTCAAAGTGATCGCCTTTGGCATCCTCTTTGCGTTCAATCACCGTGGCCGTGGCCACATCCCCAAAGATGAAATGACAATCGCGGTCGCGCCATTCCAGATGGGCCGAGCAAATCTCAGGGTTCACCACCAGCGCCTTTTTTACGGACCCCGACCGGATCATGTCGGCGGCGGCCTGAATGCCAAAAGTGGCGGAGGAACAAGCGACGTTCATGTCAAAGCCAAAGCCACCCGCACCCAGCGCCTGCTGGATCTCAATCGCAATCGCAGGATAGGCGCGTTCGTGGTTTGAGGCGGCACAGATCACGAGGTCAATCTCATCCGCCGCAACACCCGCTTTGGCCAGCGCCTTGTTACACGCATCCACCGCCATGTCGGTCATAATGCCCGGCTGCTCATCATCCCGCTTTGGAAACAACGGATGCATGACCGCAGGGTCCAGCACGCCGGATTTGTTCATCACGTAACGCTGATGAATGCCCGAAGCTGAAACGATAAAGTCTTCGTTCGAATGGCCCACCGGCTCCATCTCGCCCGCCGCAATGGCACCCGCGTTTTCCCCGTTCACCCGGTCGGCATAGGCGTTGAAGGCCACCACCAATTCCGCGTTGGTGATAATCTCTTGTGGGGTGAAAACCCCGGTGCCGGTGATGACGGGCTGGAACATGCTTTGGCCTCCTGCAATGTCGGAACACTCAAGCAAATAAGGGCGCAAAGGGCAAGATAGGTGACGTAAAGTCACCCGGTCGGCCCGTGCTTAGAACGGCACCTTGGCGCGGAAATTCATGCCCCGCCCACCGTCTGGGGGCCGCAAACGCAGGCTTTCGGCATGTAGCATCAAGCGCGGCGCATCGCGTGCTTCGCCCTCGGCATAAAACGGATCGCCCAAAATCGGATGGCCCAGCGCCAACATATGCACGCGGAGCTGATGGCTGCGGCCGGTTTTGGGGAACAAACGTACGCGCGTATTGCCTCCCTCGGTTCGCATCACCTTCCAATCGGTGAGCGCCTGTTTGCCAGTCTCATGGTTCACATGCTGAAGCGGTCGATTGGGCCAATCCACGATCAACGGCAGGTCCACCGTGCCTTCTTTCTCAGCCATCTCGCCCCACACCCGCGCCACATAGGTCTTTTTCATCTGCCGCTTTTCAAACTGCAAACCAAGATGCCGCTGTGCGTGCGGAGTCAGCGCAAAGACCATCACACCCGATGTGTCACGATCCAGCCGATGCACCAAAAGCGCCTCGGGAAACACCGCCTGAATGCGGGCAATCAGACAATCCGCTAACTCCGGCCCCTTACCCGGCACGGACAAAAGCCCGGCAGGCTTGTCCACAACCAGCAATTCGTGGTCATGGTGCAGAATCACCAACGGATCATTCGGGGGGGTATATTCGCTGCTCATCCCGGCCAACTAGCGGGCGTAGGCGCCGCAAACAAGTGTTTAGAGCCTAAAAGAAAGCACAAAACCCCAAGCGACTGCCCGGGGTTTTGGTGAAAGTGGTGAGCCGTGATGGGTTCGAACCATCGACCTACTGATTAAAAGTCAGTTGCTCTACCAGCTGAGCTAACGGCCCACTCTCTGTTGGCGGGTTCTAGTGTTGCCACCCCTAGGGGTCAACCCAAAAAACGCATAAAAACACGATCTCTGGCAAAACCTTTGCGAAAGGTCTATATCGCGCAATATGGAACATGTGAACACAGCTGAAAACATCCAGTTTATGAAGTGGCACGGCGCGGGAAATGACTTTGTCATGATTGATTCTCGTGGGCGCGCCCCTGTGGTCACACGCGCTTTGGCGGCCGGCCTTGGCGATCGCAATCG
>DDMF01000141.1:2951-7816 GCA_002340515.1 Rhodobacteraceae bacterium UBA2553 | reverse complement strand
GGGGTTGGGTTTGATCAATTGGCCGAGATCCGAACCTCCGACGCCGCTGACATTGATCTGGACTTCTGGAACGCGGATGGGTCGCGCGCTGGCGCGTGTGGCAATGCGACCCGCTGTGTTGCGCGCTATATGATGGACCAAACGGGCAAACCCGCGCTGACCATCCGCACCGCGCGCGGCATTCTTGAGGCCCGCGAAGATGGCGATCAGGTCAGCATCAACATGGGCCAGCCGCAAACCCTCTGGTCTGAGGTGCGGCTTGCCCAAGAGGTCGACACCGCACATCTACCCATCGAAGGCGACCCTGCCGCCGTTGGCATGGGCAATCCCCATTGCGTGTTCTTTGTCGATGACGCCGACAGCGTGGATGTGGCGGGCATTGGCCCAACCATTGAAACCCACCCGCTGTTTCCCGAGCAAACCAATGTGGAATTCGCCACCATCCGCTCGCGCACCGAAGTGCGCATGCGCGTTTGGGAACGTGGCACGGGGATCACACTGGCCTGCGGGTCCGGTGCCTGCGCCACGGCCGTGGCAGCCCATCAACGTGGTCTGACCGACGCCAAGATGCGTATGGAGCTGGATGGCGGATGGCTGACCCTTGATATCCGCGACGATGGCGTCTGGATGACCGGTCCCACCGCCTTTGTGTACGAGGGTCAACTGACCCCCGCCTTTCTTAAGAGCCTGTAAATGAACGCCAAACCGCCCGTCTTTGCGACCATGGGTTGTCGCCTGAATGCCTATGAAACCGAAGCCATGAAACGGCTGGCGGCAGAGGCTGGCGTTGAGGGAGCGGTGGTGATCAACACCTGCGCGGTCACGGCCGAGGCTGTGCGAAAGGCCCGTCAGGAAATCCGCAAACTGCGCCGCGACAACCCCGACGCCAAGCTTATTGTCACCGGATGCGCCGCCCAAACCGAACCGGAAACCTTTGCTGCAATGACTGAGGTCGACGCGGTGATTGGCAATGGCGAAAAGATGTCGCCAGAAACCTGGGCCGGGCTTGCCCCTGATCTGATTGGTCAAACAGAGCGCGTGCAAGTCAACGACATCATGTCCGTCACCGAAACCGCCAGCCACCTGATCGACGGCTTTGGCACAAGGTCGCGCGCTTACGTTCAGGTGCAAAATGGCTGTGACCACCGCTGTACCTTTTGCATCATCCCCTACGGTCGTGGAAATTCGCGATCTGTGCCTGCGGGCGTGGTGGTTGATCAGATCAAACGCCTTGTGGATAAGGGGTTTAACGAAGTGGTGCTGACCGGCGTGGACCTGACCTCTTGGGGCGATGACCTGCCCGCGAAACCGCGCCTTGGCGATCTGGTCATGCGTATCCTAAGGCTTNNGACCTGCCGCGCCTGCGGATTTCGTCGATCGACAGTATTGAAGCCGACGACAATCTGATGATGGCCATCGCCACTGAACCCCGCCTGATGCCGCATCTGCATCTGTCCCTGCAACATGGCGACGACCTGATCCTGAAACGGATGAAACGACGCCATCTGCGCGACGACGCCATTGCCTTTTGCGAAGAGGCAAAAAAGCTGCGCCCCGGCATGACCTTTGGTGCCGACATCATCGCAGGTTTTCCGACCGAGACCGACGAACATTTCGCCAACTCATTGAAATTGGTGGAAGATTGCAGCCTGACATGGTTGCACGTCTTCCCCTATTCCAAACGCGAAGGCACCCCGGCGGCAAAGATCCCCACCCAGGTCAACGGCAACATTATCAAGGACCGCGCCGCCCAATTGCGCGCCCTTGGCGACGCTGCCGTCACCCGCCATCTGACCGCACAAATCGGCCAATCCCATAACATCCTGATGGAAAATCCGACCATGGGGCGGACCGAGCATTTTGCCGAAGTCAAGTTTTCCACGCCTCAAATTGAAGGCGAAATCGTGATCGCGACCCCGACGAAGTCACTGGACGGCCAGCTGATTGTCTGATCCTGTGGACCGACCGATACAAGGTTAAGTTGCAACGAGTCGCACGAGGTCGCCATGCACCCGAATCCCAGTTTTAGAAATGTCGCCGATACGGCCAGCCTTCGCTTTGCCCAAATGCGCAGTTTTGGGGTGATCAGCGTAAATGGATCGGTTGGCCCTGTGATGGCCCACCTGCCGTTTTTATTATGTGATGACAGCAAGATAGCAGACATGCACCTTGTGCGCTCCAACGAGATTGCAGGGCTTTTGAACCAACCGCTGCCCGCCACTTTGGTGGTCTCAGGACCCGACGGATATGTCTCGCCGGATTGGTACGGGGTCGAGGATCAGGTGCCCACGTGGAACTATGTTGCGGTGCATCTGCGCGGCCATCTTGAGGCCCTGCCGGATGAGGAGTTGCGCGACATTCTTGAGCGTCAAAGTGATGCTTATGAGGCGCGCACCCAAGGCAAAACCCCGTGGACACTTGGCAAACTGACGGATGAGACTTACGCCCGAATGGCGCGCATGATCCGCCCTGCGCGGCTGCATATCGAACGGGTCGAAAGCACGTGGAAACTTGGGCAAAATAAAGGGGTTAGCGCCCGTTCGGCGGCGTCTGAACAGCTGGAAAATGGCTTTGGACACGAGCTGCAATCCCTTGCCGAAATGATGCGCAACCCACCCGAATAAGTGGACATTTGCCCCCGACGTTCCTACATTTAAGTCAGGACACGTAAAGGAGGATCCCATGGCTTTGCCCCTTGCCCCCATCGCCGCTGTTGCCTTGCGCTATGGCACCGTGGCTGTGGCCACCTATGCCCTTGCACGCGCAGTCGAAAAAGGCCGTCGGGACCAACGGGTTGAGGACGCTTTGGACGATCTTCCCGAGGGAATAACCGCCCGGCGTGAGCCCGAACAGATCAACGCCACCGCGCGGATCATCCGCACCATCCGGTTGGGAAATACCGGCCCCGGCGTGGAAATTGACCTGACCAGCCTGACCCGAATTCGCTTTCGAAAACTGTAAAGACTTTACAGTTTCAAATCCGCAAACTTTAAACTCTTTAAAGATCTGAAACCGGAAACTTTAAACTGTTTAAAGGCCCAAAACGCAAAACTTTAAAGTTTTGCAGACCGGACACGCCATGAAACTGATCTCTTCCCCCGCATCGCCCTTTGCGCGCAAAGTCAAAATCCAATTGCTGGAAACCGGCCAAGAGGATGTGGCGGTCGAAGAGGTGATGTCGACGCCAACCGCGCCCAATCCTGAACTGACGGCGGCCAATCCAATGTCAAAAATTCCGGCGCTGATCCGCCCCGACGGCTGCACACTTTACGACAGCCGGGTGATCACGCGGTTTCTGGACGCGCGCGCGGGCGCCGACATGTACCCGGACAGTCGCATTTGGGAAGTGCTGACGCTGGAGGCGACGGGCGATGCGATCATGGATGCCGGCGTGCTGATGGTTTATGAGAATCGCTGCCGGCCTGAGGATATGCAATTTGGCGGCTGGATGGACGCGCAATGGGGCAAGATCGAAGGCGCGCTGGACGCGCTGAACACCCGTTGGATGAGCCACCTTGCCGGGCCCTTGGACATGGGGCAGATCGCCGTGGGCTGCGCGCTTGGATACCTCGATTTCCGCCATGACGACCGCGGCTGGCGCGTGGGGCGCGATGCGCTGGACGATTGGTTTGCGGTGTTTTCACAACGCGAGAGTTTTGTGGCGACGAAGCCGGGGTGAGGATCAGATTCTATGAAACCGTCAAAGTACCGAGAGATACAAAATCTAATTGCGGAATATGGTGACGCGACGAAACAGCTTCTGGATGCAAGCAAATGGATGTCTGCACGCGTGGTGTCTGAGTTTCCTGAGTTTCTCGGATGTGACAAAAAACATATTACCGGTGTGCCGCCATTTGGCGAATTCGATCCCAAGATCGAGTATAGAGGCGCAAGTAGGAGTAGTTACTACGAACCTGTTTCATTCTTGGATCCTGTCAAGATTGGAATCTGCACACAAATTCAAAACCTGCACGATCAAGGGGCCACTTGGGTTCGGTCTGTAATTCACCTGACAAAATCCGGTTCGACACTGGTGGCACATGTTGGTGAGACGCATCAAAAAGTCGTCCTGTCAGACCAAGAAGATGCAGACCTGACCAAGATTTTTGAAGCTTTGCATGAAGACATTCGAAATGCTTTTGAGGCAGAGCTTCACGAAGCGAGTGCGCAAAAGCGGATAGGTTTTATTCCACAAACTGTTTCATAATCATGGGTTTTCAACGCTCCATAGGGCCACGCCCGACCCTGAGTGGGCGTTCAAACCAGAATTAAAGTCAAGACACCACCACACACGAAGCACTTGCGAAAGATGCGCCTTGCAAGAACGCCCTCCCGACATGCCTAGGGCATGCCGAATTTAGCTGGCGCACCTTTGGTGCGACGGGAGGGTCGGGCGTGGCCAGAGCACATTGGCACAATGTGCTGGCGGCAGGTGATTGCGTGCAATCACCGAGAGTCCGGCGTTCCGCCGCGCTAAGTGTGCCTCATCCCCCACGTGACCGATCGCCGCGCGGCGTCGACTTGAGCGATGTCATGGCGCCCGGCGTGAATTTCGGCAGAATCACCCCAAAATCAGGGGAAAACCCGCGCATTTTTCGGACTGTCAGCGCCATCAACCGGGGGCCGTGGTGTATTTTATACACATCAACCGGTTGAAAAGCCCCCCCTGCGCCCTAATGACGTCTGGACTGGCGCGCGATCCTTGGCTAAACAGCCGCGAAGCGGGCCGCCTTTCAAGCGGTCTCAAGTCGTGTTGGTCGCCAAAAAAAGCGGCCCAGCTAAGGAGATGCTCACGTGTCACACGCCGACGACCATAAAGGAACCCGCCGGGATTTCCTTTATTATGCAACAGGTGGCGCCGCAGC
>DDMF01000141.1:2778-2916 GCA_002340515.1 Rhodobacteraceae bacterium UBA2553 | reverse complement strand
CAGCCGTTACGACCGGTGTAGCGGTTTGGCCCCTCGTCAACCAAATGAACCCTTCTGCCGATGTGCGGGCGCAAAGCTCGATCCGCGTTGATATCGCTGATATCGTTGTGGGCAGCCAGATCACTGTGAAGTGGCTGG
>DDMF01000141.1:1499-2764 GCA_002340515.1 Rhodobacteraceae bacterium UBA2553 | reverse complement strand
GGGCAAGCCGGTGTTTATTCGCCGCCGCACGGAAGAAGAGATCGCACAGGCGCGTGCGGATGATACCGCGACCGACCTGATTGACGCCTTTGCCCGGAATGACAACCGCGATGCGGCTTTGTCAGCCAATGACGAAAACCGCGCCATGGATGAAAATGGCGAATGGTTGGTCATGATGGGTGTGTGTACGCATCTTGGCTGTGTGCCTTTGGGTGACGGCGCGGGTGACTTTGGCGGCTGGTACTGCCCTTGTCACGGGTCACATTATGACACTTCTGGCCGTATTCGTAAGGGTCCTGCGCCTGAGAACCTTCCGGTTCCGGTTGCAGAATTCGTTGACGAAACGACAATCAAACTCGGATAAGGGAGGCGTAAATGTCTGGAATTCCGCACGATCACTACGAACCCAGCTCGGGTTTCGGTAAGTGGATGCACAAGCGCCTGCCTGTTATCGGTCTGGCCTATGACACCTTGATGGTGCCAACCCCGAAAAACCTGAACTGGTGGTGGATCTGGGGCATCGTTTTGGCGTTCTGCCTGGCGCTGCAAATTGTCACCGGTATCATTCTGGCGATGCATTATACCCCGCATGTAGATCTGGCCTTCGCGTCGGTTGAACACATTATGCGTGACGTGAATGGCGGGCATATGCTGCGCTATGTTCACGCCAACGGCGCATCAATGTTCTTTGTGGCTGTGTATATTCACATCTTCCGCGGCCTGTTTTACGGGTCATACAAAGCGCCTCGCGAAGTCACATGGATCATCGGTATGCTGATTTATCTGATGATGATGGGCGCAGGCTTTATGGGTTATGTTTTGCCTTGGGGTCAGATGTCATTCTGGGGGGCCACCGTTATCACCGGTCTCTTTGGGGCGATCCCATTGATTGGTGAGCCGATCCAAACGCTCTTGTTGGGCGGACCTGCTGTGGACAATGCCACGCTGAACCGTTTCTTCTCGCTGCACTATCTTCTGCCCTTCGTGATTGCCGCTCTTGTGGCGCTGCACATCTGGGCGTTCCACCACACGGGCAACAACAACCCAACCGGTGTAGAAGTACGTCGCGGGTCGAAAGAAGAAGCCGCAAAAGACACCCTGCCATTCTGGCCATATTTCGTGATCAAAGATCTCGTGGGCCTGGGCATGGTTCTGATTGCGTTCTTCGCCATCGTTGGCTTTATGCCGAACTTCCTTGGTCACCCTGACAACTATATCGAAGCGAATGCGCTGGCGACCCCCGCTCACATCGTTCCTGAATGGTA
>DDMF01000141.1:1129-1479 GCA_002340515.1 Rhodobacteraceae bacterium UBA2553 | reverse complement strand
CCGTTCTACGCGATCCTGCGGGCGTTCACGTCCGAAGTGTGGGCTGTGCAATTTGTCAGCTTCATCACCGGCGGTATTGTGGATGCGAAGTTCTTCGGTGTGCTTGCCATGTTCGGTGCGATTGCCGTGATGGCGCTGGCCCCCTGGACCGACACCTCGTCTGTTCGTTCGGGTGCCTATCGCCCGGCCTTCAAATGGTGGTATCGCCTGCTTCTGATCGACTTTGTCGTTCTGATGTGGGTGGGTGCCCGTGACACCGAGTTCCCGCATGACTGGATCTCGCTGATCGGCGCCACCTATTGGTTCGCCTACTTCCTCGTTATCCTGCCGCTTTTGGGTCTGTTTGAGAA
>DDMF01000141.1:901-1055 GCA_002340515.1 Rhodobacteraceae bacterium UBA2553 | reverse complement strand
CCCCAAACGCCGCCGGCTTCTATCGAAGAAGATTTCAAAGCACACTATCCCGGCGCAGCCGAGTGAGAGGATCGAAAACAATGATCAAGAAACTCACAGCAACCGCCATCTTGGCACTTGCCCTTACCACCAGCGGCGCACAAGCCGCTGGCGG
>DDMF01000141.1:0-845 GCA_002340515.1 Rhodobacteraceae bacterium UBA2553 | reverse complement strand
AAGCCGCTGGCGGCGAAGGTCACATCGAAGACGTAGCGTTTTCGTTTGAAGGCCCGTTTGGCACCTATGACAAAGAACAGCTTCGCCGTGGCCTGAAGGTCTACACCGAAGTTTGTTCCGCCTGTCATGGTCTGCGTTACGTGCCGTTGCGCACCCTGTCCGACGCTGGTGGTCCTGAATACACCGAAGATGAGGTCCGCGCCTATGCGGCCGAAAACTTCACCGTATTTGACGCCGAACTGGAAGATGACCGCCCGGCACGTCCCGCTGACTTTTTCCCGACCGTGTCGGGCGATGGCATGGGACCGGATCTGAGCCTGATGGCCAAAGCACGCGCGGGCTTTCACGGCCCCGCAGGCACCGGCCTGAACCAGCTGTTTCGTGGTATTGGTGGCGCTGAATACATCGCCAGCTTCCTGACCGGCTTCACCGGCGAGGAGCAGGAGGTTGCGGGCAACTTCCTGAACGGCAACACCGCCTTTCCGGGCGGCTGGACCTCGATGCCTCCGCAGATCGAAGACGGCACTGTCGAATATGACGACGGCCATGACAACTCTGCCCACCACATCGCCGAAGACGTGGCCGCATTCCTGATGTGGACCGCTGAACCGAAGATGATGGCGCGTCAGCAAACCGGCTTTGTCGCCGTGCTGCTGTTGGTTGTCCTGACCTCGCTTCTGTATCTGACCAACAAAAAACTCTGGGCCCCGCATAAGGGCAAGAAAACCGAGCTGTAAGCCGGTTTCAACAGATTGGAAAAGGGCGCCTGAAAGGGCGCCCTTTTTTGTTGGGTGGGGGATTGCGGTGTATGGGTCTCTGATGGCGGCAACGCGGGACAAGGACGA
>DDMF01000104.1:7378-23991 GCA_002340515.1 Rhodobacteraceae bacterium UBA2553 | reverse complement strand
TATGACATGACCGCCGACGGGCTGAGCCTGGATGACAAGCGCAGCGAACTGCTGCCGCCCGAAAAGCTGGGGCCAGTACCCGCCGAGCCGCTGACCGAGGACGAGCACGCCAAGAACAACCTGCCGGACATCCTGGCCCGCTGGAGCGCGCTAGAGGCCGAAGGCGAGCGCCCCCGCACCGCGCAAAGCTTCATGGTACCGCTGGCGGATATTCAAGCCACGGGCACATGGGACCTGTCGTTAAACCGCTACAAGGAGATGACGCGCGAAGAGGTCCACCATCAGTCCCCGAAAGAGATCATCGCCGAACTGCGCGCGATTGAGGCCGAGATTGCCGAAGGGCTGGATCGGTTGGAGGGGATGCTGGGATGAACATCCAAAATGTCTCGCTTGGGGAGCTTGCCAAGATTCAAACTGGTAAGTTGGACGCCAATGCATCTAGCGACAATGGAGCCTTCCCGTTCTTTACATGTGCGAGGGAACCTTTGCGTATCGATGAGTGGAAGTATGATCTCGATGCCATTCTGATCGCTGGGAATGGGGACCTAAACGTCAAACACTACAATGGGAAGTTTGACGCTTACCAAAGGACGTACATCGTGAGCGTCGAAAAGCCAGACGCGGTTGATAGTCGATACTTATTTCATTTCATGGATAAATATGTGGAACGCCTTCGCGAGCAGGCTATTGGCGGTATCATCAAATACATAAAGCTTGGAATGCTTACAGAAGCGAAAATTCCCCTCCCAACGTTGGAGGAACAAAAGCGGATTGCAGGGATACTGGATCAGGCGGACGCGCTCTGCCGCCTTCGCACCCGCGCCCTCGATAAACTGATCACCCTTGGTCAGGCGATGTTTCATCATGTTTTGAAAGATGCTCGTCTGGCTCAGCAAACAAATGGCGCTCTTTTGGGAGATGCAGCTGACTTCTACTCAGGGAACACTGTTCCCGAAGGCCAAGAATTTACGGGGCAAAACGACGGCTATCTCATCCTAAAAGTCTCAGATTTAAACCGACCGCTCAACAGTCAAAATTTGGTCGAAGCAGCGGCATGGACCTCGACACCCGGTTCAAAAGCATCAACTTGTCCGGCGGGAGCGATTGTTTTCCCGAAGCGAGGTGGTGCAATCGGCACAAACAAAAAACGAATACTGACCCGACCTGCAATCCTTGATCCAAACCTTATGGGAGTTGTGCCACACTCGGACGTTATGACCATTTCATTCTTGTCAGGCTGGTTCGCACAATTCAACTTGTCTGATATTGCATCTGGTTCATCAGTTCCGCAGCTCAATAAAAAAGACTTGGCTCCGCTTGAACTAGATCTCCCAGCTAAGGCGGTCCAAGAACGATATGAACTAAGCAAGGGTCAACTAGATGCACTACGTGGCAAAGCCGAACTTGATCTAAAGACACAAGTTGACTTGTTCGCCGGACTTCAACATCGCGCCTTTCGGGGGGAACTCTAAGATGCGCGGCGAGATCATCGGTGTCTGGTCAGAGATGTGGCGGCAGGTATGGCGTAAGCTGGCCGATCATCGCGACGCACCGGACGACCTGTTTTGTGAACTTTACCGCGAATTGAACAAGTCCTTCTCTGACCAACTAGACCCAGCCACGTCCTTAGCGGCAATTGTGGATGACAAAGATCAGGCCCGTATCGCCTTCCGAGACACCAAGGCAACTGCCTTGCAGGGTGAACTCGCCGCCATCGATTTCCTTGAACGTGCTCACACCGTCATCGAAGATTTCGGCAACGAGGCTCTGACCAACAAATACTTCCTGCTGATCCGCGATTTCCTTGACAAATACAGCCTCCGCTATGACCTTCGACGTCCTTGCAGCTTGCATCCGACGCTGCCCGGCGTCTTCGCCCGCCTGATCAATGATCTAAGGGCTCAAGCGATGGAAGATGCAGATATTGACACGTCGCTTCGGTACTTTGAGGACGCGTTTCGAGACATCAAAGCGGACCCGTCTCCTAACCGGATAGGATTGTTATTTGTTCGGCACATGAACCTTCTTGAGGCTCTTGGGCAAAAGAACCCTGCACTTAAGGGAACAACCTTGGGAAAAATGAGTAAGGAGATGCTGAAGCTTCCGCATTCAGCCTTGGAGACAGGCATTTGCGACATGGTTGCCAAGGTCTATGGGTTCTCATCGGACTACCCAGACATCCGGCACAAAGGGACACCGGCCTCGAAACAACGCGATCTAGGCATTGAAGACGTCATCGCAGTTTCAGTGATGCTGTCTGGAATTCTTCCCTACATCAACGATGGCTGTGATCCCCATTCCGCGTTCTACGGTGAAGCCAAATGACTCGGATTGTTATCAGGACCTTCAGCTTACCTGATTCCCATGACGATGCCGAGCATACCGCATTCGGCGTTGTTCAGACTGCGATGGGGCGACAGGTCCCGAGCGAGTTGGTCGATACGTCCCTCGGCACAGTTGAGATAAACTGATATGCGTGTCTTCTTCACTTACATCTACGGACGCGGCGAAACTTATACCTTTGGGGGACGCGCCAACAAAGGTTGGCCCTTGACGTTCAGCAACTCTTCGGCGCGCTCCATGGCTCGCAACATCGTATCTGACGGCGATCTGGTGTTTGGCGTGATTAGCAGCAGCCCCGGTCACGGTGCCGTGGTACCCGAGAAACAAAAAGGGCGGCTCGTCTCCGTTTGGCAGGTAACGCGGCAGAATTCACTTCTCACTGATTATGACATCGAGCTATCTGACTATGATCTGCAATGGCCCTACGCTTTGCAGCCGATCCGCACATGGGAAATTTCAGATCCCCCAAAATTCAAGTCATTGGACGGATATGATTCCGACACGCATACGCTACGATCCGTCAGCTCCGCCGAATATGTGAATGAAACGCTGGCGCAAAGCATGCTCACAGTTTTCAAAGAGCAAGCCAATGAGGTCGCATTGGCCGCTTACAAATACTCAGCCATGCAGCAGCGTAACGAGGCGCTGCGGCAGAAACATCCAGTTCGCATTGAAGGGTACACCGTTCCCCCGTCTGATCGTGATGCTTTGAACTTCATTTATGTTGCAACGCTTGGGAAGGGCAGCAAGACCTTGAAAATTGGTCATTCCACTGATCCTGATGGCCGGGTTTCATCTTTCAACAAATACCGGGTGAGTTCTGAGCCGCAATGGTTGATCGATGTAAAGCAGCCTTTGGGTACGGTTCAAAATGCCGTTCGGGCCGAAGCTGCATTGGGCGAAATGTTTGCTGCCCATCGGACTGAAGCAAACAACAACGAGGTATATTTGGGGCTAAGTGCCTCGGATGTACTTGCAAAGCTGGCGACGATGAAATGACACAGTTCGCGTTCTTACAGATCAATTTTCCTGACCTGCTGGTTCATGCCAAGAAGGCGGAAGGTGCCGCACTGTCGGACCCGCGTGGTGCATGTTTTTGGGCGCGTCTGACGCTGGAAACAGCGATCAAATGGATTTACCGCAACGACCCGTCGATGCGCTCACCTTATCAAGACACGCTCGCCGCCTTAATCGCAGAGCCTTCTCTGGCGCAGCTCACAGGCCCGGCCATCGTCACCAAGGCGCGTTTCATCAAGGACCAAGGCAACCGCGCCGCCCATGACAGCGGCAAACCGATCAAGCCGCAGGACGCGGCGGCGGTGGTGCGTGAATTGTTCCATGTCTGCTATTGGATCGCCCGCACCTACGCCAAAGGGGCCAAGCCCGACTCAGCACTGCAATTTGATGCCTCTAAATTGGAAAAAACCCTGACGATCAGCGCCAGTACCGTCGCGCAGATCCATTCATTGAAAGAAAAGCATGACGCCGATGCCAAGGCGCTTAAGGCCGCTGAGGCAGCAGCACGTACCTCTGAGGAGGGGCGCAAGGCTGTGGAGGCAGAACTGGAACGGGTTCAGGCCGAAATCGCTCAGCTGCGAGAGGCCAACAAGGCCGTTCCGGACAACCACGACTATAACGAAGCGGCCACCCGTGATGCCTTCATCGATCTCTTGTTGGCAGAGGCCGGATGGCCCCTTGATCAGGAGCGTGACCGCGAGTTTCCGGTGATGGGCATGCCGAGCACGTCCGGTGAGGGTTTTGTCGACTACGTCCTTTGGGGCGATGACGCCAAACCATTGGCTGTCATAGAGGCCAAGCGCACTAAGAAGGACAGCCGGACCGGTCAGCAGCAGGCCAAGCTCTACGCAGATTGCCTTGAGGCGAAGTATGGCCGCCGTCCCGTTGTGTTCACAACGAACGGCTATGAGCATTGGCTCTGGGACGATCAGATGTATCCACCGCGCCGTGTCTCGGGTTTCCTTAAGAAGGATGAGCTGGTTCTGCTACATCAACGCAGGGGCACCAAGAAGGCCCTAGACCGTGTGTCAGTTGACGAGGACATCGCTGGGCGGTTCTACCAGCAACGGGCCATTCGAAGAGTTGGCGAGGCGTTTGAGCGGGATAAGCAGCGAAAGGCTTTACTTGTGATGGCGACCGGCAGTGGCAAGACAAGGACCGTCATCGCCCTGATCGATCAGCTGATGCGCGCCAATTGGGTCAGGCGAGTGCTGTTTCTTGCGGATCGCGTTGCGCTGGTGAAGCAGGCGCACAATGCCTTCAAAACACACTTACCAACGGCGGCCAGCGCAAATCTTTTGCAAAAGCATGATCCGGCCAAAAACGACCACACGGGCGCACGCGTTTTTCTGTCGACCTATCCGACAATGATGGGATTGATTGATGAGGTAAAAGGTGGACAAAAACAGTTCGGCCCCGGTCACTTTGATCTTATCGTGATCGATGAAGCGCACCGCTCCGTTTATAGAAAATACCGAGCAATCTTTGATTATTTTGACGGGTTGTTGGTCGGTCTGACCGCGACCCCACGCGAAGAAATCGACCGCGACACCTATTCTCTCTTCGAGCTAGAGCGGGGCATACCAACCGACAGCTATGACCTCGAAGATGCCGTGGCGGATGAATATCTCGTCCCACCAAAATCAATCTCCGTTCCATTGAAATTTCAACGTGATGGTATCGACTACGACAGCCTTCCCGACGAAGAAAAGGCTGAGTGGGATGCGATTGAATGGGATGATGATGGCGCTATCCCTGATCGCGTTGAATCCTCTGATCTGAACAAATGGCTGTTCAACAAGGACACAATCGACAAGGTGTTGGAACACCTTATGACGCATGGGATCAAAGTTGCCGGTGGGGATCGCCTCGGCAAAACCATTATTTTTGCAAAGAGCAGCCAGCACGCCAACTTCATCGCCGAAAGGTTCGATGCCAACTATCCACACTTCAAGGGCGAATTTGCTCGCGTCGTCGATTACAATGTGACCTACGCTCAATCTCTAATCGACGACTTTTCGGAAGCTGAGAAAACCCCTCATATTGCAGTATCAGTGGACATGCTGGACACTGGGATCGACGTACCTGAGGTGGTAAACCTTGTTTTCTTCAAGATCGTTCGTTCCCGCACCAAATTCTGGCAAATGGTTGGTCGCGGCACACGAACTTGTGTCGACTTGTTTGGGCCCGGGCAGGACAAAGAAGAATTCGTCATATTTGATTTTTGTCAGAACCTAGAGTTCTTCAACGCAAACCCGCAGGTTACCGATGGCCCGTCTGCGCGGCCAATCAGCGAGCGGCTTTTTGTGTCCCGTTTAGAATTGATTTCTGCTTTGGAAGAAAGCGAGGCGGAGACGGCGCTGCTGGCAGATATCAAGGATCGGCTGCGATTTGAGGTTTTAGGAATGAACCTCGAAAATTTCATAGTCAGGCAAGCGCGACGCGCAGTGGAACGTTTCCAGGAACCAGATGCATGGGAGAGCCTTGATTTGGATGCGCGTCTAGCTTTGGTAGAAGACGTTGCAGGATTACCTTCCTCCTTTGAGGATGGTGGGCTCGCGGCAAAACAGTTCGACCTTTTAGTGTTGAACGCCCAGTTACTTTTGCTGCGCGGGGATGCGGCCTTTGCAAACATTCAAAGACGCCTCGTATCATTTGCTTCAGTGTTGGAAGGTCTGTCGAATGTGCCCGCTGTTGCGAAAGAACTAGAACTGATTTTGGACATGCAAAGCGACGACTTCTGGCGAGATGTAACTGCCGACATCCTTGAAGACCTTCGTCGCCGCCTAAGAAATTTGGCTGACTTGATCCAGCCGACGGAACGCAAAAACGTGGTCACGGATTTTGAAGATAGCATCGGCACTTCGATTGCAATCGACCTGCCTGAAGTGGGAAGTGGGGTTGATAAAGTCCGCTTCCGGGCGAAGATGCGGCAGTTCATCGAGACACATTCGGACAACATATCACTGCAAAAAATAAGGCGGGCAGAACAGCTAACCAAAGGCGACCTCGCTGACTTGCAGCGCATGCTTCTTTCAGAAGGAGTGGCGGATGAAAACTTGCTCGAGGATCTCAAAAATGATGGAGGACTTGGCGTTTTCCTTCGATCTTTGACGGGCTTGGATCGTGCGACCGCCAAAGCTGTGTTTAGTGACTTTGTCGTCTCCAATCAGTTGTCCGCCAACCAGACCGAATTCATCGAACTCATCATAAACAGCTTGAGCGAAAACGGCATCGTCGACCCAAAATCGTTCTATGAAAGCCCATTCACGGACATGGATGACATGGGGATTATGGGGGTTTTTAAGCAGGAGCAGACTGCAGACATCATCTCAATAGTGCGGCGGGTCAATCAAACCGCCGCTGCATGAAGACAGTGAACTGCAAGGTCGTCACAGCTTTGTCCAAACCTGAATAAAACTAGTTAGGGAGAACGAACGAAAATGAAGAAACCCGCTTCTGTTACAACGCTGGATGATTTTGGACGGGTCCAACTTTCAAAGACATTTTTCATGCGTGACTTTCTCTACAGCGAAATCGGGCACCTTCACGGGCTGTCGAATATCCCGGATAATCCAGATATGGCGATTGAGGCGGGAAAACAGATTTGCGAAAATCTGCTCGAACCTTTGCAAGATCGCTTTGGGCGACTGGCCATCAGATCAGCGTACCGCTCGAAGGAAGTTAATGGTTTCGGCAACAAAATGCAGAAAGCCAAACAGAGCGGCTACACCTGTGCTGCGAACGAAAAAAACTATGGTGGCCACATATGGGACGAACGAAACACAGACGGGAACCTAGGCGCAACGGTGTGTTTGGTCGTTCCATCATTCATCCCTTACTTTGACGCTGGTATGTCTTGGAAGGCGCTTGCGTGGTGGGTGCACGACAACTTGCCTTACGGCAGCATGTTTTTCTTCCCCAAGAACGCGGCTTTCAACCTGACTTGGTGCGAGGTCCCGGAACGTCGGATCGACAGCTACATTTTGCCAGACAAGGGCACCTTGACGAAGCGCGGTATGGCGAACAACGATGGTGACCATTCTGCCCATTATACCGAACTTTTAGCAGCGTTTGATCAGCAGTAAGCGATCTCTCCAAATGAAAGCTGTTGAGCCCCTGACGGGCTCACAGGTTCGAAACTAAACTACGTTTTGCAGTTTTGAAAAAATGCGGAAGCTTCGGGGTAGCCATCACCCGCGCCTCAATCACCGAAAGTACGGTCCCTTTTATCGATCTTGCATATCACCTGATTTATTGATGTCGTTTCAATTCGGCAGACCAAAAGTTCTAAAGATCGTTCTTCGCGTCCGCACCACGAGCAAATAACTCTAAAGCGTTCGCCTGTGCATGGCTTCGTCCGGGATGTCGCGCACAATTTGGTTCTTTCGGTGGCCAAATAACCTAAATCTAACTGCGGTTTAGATCTGAGATATCTCTGTTTTAGTCAAAAGTTAGGCTTGGTTTGCTCAAGGTTTATCTCGAGCTTATTGAATAAATTCTCCTTAGGCCACCTTCCATGTGATTGATATACAGGCATAGAATTACAAACGCCGCCTATTCCCCCACCATCAGTTGCTGAAAGACAATCTCCGAGGCCAACATGAAACGCTTGATAGCTTCAATCCCAATGTGGAAAAAATCTACTAAAGCTGTTTTTCATCTTTGTAACCGTGGTTGTTTTGCTTTCTAATATTCTGCGCGAAAAGTAACCATCGCGAGCAGCATTGGGGCAGTTGGCGCTCTCCCTTAAATCGCACCCGTTCATTCGTGGCAAATTTAAACCACCACAGATCACCGTCACAGTCGTCACACTCCTATAGGAGTGTGTGACGTATGTGACGTCATGAAGATCGAAAACAAAACGTGACATGTGACGTGATGTAGCGTTGCGTGACAGGCTATTCATCCGAGGACAACCAAGCAAAGCCGTCAAAGGCACTCACAATCCCTTTCTCTGTCAGCGCCTTCTGTGCGCGAAGAAAAGCTGTGCGTGCTGCACTATCACTACTACCTTTGCTTAGACCTAAACGATGACAAAACTCTCGCCATTTACCGATTGATACGCATTGACTGTCTTTGGGGAAGCCTTGGCGCTGTATTGTCTCTGCATGATCAGCCAACGCAGCCTCGAGCGCCTGCTTTGCAATCAATAACTGCCCCTTGAGATGAGTTGCCTTTTTCACAGGCTTAGTTACCGTGACTACAGCAGATGTCACCGCGTCACCATCTTCATCGCTGCCTAGAAAAACGCTTCGCAACTTATAGGCAAAGACATCACCTTTCTCTTTGTCGCGTTGCTTGCGGTCGTTTGCCATGATCACACCACCAGAGCGGGTTAATTCTATCTCACTGTCAGCTGCCGCCCTAAGGCTGCTGCTGCCACGTGCACCCTTGCTTGTATCTTTGCCGCTATGATGGATAACCATGACGTGCGCCCCGGTTTCTGTCTTCAGGCGCGAACAATTGGCTATGAAAAGACCCATATCCTTGGCTGTATTCTCATCACCGCCGCCAAATGCCATTGCCAGTGTGTCGATGATGATCAAAGAAGGGGCCCTACAGCGGTTCTCAATTGCGTCGATCAATGCCCCCGCATCGTTGCAGCCGCAAAGGTCCAGACTTGTGGGCAGTAGCATAAAGTTGGGTTCAGCCGCCGCCGCTAAGTCGGGATCATTCTGACGGATCGCCGCAATGCGGTTGCGCAGTCCTTGCCCGCCCTCACATGCCACATACACCACTGGGCTAGTGTGCCCGAGTTTGCCTGAGACTTTATGGCCATGCCAATCTCTTGCCGCCGCAACATGAACGGCGAGATCAAGCGCGAAGAAAGTCTTGCCGACATTGCTTTCGCCAAAAACGACTGACAACGCTCCACGGTCCAGCCAGCCTTTGACAAGGTAAAGTGATGACAGGACGGGTTTGATGTCCTGCAATGGTACCATTTTGACCGCCAATTCAGACGCACGGCCCTTGATCGATTTATGCGTTTTTGCCTTTGCTGACTTCGTCAAAATTTGCTTTGACGTCATTGGCATCACAGCGGCATCAACCTCCCGCCTGAAATGTTCGGCGTGATCGTTGCCTTTGGCTTCAGCCGCAAAATTGGTTCTGTCGGATGTTTTTTGTGCAAGCTTTTGAGCATGCGTTGAGCCTACATCTTCACCGTCGATCTTATCATTGTCCGGACAACCGCTATCCACCCACTTCGCAAAATCGTCACTCATTTTGACACCCTCCCTATTAGGGAAGGCCGACGTTGGACCGGCTCCCGACGTTGCGACGTCAATACAGAGAGCCGTGGCAACTAGTCGGCCTTTCCTTCCAGATCAGTCTGTGCTGGAAGGCCTTCAAGCCAGCTAAGAGCGTCTGACATAGTGATGATGGTCTTTCGGCCAACTTTGCGTACTTTCAGGCGGCCAGATGACAGCTCATCATAAAATTTGGTTCGTCCAATCGACGCCCAATGCAGAAATTCATTTACGCTCATAGCGCCTTTTGGGTCGTTCATGCTCATTCGCTTAACTCCTTCTTGTGTGTGAAGGACAATCGCGGACGCAAGCGGAAAGGTCTAAGGACAGGCAATGAAAAACAGCCGAAGCTGTCCTTATTTTGCTTTTCCTCTTTCAAAAAAACACTGGTCGAGAAATTCGGCGTAGGCTTCAAAATGGCTTTGAAACTTACCCTTCGCTCGCTGAATAGCCTTTGAAATCTGAGAATGGTTTACTTCCTCGATCCCAAGCTCCTGACAACATTCAAAAACAAAGAAGACCCCTGCGCAGTTGTATTCATTCTGTGGATTGTGGCTCCCAAATTTGTCAGAGCCATAAAGTTCATTAAATAAATCGGGGATTGCGGACCCCATCAGATAGGTTTTGAATTGCATCTTTGTCGGGGCAAAGTCGCCATGAGGTGCTCTGAAGCAGGGCTTGGACTCCGCGAGTTTGATTGAAATTTCATCTCCATATGCAATCCATTCAGATAAGCGTTTTTCGTTCTGCGCAATTTGCCCCGTATTTTCCCCAATCGAATGAGAAAACAAAGCAGTTTTGGCAGCTCTTCCAGTTTCACTCGTATCTTTCAGCGCGGCGTCAAGTTTTTGGATCAATCCCATGATCTTGTCAATTTTTCGGTTTGTGGCGGTTGGGTTAGGAAAAGCATAGTCTCGGTTGAACATACCCTGTTCCCAGCCTGCTTCTTCAAAATCGCTCAACCGCTCAAATAAAGTGATTTGGCCTTCGCGACATAGCTTTGGCAGGCCCCAAGGGTCACACATTGCCTCTGAAATTTCCTTGGCAATATTTAATGTGATCATATGACCTCACCCGTTTTCAATGAAACTACGTTTGTGGACGCGCCAATCAGCAGGAAAGTCGACCAAGCCGTCAGTAGCTCGCGCCGTTTTTCTAAGGCATCTGAGCGCCTGTATGCCTGCTCTGTCGCGTTTCCAATCGAGTGTGCCAAAGCGGCTTCGGCAACCTCACGTGAAAAAGATGTTTGATCTCCCGCCCAGTCACGAAATGCGGAACGCATGCCGTGAACGGTTTCACTACGCCCCATGCGCCGAAGTAGCTTAGTGAGGGTCATGTTGCTTTGTCCGCTGCCTGTACGTGTCCCAGGGAAAACAAATTCGGACAATCTTGTTTCATCTAAGTGGGTCAGTATTTCAAGAGCTCGGGATGACAGCGGCACACGGTGCTCTCTTCTCGCCTTCATGCGGTGTGCAGGAACGGTCCAGACAGCCTTTTCCAAATCAACCTCGTCCCATTTGGCCCCTAAAACCTCACCGGACCTTGAGGCTGTCAGAATGAGGAATTCCAAGGCTAAAGCAGAGGTCAGCTCAGAGGCGTGCAAACTCGAAATGAACTCGGGAAGCTCGGCATATGGCATTGCTGCCATATGGCCTCGAGTGAGCCGCTTTCGGGGCGGCAGGATCACATCTAGGTTGCCCTTCCAAAGGGCAGGGTTCTCACCTGATCTCCAACCTTTGACCTTGGCAAAGGCAAGAACACGCTCGATCCGACCGCGAACTCGTGATGCGGTTTCTGGTTTTGATGCCCAATGAGGCTTCAAAACTGTCAAAACGTCATCCAAGCCAATATCGCCAACTCTGCGATTGAGGATTGGTTTGCAGTATGCCGAGCCAAGCGTCATTCGCCATTGCGCACGGTGCTTTGGATTGCTCCACTGGTTTTCCATAGAATCGAGGAAGAGTTCAGCAGCTTCAGCGAATGTCGGGTGCTCCTCCTTTGGATCGCTTGGCCGCTGGGGAGAGTTGCCGAGCGCTACGGCTTCCCGAGCCTCGGCGGCGATTTTCCGTGCAGCTGACAGCGAAATGGCTGGATAGGGCCCAAGGCCGATCTCCTGCCGTTTGTTGTTCCTGTTGAAAATATACGACCAAGATTTCCCGCCGCTCGCCGAGACCCGCAAGTAAAGGCCGCCACCGTCACTATGGCGACCCTTTCCTAAAGCTCTCACCTTTGTATCTGTCAATTTATGAAGCGAACGTACCATTGTGCCTACTTTCATGCCTACTTTGTGAGGCGGATAGTAGCGGACATCTACGGCCTTCTAAACACTGAAAGCTGAATTATCTCTATATCTATAAAGAAAAGTAGACGTGGGCGAATGATAGCGATTATTTGTTATACGGACTTCGTCTCCGCCACTTACCATTGAAAAATAACAATAAAATAGGATTTTGGGTATTTTACCCGCCTATTTACCCTCCAAACGAAAACCGATTGAAAGCGACAGTTTGCATCAAGCTAACCCGAAGTTTCTTGTGACGTTTAGAAAGTGCTGCCCCATAGTCACGGAATTCATAAGCATTCCTTTACTAATGGCGGATTGCGGACATTCGCTGCAGTGCAGGAATTCGACTTCGGAGTCGCCTTTGAGCATCTCTAAGCTACAGTTCGGACATTGCTGCCAGCGTATGCTCCAACCCGAGGCGGATGTGGGTTTCCAATGCAGCCTTGGCCTTAACCGGATCCCGAGCGAGAGCGGCGTCGAACATTGTTTTGTGTTCCTCCACGGCCTCCTGTCCGCGGGACGTAAATACGAGCATTTGATACCGCAGGTATTTGTCGAAAATTGTCGCGTGAAGGGACAACAGGTTTTGCGAATTGCAGGCTCGGATCAGCGCTTGGTGAAATTCGCCATCGTACCGCTTCCACAATTCTTTTTGTGATGTATCACCATCAAGCATCTTTTGCTCAATCAGGTGCAGCTTGTGATGGGCCGCGACGAGATTGCCCTCCCAATCGGCGTCACCACATTCAATGGACGTTTCAAGCGCCGAACATTCCAGCAAGATGCGTAGCTTAGCGATTTCGGTTAGATCCCCCGCAGAAACTGGTCGCACGAAAAATCCGCGCTGTTCGGCGGCCTGCACAAAACCCTCGCTTGCGAGGCGGTTAAGCGTCTCGCGCAACGTCGATACGCTTGCAGAATACCGGTCCCGCAATCCATCGAGCTTTAGTTTTGCGCCCGGTTCAAGGTCACCAAAGATGATGTCGTGCTTGATGCGGTCGTACGTGTTGGAGCCGACGGTTGTAGCAGAGTGGGACATACAAGCCTCTTAGAGTGTTCAATAGACAGACGATAACACGATTATCTGATATTCCTCAATAACGTATAAAATAGGATGAAATAAAAAATAACATATATTATTGCGAATCAGTGAAACTCTGCTAGCGTGGCCTCAATTCGACCAAACATGAGGCCACATGGCACATCGTATCAAACTAGCTGTTGTCGGCGCAGGCCTCGTCGGGCAACGCCACATCACGGCGATCGGGCAAGTGGCCGGTGTCGAACTGGTGGCGGTGGTCGAGCCCTCCGAGACCATGCAGCAGGTGCCTGTTTTTGCGACGATTTCCGAAATGCTTGATGCCGCCGACGTCGACGGGGTTGTCCTAGCGACGCCGACCCTGCTGCATGTCGAGGGCGGAGAGGCGTGTGTCGCGCACGGTGTTCCGGTGTTAATCGAAAAGCCGCTTGCCGTATCTTCTCAAGCAGCAGAATCCTTGATTGAGCAGGCCGAGGCTTCCGGCGTTCCGATTCTTGTGGGGCATCACAGGCGCCACAATCCGATCATTCAAAAGGCTGCACAGTTGATCCGTGACGGGGCCATTGGCGATGTGCGCTCAGCACAAGTGACATGCTGGTTCTACAAACCTGATGACTATTTTGAGATTGCCCCTTGGCGGACCCAGGCGGGTGCAGGCCCCATTTCGGTCAACCTTGTTCATGACGTTGATCTATTGCGTCACTTTTTAGGGGAGGTTGTTACTGTCCAGGCCCAAATGGCGCAGTCCCGTCGTGGGTTCGAAAACGAAGACGTGGCCGCCGCTGTGCTGCGGTTTGAGAGCGGCGCGCTGGCGACAATCAACGTTTCCGATAGCGTCGTGTCGCCATGGAGCTGGGAGCTAACTTCGCGGGAATACCCGATCTATCCGGCGACCAACGAATCTTGTTATTTGATCGGCGGGTCGGCTGGAGCTTTGTCTATTCCGGATATGCGCCACTGGCAGCATGATGGCAAAACCAGCTGGTGGAGCCCAATCAACGCAACCGCCATGCCCGTTAGCACTGCAGACCCCCTAATCAATCAAATTGCGCATTTCGAGGAAATCATCCGCGGAACCGCTACGCCATTGGTGACAGGCGCAGAGGGCCTCAAAACCCTGCGTGTCATCGAAGCGATCCAACAGGCCGCAACAACCCAAGAGCTAATCCAGCTCGCGCCTGACTTGGACAAATCGACGGAGGCTGCGGAGTAAAATATCCTATATTTTGCAAAATATATTACGAAATTTGGAAAACGTGGCATTAATTTTCTTTATAAGCTGTTTGCGAACAGCGCTAACGTCTGGGAGGACACCATGAAACTAACAATGACCCGCCGTCTTGCGATGGCTGCAATGATCGCTGCAGGTTCTGTTGCTGCGACCGCTTCTTTTGCCGATGGCCATGCAGTTCAACTGCGTATGTCCACATCGGGTTCTGAAACTGATGCGCGTTCCGTCGCGATGGCTGATGTGTTCGGCCCTGCGGTGTCGGGCTTTGCATCCTACGAGCCATCCTACAACGCGACATTGTTCGCTCAAGGCACAGAGCTAGAGGCGATCAGCCGTGGCAACCTTGAGATGGCGATCACGTCTGCACAAGAACTGGCACAGTTCTTCCCAGAGTTTTCGATCTTTGCAACAGGCTATGTTCACCAAGACGCCGCTCACCAAGTCCGCGTATTCAACGACCCGCTCATGGTGCCGTTCAAAACCAAAGTTGAAGGCGAGCTGGGCGTCAAGCTGTTGTCCGTCATGTATCTGGGCAAGCGCCACGTGAATCTGCGGCAGTCCCGGGAAGAGCTGGACGTGCAGACACCTGCCGATCTGGCTGGCGTGAACCTGCGTATGCCGGGCACTGACGCGTGGCAGTTCTTGGGCGCGGCGCTGGGTGCTGCCCCGACACCAATGGCGTTTTCCGAAGTCTACACAGGTCTGGCTACAGGCGCTGTTGACGGCCAGGACAACCCGATGCCAACAGTCGTGGATAAAAAATTCTACGAAGTGACCAAGCAGATCGCGCTGACGTCACACCTTGTTGATCTCAACTACATCGCGATTTCCAAGGCTGTTTGGGATGGTATGACAGCCGAGCAGCAAGTTGGTGTTCAGGCCGCAGCCGATGCCGCCGCGGCTGTTGGTCGTTTGCGCCAGCTCGACATGGAAGCAGGTCTTACAGCTTTCTTGGAGGAGAACGGTGTTGAAGTATACTCACCCGATCTGGACGCTTTCCGCACACATGTGCAGGCACAGTATGTTGGCTCTGAGTTTGCTGCCAGCTGGCCCGAAGGTGTATTGGACCAGATCAACGCATTGGGCAACTAGGCCCGCCTAGCAAAAGCGAGGGAACGATCAAATGACTAAAGTTCTTAGATGGTTTTCTCGCGTCGCTGACATGATTGCCGCTGGCCTGCTGGCGGCAATCTTTGTCACCTTTTTGTTGCAGATCGCGACCCGCTATCTGCCCAGGCTGATAGCCCGTTTCAATTTGGCAGAGACCTTTCCGATCCTTGGCGACATCGCCCCGCTGGGATGGTCGCTAGAATTGATTGGCATTCTGTGGGTTTGGGTCATCTTCTTTAGTTGCGCGTTTGTGGTCCGCGAATATGACCATGTGAAATTCGACATCATCTATCTGTCTGTCTCCCGCAAAACCCGTACCATTTTCGCGATCATCTCTGCTGCGGCCATTGTCGCCGGAATGCTATACGCGCTGCTGCCGACGCTTGACTACATCGACTGGATGAAGATGCGCAAAACCGCTACCGTGCGGAACCCGTTTACTGGCAACAAAATTCCGATGCGCACCATCTTTTCGGTCTACGGCGGGTTCATGATTGTCGTCGTCGTCCGCTACGCATGGCTTGCGATCGACACATTCCGCAACGGCCCTCCCAAGACCGAGCTTGAGATTGTTTTAGAGGCCGAAGCGCAGGAGTCTAAACAATGAGCATCGAGCTAATCGGCCTATTGGTCACCCTATTTGTGTTGGCTGGTATCGGGACGCCGATTGGATATTCAATCCTACTTGCGTCCGTGGTCTATCTTGGTATGGCGGGCCTCGATGTGGCGTTGGCGGGCGAAAAAATCCTGCAAGGGTTCTATAAAAGCGCGATCCTTTTGGCAGTGCCCCTGTTCATCGTGGCCGCCAATATCATGAACGCAGGCTCGATCACGGATCGCTTGCTGAACTTCTGCGTCGCTGTTGTCGGACGGTTCAAGGGCGGGTTGGGTCACGTGAACGTTGTAGCTTCACTAATCTTTTCGGGCATGTCTGGGTCTGCTGTCGCCGATGCCGCTGGCATCGGTAAAATTATCATCTCGATGATGACACGCGACGGGCGCTACTCGCGTGGATACGCCGCCGCGATTACTGCCGCCTCGGCGACTATTGGCCCGATCATTCCGCCGTCGATCCCGATGGTCTTATACGCGCTGGTGTCCAAAGCGTCGATTGGCGCGCTCTTCCTTGCGGGCATCTTGCCAGGCCTCATTATGGGCGTCGTGCTAATGGCGATGAACGGCTACCTCGCGCATAAACGTGGGTTCGGCATGGAAGAACCCGTGCCGCTAAGTTCGCTGCCAAAAACCACTGCCAAAGCATTTCCAGCGCTGCTCATGCCCGTGATCCTGCTCTATGGTATCTACGGAGGTGTAACGACCCCGACCGAGGCCGCAGCG
>DDMF01000104.1:4903-7362 GCA_002340515.1 Rhodobacteraceae bacterium UBA2553 | reverse complement strand
AGCCGCATTCTATGCGCTCTTGCTTGCTGCGATGTTCTACCGCGCGATTAACCTCAAGACGCTATATCAAGTCTTCGTGGATAGTGCCCGTTCTTCTGCCGCCGTGGGCATCGTAATCGGTGGCGCATTCATCTTGAACTTTATCGTTATCAGCGAACAAATCCCGCAGTCGATTTCGGCCCTTCTCGGGGACGCGGATATCAATCCCATCATGTTCCTTATCGTCGTCAATGTCCTGATTTTGCTATTGGGCTGCGTGCTGGACGCGACCACGATCATCCTTGTTATTGTGCCGCTGTTCATTCCGACGTGCGAAGCCCTTGGCATCGACCTTGTCCACTTCGGGGTGCTAGTGGTTGTGAACTCGATGATCGGGTTGATCACGCCACCATATGGGATCTTGTTGTTTGTGATTAACGCTGTCACGGACATCCCGCTACGCGAAATCATCGCCGAGATTTGGGCCTTTCTCGCTGTCTTGATTGCCGCCTTGGTCCTGATGATGCTGACGCCTGATCTGGTGCTGTGGTTGCCGCGGATGCTCGGATATCAAGGGTAATGCTAACGATCCCGACATCAGTGGTGCCTGGCGATCTGGCCGCCAAGCTACGCACTATTGCTGACATTGGGTTTAGAGGTATTGATCTGTCGTTGAAAGACGCCATCGCGTTTGATGGTGATGCAGCGAGATTGGTCAAAGCGGTGGGACTACGTATCGCTGCGCTGGTCACCCCACAGGAGCAACTCTCAGACGCACTCGCGCAAGCGAAGTCCAACGATGTGGATCTTGTCGTCGTTGATGTCACGACCGTGCCAATTGCTCTGCCAAGCCTGGCGACAACGCGCCTTGCGCTGCGACCAACCCGCGAATTGGAATACGAAGTGCGGGCGTTGACGGCCCATTCCGCCGATCCGTTGCTTGGCCTTGCTTTGGATAGTTTTGAGGTGCTCAGGGACGGATCACGCCCTGCACGCATGCGCGATCAGGATGGCACGAAGGTCTTTCATGTCAGCTTATTGGATGGGCCGCTGCGCCCCATGTTGCCGGGTCAGGGGACGCTCAATTTAGGTGGATTGGCCCGCGTTCTGGCGCGTGCCGGTTATGATGGCCCGTGGTCGACGGGTATCGTTTCGCGCGGTTCTGACGACGTCTTGAATGCCTACCGCTCATTGGTGACGGTGATTTCTGACGCTGCCGCCACAGAACCACTGCTGCGTAACGCCACGCCCAATTTGCCCGCAAAAGTGCCGGCAAAAGGGTTTGAATTCATCGAATTTTCTGTTGATGCAGAAAGTGCAGTCACGCTGGAGGGGACGTTGTCCGCGCTCACATTCAGGCGCGAACGGCAACATTTGTCAAAGCAAGTTACGCTTTGGCGCCAAGGGGCGGTAAACATCGTCATCAATCAAGAAAACACCGGCCATGCGGGCGAGGTTTTTGCCAACCACGGGCCAAGTGTCTGCGATATGGGGTTGCGTGTTCAAAACGCAGCCGAGACCCAAGACCGTGCCCGCGCACTTGGGACATCTGGTTTTGATCAATCAGTGGTCTTGGGTGAGCTAGATATCCCTGCGATTCGAGGCGTTGGCGATAGCGTAATCCATTTTATCGACGAACAATCCGACCTGCATCGCGTCTGGGACATCGAATTTGCCCCCGTCGGCCGTGCCAAGGCCACGCAACCCGCGGGCATCAGGCGGATCGACCACGTGGCTCAAACCATGCCGTTTGATGAAATGCAAAGCTGGCTGCTGTATTATCTGTCCACGTTCGAGATGACAAAATCAGCCATCGTGAACGTTGCTGATCCGTCGGGAACCGTTCGCAGCCAAGCCATCGAGACACCAGAAGGTGAAGTGCGCCTAAACTTGAACGGGGCAGCAGACGACCTGACCTTTGCTGGCTCTTTCGTGGCGGGCAATATCGGTGCAGGCGTTCAGCATATCGCGTTTCAAACGGATGATATCTTTGAAACTTCGGCCCGGCTGTCGGAAAGCGGATTTTGCAGACTTCAAATTTCACCGCAATATTACGCTGACACACAAGCTGCCTTCGCGCTTGATGATGACCTGACAGGAGCTTTGCGCCGTGGCCATATACTATATGACCGCGATGACGGCGGGGCGTATTTTCAATTATATGGCGAAGCGATCTTTGGCGGGTTCTTTTTCGAGATCGTCCAAAGGCAAGGCCGCTATGCAGGGTATGGCGCGCGAAATGCGCCTGTCCGCCTTGCCGCCCAAGCCCAAAACCGCAACCAACAAGGTGCCGCATGACGACAGACGCAGACGAAATTCGGAATTGGTGGCGCACGTCAATCATTGACATGGAGCCGGGTAAGATTGCATTTCGCGGCCACCCGATCCAAGATCTTATCGGCAATGTGACGTTTCCTCAAATGATCTGGCTGATGACAGCAGGGCGTTTGCCCAGTGCAGACGAGGCGGCATTGCTCGAG
>DDMF01000104.1:2697-4816 GCA_002340515.1 Rhodobacteraceae bacterium UBA2553 | reverse complement strand
CAGCGCCATCGATTGCCGCAGCACGCATGGCTGCGACCTGTGGCGTCGGGCTGAACAACGCGATGGCCAATGGCGTCAATATGCTGGGCGATGTGCATGGCGGCGCGGGCGAGCAATGCGCAACACTGTATTATAGCATTGCGGCGCGCATGGATGCCGGTGCTGATTTGACCGAAGCGGTACAATCCGGTCTCAATGCTTGGCGCGCCGAGAACGGTAAGATCGTCAGCGGCTTTGGCCATCGGTTTCACAAACCCGTCGATCCGCGTGCGCCTCGCTTGATGACAGTCGTCCGTGCCGCAGCAAAAGCAGGCACAGTGTCCGGTCGCTATGCAGATATCGGCGAAGCGGTGCAGGCAAACCTGAACGCACGCAAGCCGTTGGCGATGAACATCGACGGTGCAACGGCTGTGATTTTCTGCGAGCTGGGCTTTGCAGCGCCGTTGTCACGGGGGCTATTTTGCCTGTCCCGTTCAGTTGGTATTTTGTCCCACGCATGGGAGCAGATGCAGCAAGGTGGGCGCAATAAGGGGCCGATGCCACCTGCCTACTTGCCAAAATATGATGATATGTAAAATATCATAGATTATAGAATACATAATATGATACTGACGTCGTTAGGTATCATAAGGTGATTCACACATGCCGGACCTCGACGGAAACCCGTTCTATTCTCTCGCGCATCTGACGCTGATTAACGCAACTGCGCCCGAGCTGATTTATATCGCAGCGCGTGCTGGATACGACGCAGTGTCCCCGCGGTTCATCCAAATGAACGTACCCGGCGAATTCCGCGAAAGCCCGATTGATGCGGCGATGGTGTCGGCCACAAAGACCGCGCTGCAGACAACGGGGTTAAAGGTTCTCGATATCGAGCTGGCCCGTATCACTGAAGATTGCGACCCGCGACAGTTCGAGGCGGCTTGCGCCTTGGGCGGTGAATTGGGCGCACAGCGGATGATCATGTCCGCTTGGACGCCCACGCGCGATGACCGCAATTTCATCGTCGATTGCTATGCCGAGACCTGCGAGATCGCCGATCAATACGGCCTGTCGGTTGACCTTGAATTCCCCAGCTTTAGCCGGTTGCGCACACTGGACGAAACGCTTGATATCGTCCGCGCTGCGGATCAACCCAATGGCGGCATTCTAGTGGACACGCTTTATCTGCATCTGAGCCGTGTTGATCTGGCCGAATTGCTGCATGTCCCTTCTGAGCTGCTGAATTTCCTTCATATCTCGGATGCGTTGCCGGGGATCGCCGATACGCGCGAAGGGATGATCCAGTTGGCGCGCGATGCCCGGCTTTATCCCGGTGAAGGCTGTATTGATTTTGCTGGCATCATCGAGCGCATGCCACCGGTTGATTATTCTATCGAACTTCCGAACAAGTCCCGCGTCACCGAGTTGGGCTTTGAAGAACACGCGCGGCGTTGCTTGCAACACGCAAAACGCACATTTGGCGCGGCTCGTTCCGAGCGGCGCACCCATCCAATCCCTTCTCAAGAAAGCACGACCCATGGCCAAAGAGCTTACTAAACAAGACCGTCAACTGACCGCTGAGATGATCGCCCGCGCACGTATCGCAATGGCAAAGATCGAGGACTGGTCCCAAGCCGATCTGGACCGCTTGTCCCAAGCAATTGCGTGGTATGCGGGCAATGAAGACACATTCACCCGTCTTGCCCATCAAGGCGTCGATGAGAGCGGCATTGGAGATCGCAATGGACGCCCTGCCAAGCGATTCAAAATACAGATGGTTTTGCGCGATGTGCTGCGAACGCCGTCTACAGGCGTGGTAGAAGTGGATGAGGCCAAGGGGCTGGTGAAGTATGCCAAACCAGCCGGCGTTATCGCGTCCCTGATCCCAATGACAAACCCCGCTATGACGCCGCCCGTCACTGGTGTGTCTGCCGCGAATGCGCGCAACGCTGTCATCTTTTCCCCGCATCCACGCACTGCGCAGACAACATGGGAAATGACCGAAGTGATGCGCGCTGCCTGCCGTGCCGTCGGCGCCCCCGAGGATCTATTCCAAGCGATCCGACATCCGTCAATCCCGCTGACGCAGCATCTGATGGAAGAATGCGATCTGACGCTGGCGACTGGCGGCAAGCCA
>DDMF01000104.1:0-2659 GCA_002340515.1 Rhodobacteraceae bacterium UBA2553 | reverse complement strand
GGCGCCGGCAACTCGTCGATTGTAATTGACGAGACCGCTGATCTGGATATCGCGGCCCAGAACACACGCATTTCCAAGACGTCTGATTTCGGTTCCGGCTGTTCCGCAGATGGCAATATCATCATCCAGAAATCGGTCTATGAAGGCATGGTCGCTGCATTGCAAGCCGAAGGCGGTTACCTGTGCAACGCCGACGAAAAGGCCAAGTTGGAGGCCGCCATGTGGGATGCCAAAGGCAACCGCACATTCCCCACAATCGCCTGCAAGCCGCAGCAAACGGCAAATGTCGCGGGCTTTGCTGTGCCAGCTGATACCAAATTCCTGATGGTGGAAAATCAAGGCCAGATCGGGCCAGAGCATAAGTTCAGCAAAGAAAAGCTGACGACTGTTATGGCACTCTATCATTTTGATACCTTTGAGGACGGCCTGGAGACGGTGCGCCAAATTTATGCCACAGGTGGTATCGGGCATTCTTGCGGTATCTACAGTCACAACGACGACAACATCGACGCGCTTGCCCGCGTGGCCCCTGTCAGCCGTATGATGGTGCGCCAGCCGCAATCCAAGGCCAACGCTGGATCTTGGACCAACGGGATGCCGATGACGTCATCACTTGGCTGCGGGATTTGGGGCGGCAACATCACCAATGAAAACGTCACTATGAAACACATGATGAATTACACATGGGTCGCACGGCCCATCGCCGAAGACCGCCCGTCAGAGGCAGAGCTTTTCGGCGAATTTTACGGGACAGAGGTAGTACAATGACCACCAAAACAGTCGCAGAACATATCGTAGATTTCCTAGGTCGCCGTGAGGTCGAGCACGTGTTCGGCTTATGTGGCCACACGAACATCGCGGTGCTTGCTGCCCTCGCCGAAAGCCCGATTGATTTTATCACTGTGCGCCATGAACAGATTGCGAGCCACGCCGCCGACGCCTATGCGCGCGTGACTGGTAGGGCGTCGGTTGTGCTGTCTCATCTTTCTCCCGGATTGACGAACTGCGCCACCGGCGTCGCCAATGCCGCCCTTGATTGCATCCCAATGGTGGTGATCGCGGGCGATATCCCGACCCATTACTACGGCAAACATCCGCATCAAGAGGTGAATTTGCATGCCGACGCCGCACAATGGGAAATCTATCGACCGTTTGTGAAACGTGCCTGGCGTGTGGACCGCGCCGATCTGATGGCCGAGATTTTGGAAAAGGCGTTTCACCTTGCTGAAAGCGGGCAGCCAGGTCCAGTGCTGGTCAACGTGCCAATGGACATCTTTAGCGAGGTCATCACTTCGGACACGTTCGACCGGATCAAGTCGAACACGAAATCGCTCGTCCGTCCATCTATTGACGACGATACCGCCCGCCAGATCGTGCGTGCTTTGGCGGAGGCAAAGGATCCGGTAGCCTATGTCGGCGGCGGGATCCTCTTGGCGAAAGCATCCGAGGAACTGGCCGAGTTTGTGGACCACATGGGCCTGCCCGTTGCGCATTCTTTGATGGGCAAGGGCGCGCTGTCGGACGCCAATCCGCTGGTGATGGGCATGACGGGGTTCTGGGGGACCGAGCTGGTTAACCAAACCTGCCTGAACGCGGATTACGTGTTTGCCGTTGGCACGCGGTTCAAAGAGGCGGACTGTTCTAGTTGGTATCCGGGCTATACGTTCAACATCGGGGCCGAGGGGAATGACACCAAAGTTATCCACATCGACATCGAACCCCAAGAGATCGGGCGCAACTACCCGACCGAAATTGGCGTGGTCGCTGATGCCAAAGCAGCGCTGCGGGTCCTGACCCGCGTCGCGCGCGAGATGTACCCAGACGGCTTTGCCCGAACAGGCAAGAAGGCCGAGATCGCCGCGTTCCGTAAATCCTTCAAAGCTTCCAACGTGGCCATGCAAACCTCGGACGCCTTTCCGATGATGCCTGAGCGCATTTTGGCTGACACGCGGGTTGCGCTGCCTGACGACGCGATTATCACGACGGATGTGGGCTGGAACAAGAACGGGGTCGGCCAACAGTTCGACATCCTCACACCAGGGTCGATCCTGACACCGGGCGGATTTGCGACCATGGGCTTTGGTCCGCCCGCGACGATCGGAGCCAAGTTGGCTGCGCCAGAGCGGGTCGTTGTGTCATTGGTTGGTGATGGCGGCTTTGGGCAGAACCCATCTATGCTTGCGACGGCGGTTGAACTTGATCTAGGCATTGTTTGGATCGTAATGAATAATAACGCATTCGGCACGATTGCGGGGCTGCAAAAGGCACATTACGGCCTGACCTATGGCACCACTTTCTCTGGTACTGCCGCGGCCCCTTTGAATGGCCCGAACTATGCCGACATCGCAAATGCCTATGGCGCTGTCGGTGTTAAAATCGACCATGCAGATGCGTTGTTGTCGGCACTTCGCGAAGCCATAGCCAGCGGTAAACCGACCGTGATTGACGTGCCAATGATCAACAACCCGACCCCGACGACTGGCCATTGGAACATCTTGGATATCTATTCACCGGACAAGGACATCAGCCACGTTTCAACCTGACCAAACCAGTCTCCTAAATTGTTTCGGCATCAGTTGTATTTTGCCAGAAGTGCCCAGATTTCTGCGACGCAGCGCAATCCAGCACGCCGAATGTCCTCTGTGGGTGGCTCCTGCAT
>DDMF01000099.1 GCA_002340515.1 Rhodobacteraceae bacterium UBA2553 | reverse complement strand
CGCGCGCGACCCCGATTGCCCACCGGACGCCCCTGCCCCTTTGTGCATGGCAGAGACGGTTTCATCGACCGCGGACAGAACCTCAACCACACGAATGTCGCTGGGGGATTTTGCCAACCGATAGCCACCGCCCGGCCCGCGCACACTTTCCACCAGCTCGGCCCGGCGCAGTTTCACAAACAATTGTTCCAGATACGGCAACGAGATATCCTGACGTTTGGACAGATCCGTCAGCGACAAAAGCTCGCCCGCAGGCATCATCGCCAAATCGGTCAACGCCACCATCGCATACCGCCCTTTGGTAGAGAGTTTCATGTTTGTCGCCCCGCTAAACTGCCAAAAACATTGACCTCGACCGCTTGGGCCACTAGGTCACTATGGATACGCGATAAATGGCCAATGGCCCTAACGCGCGCACACCGTATTATGGCGCTCACCCGGACCCGTCAAGAAAAGCCGGACCCGGTGAGGTGACAGGAGAGACTGAGACGTATGCCCGAAGTCATTTTTCCCGGCCCCGAAGGCCGGCTTGAAGGCCGCTATCACCGACAAAAATCAAAAGACGCACCAATTGCGATCGTGTTGCATCCGCATCCGCAATTTGGCGGAACGATGAACAACAAGGTGGTCTATAACCTGCATTATGCGTTCCACAAGATGGGCTTTAACGTGCTGCGGTTTAATTTCCGTGGCGTGGGCCGGTCGCAGGGCGAATATGATCAGGGCGTGGGCGAGCTGTCAGATGCGGCCTCGGCGCTGGATTACCTGCAATCCATGAACCCCAATGCCAAACATTGCTGGGTGGCTGGCTTTAGCTTTGGCGCCTGGATTGGCATGCAGCTGTTGATGCGCCGCCCGGAAATCACCGGATTTATTTCGGTCTCCCCACCCGCGAACATGTATGATTTCAGCTTTTTGGCACCTTGCCCAAGCTCTGGCCTGATGATCAATGGCACCGCCGACCGTGTGGCCCCGCCCGTGGACACCCACGCGCTGGTCGACAAGCTGCACGAGCAAAAAGGCATCACCATCACCCACACCGAAATCGAAGGTTCCGGCCACTTCTTTGAAGAGCCGCATATGGAAACGATGATTGGCTGCGTGGATGAATATGTGCGCCGTCGCCTGACCGAAAACACACGGTAAGCACGGAAAACGAGGACAAGCTTTATGGATTTTCTCGAACAGGTTGCCGATGATTTGGCCAAAGACGTGCTGAAGGTTGTAGAGGCGCTGGATGATGAGGAGATTATCATGCAGATCAATAAAACCATCACCGCATCCTCGGCCACATTGGGTGAAGCTTACATGACCGCCGTTCGGGTGCGCCGGGCCGAAGGTCGGGCCCGCGAGTCCCTAAAGAAAATTGCGAATGCCGGAAAGTCTGATGCCAGAAGTATTGTTTGATGGCGCGTCTTTGCGCGCCATCGGAACCAATTTACACCGAGATAGGATATTGGTCACTTTCGACAGGCATCGAAAAAATCGTCCTTTTTTTACGAATTACACATCGGTAAACACGGCCCAAAAATTTGATATGGGCCACCTGTCGATCCTGACCTCTCAAAATGATTGGTTTTTAAACGGTGAAACGCAGGCGCTACGCGAAGTTTTAAGGCGCTTTAGTGTGCAAAAAACAACATACGCAATTGGGTTTTCAATGGGGGGTTACGGAGCCCTTTTGTTTTCACCAGACTTACGCTTGAAACATGCATTTCTGCTCGCCCCACAATACTCTGTATTTCCAGACAAAGCCCCATATGAACCACGCTATTTAAACGAGTCCTCGGTTTTAAATCCGGAGCAAGATAACCTCGTTGCCCCCAAAGGCAACACGCTCAGCGGAATTATCACTTATGACCCAAGACTTCAGCCCATTGATCACCAACATTCAAAAAATATCATTCAGAGGTTTTCAGGATTAAAACCCGTTGCCCTGCCCTTTGGTGGCCACCCGCCTTTGCAACTTTTCAAGGATGGCAAAAGCTATGCGAAAATGATGCGCGCATTTCTCAAGGGAAGACTATCGCCCAAAAAAATCCGAAAAATGCACTCCGAAGCACGTGTGTCTTCGGAGTGCTATTGGAAACATTTGAACCACTATCAAGACTTAAGAAAGAAGCGATAGCTTCACTTTAGAGCTTGTAGATATCACCAAACTTCTGCTCAAGATATGACAAGAGCGGTTCAACCGACACCGGCTTTCCACAAGCGTGTTCAATGGTCGCGATCGGTTCACGCAAGCCGCCAAATTGCTGCAAGTTCTTGCCCAACCATTTGGTCGCATAGGTCGCCTTGCCACGCGCAAGCTCCGCATCCAGATCCGGCAGATCCGCGCGCAATGCCTCGTTCAAACAGCCCGCATAAATATTGCCCAACGCATAGGTCGGGAAATATCCAATCAAGCCCACCGACCAATGCACATCCTGAAGCACACCGTTTGAGGCTTTGTCGACCTCATAGCCAAAGTCCGCCGCAAACCGCGCATTCCACGCCTCTTCCAGATCCGCCACAGCCAACTGACCGTCGATCAAACGCCGTTCCAGATCAAAGCGCAGCATCACATGCAGATTGTACTGCACCTCGTCGGCCTCGGTGCGGATATAGCCTTTGTTGATCCGGTTCACCGTGCCGTAAAACGCCTCGGCTGAACTGGCGGGCGCTTTGCCAAAGACCTGTTCCATCTGTTCATACAAATAACCGGTAAAGGCGCGCGAGCGGCCAAATTGGTTTTCATAAATCCGCGATTGGCTTTCATGCACGCCCATCGACACGCCGGCCCCCAGCGGGGTCAGCAGATATGCGTCATCAATGCCAAGCTCGTAACAGGCATGGCCCACCTCGTGGATGGTGGAATAGATGCAGTTGAACGGATCTTCCGCCGCGGTGCGCGTGGTGATGCGCACGTCTTGACCAGATCCAGAGCTAAACGGATGCACCGCCTTGTCCAGACGCCCATGTTCAAAATCATAGCCGAATTTTTTGGCCAGTTTGCGCGACAGCTTCATCTGTTTCTTGGCAGGGTATGTGCCGATGATTTTCTCGGGCTGCTGATCCGCGCCTAACGCGGCATCGCGCAAGGCCACAAGCCGGGGCCGCAGCGCATCAAACAGCTTTTGAATGTCATTGCCGGTGGTGCCGGGCTCATAATCTTCCAAAAGCGCATCATAAAGATCGCCACCATCCGCCAGCGCCGCCGCCTCTTCGC
>DDMF01000098.1:8559-22673 GCA_002340515.1 Rhodobacteraceae bacterium UBA2553 | reverse complement strand
AAAGGTCAGTTGATCAGACATCAAGCTTCGTCAACCTCATCCGCCGCCAGGTCGCGCGACTGGGCCGCCCCCGAAAGCCCGCGATACAGCCGCCCCTCGGTGTATTGGCCGATGAAAAATCGAGTGACCACCCCAAGCGAGGCCGCCACCGGCACCGCCACCAGCATGCCGACGAAACCAAAGAGCGATCCAAAGACCGACAGGGCCAGCATCAGCCAGACAGGGTGCAGCCCGACCGAGCTACCGACCAGTTTCGGGGTGAGGATATTACCCTCAAGGAATTGCCCCACAAAGAAAATCGCGGCCACGGCCCCAAGGCTCCACCATTCGCCCCAGAACTGAAACAGCCCCAGCCCGATCGCCAAAGCGCCGCCCACAAGCGCGCCGACATAGGGGATAAAGGTGATGAGACCGGCAATAAAGCCCACGACAAGGCCAAATTGCAGCCCGACAATCATCAGGGCCACCGCGTAATAGGTGCCCAGCACCAGACAGACAGAACCCTGACCGCGAATGAAACTGGCCAAGGTCCGGTCGATGTCACGGGCGATCTGGCGCACGGCGGGGGCGTGATCCAGCGGCAAAAGCGCGTTCACCCGCGCAACCATATGGTCCCAATCCAAAAGCAGGTAAAAGGCCACAACGGGGGTGATCACCAAAAGGATTATGATGTTCAGAACACTCATCGCTGAGGAGACCAGCGTGCCAACGAGCTCGCCGCCGCGTTCCTGAATTTTCTGGCCGATGCTATTGAGAGATTGGCGAATTGTGCCGCTTTCATCCAGCAGGGTCGGGAATTTTGTTGAAATAAACTCATGTAATTGGCGAAACAGCTCGGGTGCTGTGTCCACAAGCGCAAGGGCCTGGCTGATCAACGTGGGCACCACCAGCAAGATCGCGATTACAAAAATCAGGATGCCCAACAGCGAAATCACCACCGTGGCCATGACCCGCGACAGCCCCATCACTTCTAACCGGTCGGCGACAGGATCCAGAAAATAGGCAATCGCGCCGCCCAAGACAAAAGGCAAAATGACATCGCCCAGATACCAAAGCGCAAGCGACAAGGCCGCGATGGAGATGGTCCAGAATTTAGCCTGGGTTTGAACAGGAAGCGCCATGATTTATCCTCGTAATACCGCCCTTATGTCGCCCAGCTGCGGCCTGTTTTCAAGGGCTGGTTCAACGTCAAAGCACAAAGCGGTGTTTGTATTTTGTGTGAGGGGCGGCGATTTTGCGCTGGTTTTAACCCGCAACCTGCGCGCAGTGCTTGCCATTTTCCACAAGAGTGATCACCTTTAACTCAACTCGAAAAACATATTGGAATACCTATGAAATCGCTTCTTTTGACAACCATGGTCAGTGCCCTTCTTGCAGGCTGCGCGGCCCATGTTCCTGAGACGCGCACGTCCGGTGTCACGATCTCGGGCACCGCAGGGGCGGGGGTGAAATACCAAGACGGGGCCACTACGGCGGCAAATAAAACCGAGTTGAAAATTGGGCTGGGTGGCTCAATTTAATCTGAATGCGGACAGGGCGTTCTGGGGGCTGTGGGTCACGCGATCCTCACCCCTTGGCGCTTCAGTTCGGTCTGCACTTCGGTGATGTTTACGTCATGCGGTGACACGGCGGATTTCACTGATAAAGCCGCTGCAATTCCGGCGCCTTGGCCCGCAACGGCACAACAGGCCATGTTTCGCGTGCCTGCGTGGGCCACTTTATCCCCGCCGATGGCGCGCCCTGTGACAAGCAGGTTTTCCACCCCTTTGGGCAGCATCGCGCGGTAAGGCACCTGCATATACCGCCCGGTGGTGGGGATGATCAAAATCCCGTAACCATCAATGAATTCTGGATAAATCCCGACCGTATCTTCAAATCGTCCCTGATGGCGCATGTCGGTCTCGGTGATGTTATAGGCGGCATCAATTTTGCGCGTATCACGAATGCCGATGGTCATGCCAAAATTGCGAAGCCGCGCCGCCTCGCAGCCGGGTGTGTAGCGTTTTAAGGCCTCAATGGCGATCATCGCTTGGGCGCGCCCTTCGATTTCACCCCGGGTCATACTGTCAGGATCGGTGCCATCAATGCCGGCCAGATGCACGAGGTTCATATAGGTCATCTCGCCACTGTCATGCACAGCCCCCCATGTGCCGCCGATGGTGTTAAGATGCGCGGGCATATGGCCATCCCGGATCGCTTGGGCAAAAGGTTTGGCCAGAAACGGCGAGAACATGTCGTCTTCTTTGCCGTCGGTTTCCACCTCCCATTCGCCGGTGGACCAATTGGCATAGGTTTGTGGATCGGCGCGTACACCTTCCATGAACGCCTGTTTGTCCACACCCGCTATGTGAAACATGACCGATGCCGCTTGCATCTCTTCCACAGGGGTTTTCACGCATGGGGCGCCCATCATATGGGCAATATCCGCATCCCCGGTGGCGTCAATCACACGCGCGGCCAAAATGGCTTCGCGCCCCGCTTTGCTTTCCACAATCACGCCGGTGATTTTATTGCCTTCGCGGATGGGGGCCACGAACTGGCGGTGCAGCATGGGGTGAATGCCGGCCTCCTCCACCAAACGGTCTGCGGTCAGTTTGAACCCCTCGCTGTCCAGCTCATAGGACAGAGATTGGCTTTCTGGCACAGCAGCCCCCATCGCCTTGGCGCGGTCTTCAAATTCACGTCCTATGCCGCCGGCTTCAACAGTCTTCTCATGGCGATACCAGGCAAAGCCTTCCACCCCAACGGTGGTGATATTGCCGCCAAAACAGCCAAACCGATCGAGCAAAGTGACCTCGACCCCAGCCCGCGCCGCCGCAAGGGCCGCGGCCAAGCCGCCGGGACCAGAGCCCACAACCAGCACGTCTGTTTGATCGATCACTGGGGTCTCGCGGGCGGGTTCTACAATGCTACGTGCCATATCTGCTCCGATCATTTTTCCCACCCTGACGCATCTTATTGATAGCGCAAACTCAGTGGCGACATTGACCGGGTCGGAAACGAACTTTTGGGAGCTTTGCGCATTTTTATGCGAGGATTGGCCAGATTGTCTGCTCTGACCGATGGCTCTTTGATTGCTCTGTCCCCTGCAATCGCGTAGACCGCCTTTAACAATGGACTTAATGAGGTCACCATGCGCCTGTCACGCTATTTTCTGCCCGTCTTGAAAGAGACCCCCGCCGACGCCCAGATCGTTTCGCACCGCTACATGCTGCGCGCGGGCATGATCAAACAACAAGCCGCCGGGATTTACACCTGGTTGCCGCTTGGGTTCAAAGTGTTGCGCAAGATCGAGAACATTGTGCACGAGGAACAGATCCGCGCCGGTCACGTGCCGATGCAAATGGCGACCATCCAGCCCGCAGATCTGTGGCGCGAAAGTGGCCGCTATGAGGATTACGGCGAAGAGATGCTGCGCCTGACCGACCGTCATGGCCGCGATATGCTGTATGGTCCCACCAACGAAGAGGTCATCACCGACGTCTTTCGCAGCCATGTGAACAGCTACAAAGACCTGCCGCTGACCCTGTATCAAATCCAGTGGAAATTCCGCGACGAAGTCCGTCCGCGTTTCGGCGTGATGCGCGGCCGTGAGTTTTACATGAAAGACGGCTATAACTTTGACCTGACCAAAGAGGATGCGCTGCACGCCTATAACCGTCATCTGGTCAGCTATCTGCGCACCTATGAACGTATGGGCCTGCAAGCGATCCCAATGCGCGCGGACAGTGGCCCCATCGGCGGCGATGACACCCATGAATTCCTGGTGCTCGCGGAAACCGGCGAGTCTGAAGTGTTCTATGACAGCGCCGTGACCGATCTGACCTTTGGCGATCGTGACATCGACTATGACGACGTGGCCCAATGTCAGGGCGTGATGGAAGAATTCACCTCGAAATACGCCCGCACGGATGAAACCCATGATGAGGCCAAGTTCAACGAGGTTCCCGAAGAACGCCGCCGCACCGCGCGCGGGATCGAAGTGGGGCAAATCTTCTATTTCGGCACCAAATATTCAGAAGCCATGAACGCCAAAGTGGTCGACAAGGATCAAAACCAAGTGCCGGTTCACATGGGCTCGCACGGCATTGGCGTGTCGCGCCTGCTGGGTGCCATTATCGAAGCCAGCCATGACGACAAAGGTATCATTTGGCCCGAGGGCGTGACACCGTTCCACGTTGGCATCGTGAACCTGAAACAGGGCGATGACGAGGCGGATGGCGCGTGCAACAGTCTTTACAAAGAACTCACCAAAGCCGGGCTGGAACCGCTTTATGACGACCGCAATGAACGCGCGGGCGGCAAGTTCGCCACCATGGATCTGATCGGTCTGCCTTGGCGCATCACCGTTGGGCCGCGGGGTCTGAAAAACGGTGTGGTTGAACTGACCTCGCGTCGCAGCGGTGAAAGCGAAGAGATGGCGCCAGACGCCGCCGTGGCCAAGATCATCGAGATCTACCGCGACCATCACGTCCGCGGGCTGTAAGCTGCACAATAAGACAGGCGGGCAGGGCGCTAATTGACGCCCGCCCGCACCCGCTCCCCTTGACCAAAGCGCGCGCATGTCTGATCGTACCTCCAACGAGCAGCAAAAAACGGAAGATCAAATGATCCGCGCATTGACCATGGCAGGAGGCATCGCAGGCGCCGCCACCCTGTCGCAATTCCCTGAATTCTCACAACAATATCTGCAACGCCTGTCGGGCGCGCGCACTGAACTCATGGTGATTGCCAAAGGGTTTGACTTCACGGCAGAAACCGCTGGCCTCACGCGAAATGAAGCGCTGGACAAGATGAGCGGTTCTGAGTTTCAGAACAATCTGCGTGACCAGATGGCAACAAATCTGACCCGATATGAACGTCTGGACGCGGCCTATACCTCGCTCAAACAAACCGAACCCTTGATGCGCCTGACCAAGCTTTGGCATTTTCGCGACACCGATTTGGTGCAGAAAACATGGGATGAATATCGCCCCGCTGTGCCGGTCACCGCTGATGGTTTGATCTGCGCGGGCATCGGTTTTGTCGGCGGTTGGCTCATCCTCAGCCTCATCCTTGGCCTGCTCATGGCCCCGTTTCGGCGCTTTGCCTAAGCTTAGGGCGTCGCCCCTCACTCCTTTTTCAGCAACGGTCGAGCTTAACCGTTCTGCGCGGGCACAATCCGGTTCACATGGCCCATCTTGCGGCCCGGCTTCACATCTGCCTTGCCATAAAGATGCAAGCTTGCATTCGCCTCTCGGGCAATCTCACCCACCCGGTCCATGTCATCACCGATCAGGTTCTCCATCACCACATCGGCAAACCGTGACCCGTCGCCCAGCGGCCAGCCGACCACGGCGCGAATATGTTGCTCAAACTGATCCACCGCACAGCCCTGTTGGGTCCAATGGCCGGAATTATGCACACGTGGGGCAATCTCATTCACGATCAATCCCTTGGGCGTGACAAACAACTCCACGCCCAAAACACCCACATAATCGAGCGCATTGAGCACGCGCGCCGCAATCAAGATCGCATCGGTGCGCTGGGCGCCAGTCAATTTGGCGGGCACCGTGGTGGTGTCCAAAATCCCGTCTTTGTGTACGTTTTCACCGGGGTCAAAACAGGCGACCTCGCCGGTCACACCGCGCGCGGCAATCACGCTGACCTCGTGGCTGAACGCCACAAACCCTTCCAAAACCGCAGGCGCGCCTTGCATATCGGCAAAACCCGCATCGGCGTCTGCGGCAGATTTCAACCGGGCTTGCCCTTTGCCGTCATAGCCAAAGCGACGGGTTTTCAGAATTGAAGGCGCGCCAATTGTGTCCACGGCTGTCGCCATGTCTGCTGCTGTTTCTACATTGGCATAGGGCGCGATGTTTAACCCAAGCCCCGAGAGGAATTCTTTCTCAATCAACCGGTCCTGACTGATCCGCAGCGCCTCACGCCCCGGACGGATCGGGCAAATCGCTTCAAGAGCATCAAGCGCGGCCGTGGGGACGTTTTCAAACTCATAAGTGATCACATCGACGGATTTGGCAAAGGCCTCAAGGGCTGCAACATCGTCATACCCCGCGGTGGTGGTCTGATCCGCCACATGCGCGGCGGGGGGATTGGCGCCGGGTTCAAAGATATGTGTCTTAAACCCCAGCCGGCTTGCGGCAACAGACAACATGCGACCCAGCTGTCCACCGCCCAAAATACCAATCGTAGCGCCTGTTTTCAAAGGGGATTGCGGCATATCATTCATCTTTCGGTTCATCCGGGATTGAGGCGGACAATGCCTTGCGCCATGCGTCCAGCCGCGCGGCAAGATCCGGGTCGGCAATGGCCAGAATGCCCGCGGCCATCAGCCCGGCATTGGCCGCACCCGCGGCCCCGATGGCCATGGTGGCGACCGGAAATCCCTTGGGCATTTGCACAATCGAATACAGGCTATCGACGCCAGATAGAGCGCGGGTCTGAACCGGAACACCGACAACGGGAACACGGGTTTTAGACGCCATCATGCCCGGCAAATGCGCAGCACCGCCTGCGCCGGCGATAATCACGTGTAAACCACGACTTGCGGCGGTTTTGCCGTAATCCCACAAGCGGTCGGGCGTCCGGTGGGCCGAGACGATCTTGGTCTCATAGGCCACACCCAATTCATCCAGCACATTGGCGGCTTCTTTCATCGTGGGCCAGTCCGACTGGCTGCCCATGATAATTCCAACTTTCACATCGCTCATGTGATCCCCCAAATCTGTGCCAACAAAACTTGGCATTCCTTATAGGCACCGCGCGGGCTGATGCAATCAGGCATTGGGGCAACGGGGCGCTTAAGCAATAATATCGGGGGTCAGCTGGTCTTCGATCCGGGCAATCTTGTCCTTCAGCGCCAGTTTTTGCTTTTTCAACCGGCGCAAACGCAGCTGATCCGCCCGTCCGCTGTCTTCCAGCGCATGGATGGCCGCGTCAAGATCCCGGTGTTCGGCTTTGAAAACCTCTAGCTCCATGCGCAGCACGTCTTCGGTTTTCATTTCTTTGGCATTGCTCATAAGCGCGAGTCGTTCCCCATTTGTCAGGGTCAACCTACACCCGTCCCCCCCGTAACGCCAAGAAAAAGCCGCCCCTTGCGCGCAGCCGTCGCACACCCCATATTCGGTGAAAGGGTTGCCGTTTTTGGGGCCCCAATTGCTACGTGTCGCTTATCTGTAAGGACCCGCCACATGACAAAAATGACCTTGGCCGCCCACCCGTTTCTTTTGGGTTTTGAACAGCTTGAACGCATGGTGGAACAAGCCGCGAAATCAAAGGATGGCTATCCGCCATTTAACATCGAACAGGTCAGTGATCACGCCTACCGTATCACCCTTGCGGTGGCGGGTTTTGCCGACGAAGACCTTTCAATTACCGTTGAAAATGCCAAATTAGTGGTGCGCGGCGCGCGCCCTGCGATGGATGAGGAACGGGTGTTTTTGCACCGCGGCATCGCCGCCCGTCAGTTCCAGAAAAGCTTTGTTCTGGCCGATGGGGTCGAGGTGACAGGCGCCACAACCGAAAGCGGTCTTTTGCATATTGATCTTGAGCGCGCGGAGCCGGAAACTGTGGTGCAGACGATCACAATCAATAAAGCCTAAACCGGCCCGGAGAGGGGGCAGCCCCGTCTCAAATCGGTAACCGTGTAAGATTGTAATGAAAAAGGCCGGGGATAACCCCCGGCCTTTTCGTGTTTCAGGGGTGCAAAGGGATCAGATTACCCTTTGATCAGACCCAGGCTTTCCAATTTCAACAGAACCTGATGGGCGCAGTTGTCCACCTCGACATTTTCCGTCTCAACCGAAAGCTCTGGGTTGGTCGGAACGTCATAAGGATCAGAAATCCCAGTGAATTCCTTGATCTTACCTTCACGCGCAAGCTTATAAAGCCCCTTGCGGTCCCGGCGTTCACATTCCTCAATGCTGGTCGCGACATGTACCTCAATGAAGGCGCCAAAGCCCTCGATGTCTTCACGCACGGCGCGGCGGGTGCTGGCATAAGGCGCGATCGGCGCACAGATGGCGATGCCACCGTTTTTGGTGATTTCAGACGCCACATAACCGATGCGGCGAATGTTCAGGTCGCGGTGCTCTTTGGAAAAGCCCAGCTCTGACGACAGGTTTTTACGAACGATATCACCGTCCAAAAGCGTTACCGGACGGCCGCCCATTTCCATCAGCTTGACCATCAACGCATTGGCGATGGTGGATTTACCTGATCCTGAGAAACCGGTGAAGAACACGGTGAACCCTTGTTCGGCACGTGGTGGCTTGGTCTTGCGCAGCTCTTCAACCACAGTCGGGAAACTGAACCACTCGGGGATCTCAAGACCTTCGGACAGACGGCGACGCAATTCGGTGCCCGAAATGTTCAGGATGGTCACATTGTCTTTGTCTTCGATCTCATCGGCGGGCTCATATTGGGCGCGATCCTGCACATAAACCATGTGCTTAAAGTCGACCATTTCAATGCCCATTTCCTCTTGATGCTCGCGGAACAGATCTTGCGCATCGTAGGGGCCATAGAAATCTTCCCCAGCGGAGTTCTTGCCGGGGCCAGCGTGGTCACGACCAACAATAAAGTGGGTACAACCGTGGTTGGCGCGGATCAGACCATGCCACACCGCCTCGCGTGGGCCGGCCATGCGCATGGCAAGGTTCAACAGGCTCATCGAAGTGGTAGCCGATGGGTATTGATCCAGCACCGCCTCGTAACAGCGTACGCGGGTAAAGTGGTCGATATCGCCCGGTTTTGTCATGCCGACAACGGGGTGGATCAGCAGGTTGGCCTGTGCTTCTTTCGCCGCGCGGAAGGTCAGTTCCTGATGCGCACGGTGCAGCGGGTTGCGGGTTTGGAATGCCACAACGCGGCGCCAGCCGAGCTTGCGGAAATAGGCGCGCAGCTCGTTTGGCGTGTCGCGACGGGCGCGAAAATCGTAATGCACGGGCTGTTGGATGCCCACAATCGGACCGCCAAGATAAATCTTACCCGCTTGATTATGCAGGTAATTTATCGCCGGATGGGCGTCATCATCCGCACCAAAGACCATCTCGGCCTCATGCGCTTTGTTGGGCTCCCACTTATCGGTCACGGTCATGGTCGCGAGGATCACGCCCTCTTGGTCGCGCAGCGCGATGTCCTGGCCTTCTTCAACCGAGGCTGCGAAATCTTCGGACACATCCAAGGTGATTGGCATCGGCCACAGGGTGCCATCGGCCAGACGCATATTGTCGACAACGCCGTTGTAATCCTCTTCACCCAAAAAGCCCTTCAGCGGGTTGAACCCACCGTTCATCAACAGCTCCAGATCACAGATTTGACGTGGGGACAGGTCGTGGCTGGTCAGGTCTGCGGCCTCGACTTTCAGCTTCTGCGCGCTTTCATACGAGACATAAAGCTCCGGGATGGGGGCAAGATTGTTTAGCATAGGATGGGTCCTGTGTTTGAGGGGGGACAAGCCGCTGGAAGAGCCGGTCAGCTCTGCGTGCAGCGCGTCATATTCTGCAAATTTGCGGGTTAGAAATTGATCTCTGAGACGAAGTTGTTCGCCGGCACCTTGCGCGGTGATTGCATAGGCAAAGCGTTGGCGTTTGTCTGGCCCTGCGCGGGTGCTGATCTGGATCAGCCCGGCCTGTTCGGCACGTTTCATGAGCCCGTTTAAGCGCCCCAATGAGATGCCAATCGCCTCTGCCGTCGCGCGCTGCGGCGCATCGGGTGCCACGTCAAGCTGACGCAACAGACGAAAAAGCAGGTCTTCGTCAGCAGAATTGGGTTTGGTCACGGGCGGATGCACGGGCATTGGTTACGACTCAAAGTATGTTCACGCGTGAACGCATCACATAAAATGAGGGCTGCGCAAAGGAATAAATAGGGAGAATTTGTGAAATGCGGCGCAAAGGCCACGGTATTGGTGGATCGTGGAACAGCGTTCCGGGATTGGGACTGTTCGTGGAACAGGGGAAACAAATAGGAAGGGGGAAGGCCGCACATCCTGCGGCAATTCCCCCCTTGCGCCTGTCTCATAGGCGGGATCATCACAGGCCTGTCTAAGTGTGTGAGGGTGTAATGCGTGTGATGTCAGTATGGGCAATCGGGTTGGTGCTGTGTGCAAACCTCGCGAGCGCGCAAGATGCGCTCCCACAAAAATACCTAAAGGTGTGCACATTTGGCACGCCTTTTCTGGTGCCATGGCTCAATGACTTGAACCTATATGATGAAGACTACGGGTTTCATTCCATGAATGCCAATGCGTTCGCGCGAGGTGATGTTGCGTTAGACACCAGCAAAATAATTTACGCGAACGGTATTGAGTATTTTGCCGGAGAGCACGCAGGAACGCGCTAGGTAGAATTCTGGACCGTCCTAGTTCGTTTGGCGCTGGAATGGTTAATTTCTCAAGGCCATATCGACCGCAGGAGTGGGAGGAAAAGCTGAACTTACCTGAATATTCAGGCCCAAGAAAAATTGGGGCAACCGCAATCACCAGCCGCTTGGTCATTCCCAATGTTGAGCTATTCGGGCAACCAGTTGTCGCGAAGTGCTTGCATACCGCTCCCTACACGCTCCCCGTAATACACGACAATACTAACTGTCTCCTTCACGGAAAGTCTCCTGACAACGGGCGTGTAGCCATCTGGATGCGGACCAATCCGGACCGCGACGGGCATTGGCCCATCTCTACTGGCCCATGGACCGAAAAGGACTGGTCGCCGATGCAGGCACCACTCAATGAAATTGAAGAAATTTGGCATCAAATGCGTACACAGGGCGATGCCACGTTTTCCTGCGATTAACCCGCCTCCCATGCCAGCGGCTCGCCCGCACGTTTGGCCAGCGCGCCCGATCCATCGTTCCAGCGCAACAAAGTCAGATGCGTCAGGTCAGGACGGGAGCGCGAAGGGGTGAGCAGGCCGGAGGCTCCGGCATCTCGCAGCCGATCGCTGATCTCCCATGTGGGGACAGGTTTGCCGCCTACATGCAGGTCGGCCCAAAACACATGCATATCCGCAAGCGTGATACCCATAGCATGGCGGGTATCTGGGTCGCGCAAATCCAACAAACGGGGCACTTGCACATCAATGGGGTAAATCCCGCGCGGCGGATCTTCTGGCGACAGATAAACTTTCAAAGCCACCCGGCAGCCTTCGGGTGAGCCTGACAAATACAGCGCCTTTTGCCCGCTATGATGCCACCGCCCTTGAGGCGCACGGGGAGGGGACAACAAGCTTTCTTCTTGCCCCAAAAAAGAAGAGCGCCAAAAGCGCCCTTCTAATGTCTTGATATGATCCTCAGCGATCATTCCTGTTCGGCCAAGAAATGCTCCGCTTCCAGCGCCGCCATACAGCCCATGCCCGCCGAGGTCACGGCTTGACGGTATTTGTGGTCGGTCAAATCACCCGCGGCAAACACGCCGGGGATAGAGGTGGCGGTGCTGTCCGGTTTGGTCACCACATAGCCACCCATGTGGGTTTCCAGCGTGTCTTTCACCAGTTCATTGGCGGGTGCGTGGCCGATGGCGATGAACACGCCTTTGGCTGGAATTTCGGTGATCTCGCCGGTCTTCACATGGCGCGCACGCACGCCGGTCACGCCCAGCGGGTTTTCATCGCCCACCACTTCTTCCAGCTGATGATCCCAGAGCGGTACAATCTTTTCGTTTTTCATCAGGCGATTGATCAGGATCTTTTCCGCGCGCAGCTCATCGCGGCGGTGGATCAGCGTGACTTTTGACGCGAAGTTGGTCAGGAACAGCGCCTCCTCAACGGCCGTATTGCCGCCGCCCACAACCACAATTTCCTGGCCGCGATAAAAGAACCCGTCGCAGGTCGCACAGGCCGAGACACCAAAGCCCTTGAACTTTTCTTCGCTTTCAAGCCCCAACCATTTGGCGCGTGCACCTGTGGCCAGGATCACAGCATCGGCGGTATAGGTCGTGCCGCTGTCGCCTTTCGCGGTGAACGGCCGCTTGGACACATCCAGATCAAGGATAATGTCGCCAATGATCTCGGTGCCCATGGCGCGGGCGTGGTCTTCCATCTTGATCATCAGATCGGGGCCTTGCACCTCGGTATAACCGGGATAGTTTTCAACTTCGGTGGTGGTGGTCAGCTGGCCGCCCGGCTCCATGCCCTGCACCAAAATGGGTTCCAGCATCGCGCGGCTTGCATAAACGCCGGCGGTGTAGCCAGCAGGGCCGGAGCCGATGATCAGAACTTTGGTGTGACGGGTCTCGGACATGGGGGCAATCCTGCTTTGAAATTACAATCCCCACGGATATAGGGGGCTGTGCGCCGCCAGAAAAGCCCCTTTGGCCCTGCGCGACATCTGATGCCGAATTTGTGACGGAATTCCGGGGCCGCGTAAGAAAATTTCGTTTTCGCGAAAGATTGTTGCGCAACCATTCAATGACAGATAATGTTTGCGCAATCTCATGATATTGCGCCAGAAGGATCCCGCATGGCCGGACATAAATTAGACCCGATCGACCGTATGATTCTTGCGGAATTGCAGGCCGATGGGCGCATGACCAATGTGGAACTGGCCAAACGGGTCGGCATTTCCGCCCCGCCCTGCCTGCGCCGCGTGCGCACCTTGGAAGAGCAGGGGTTGATCAAAGGCTACCACGCGGACGTGGACGCGCGCGCACTGGGGTTTGAGGTGCAGGTGTTTGCCATGGTCGGGCTGGTGTCGCAAGCCGAGGCGGACCTCTCGGCCTTTGAAGGGAAATGCCGCGGTTGGTCGCTGGTGCGCGAATGCCATATGCTGAATGGCGAGGTGGATTTTGTGCTGAAATGCGTCGCCCCCGATCTGTCGACCTTTCAGACCTTTCTGACCGAAGATCTGCTGACCACGCCCAATGTGGGATCGGTGAAAACCTCGCTGGTCATTCGCGGGGCCAAGGATGATCCCGGCGTGCCATTTGATGTGCTTGAGGCGCGGATGGCGGAAACGCCTTAAGTCAGCCGCCCCAACCTCAGACACGACAAAAGCCGCCCTTTTGAGGCGGCTTTTTGCAGTTCGGGTGGGAGGACCCAAAGGGTGCTGCGTTACGCCGCGCGTTTTTCTTCGACCTTTTTACGGCGATTGGTGCGCGTATAGGGCAGGGCCGATGTGTCGGTTTCTGCCTCAATAATCCATTTCATCCAGCGACGCTTTTTCATGCTCTTAGCCTCAATCTCTGGCCCATCTGATGCGGGCGTTTCTCTCTTGTTGATTAAGGTTTAGCGGTGGAATGGGGCGAGTGTTTGGCACCTGTTGGGCAATTCTGGACCTATGGTGGATTTTTGTGTGATCCGGGTGAAACCGAGTGAAATAAGGGAATTGTCCGGGAAAAATGGCGCAATCGACCGCGAGGGACCGCATTGTTTCCCTCAAATGGGGCGCAAAAAGGGCAAGCCGCGCCGAAGTTGGCGCATTTTTGGGGCTTACAGCCGGATGGTCGAGATCAGCCGCCCGTAATCTGATTCCTTACGATGGCAGGACCTGCGATACGAATAAAACCGTGCTTCATCGCCATAGGTGCAATGCCCCACCCATTCCGCCTGTCCAACCCCGGCCGTGCGCAGGCGATGAAGGCCAAATCCCGGCAGGTCAAACATCATCCGGTCTTCATGCCCATTTGCGAAAAAACGGGCATACTCCGCATCTTCGCTCAGGAAATCCTCCATGAAGTCCGGACCAACCTCGTAATTACGCTGGCTGATACAGGGCCCAATGATGGCGGTGGTTGTGGCGCGGTGGGCGCCCAAGGCCTCCATCGCATCCAATGTCGCCTCAAGCACACCGTCGCGTGCGCCTTTCCAACCCGCATGGGCGGCACCAATCACACCGGCCTCACGGTCGGCAAACAGCACCGGTTGGCAATCCGCCGTCAGGACCGACAACACCAGACCCGGCACATTGGTGACCAGCGCATCGGCCTTGGGTTTGTCGCCGACAATTGGCGCGTCCACTGTGACCACATCGGCGGAATGCACCTGATACACACCGCAAAGCGCGCTGGGTTCCGCCTCCATCGCTTTGGCCACACGGGCGCGATTAATCTCAACCAATTCCGACTGGTCCTGACTGCCCGACCCGCAATTCAGCCCCGAATACACGCCCGAGGACGCGCC
>DDMF01000098.1:3018-8476 GCA_002340515.1 Rhodobacteraceae bacterium UBA2553 | reverse complement strand
CGCCCAACCAACCCCAGCACTTTAAAGAGCGTCCCCATTTCATCGGGGTGGGTCAAGCGGCGATGTGCTGCGATATGGGCGGTGAGCGGCTCTCCGGTCAGTTTCGCGGCCAGCGCTTGGGCGCGATCGGTGATGCCCAGACGTTCCAAAAATACACCCTGAGGGGTCAAAAGCGAATGTGCCAAAGGGGAAGCGAAATGCGCGATGCGTTCAAAATCCACATGTGCGGTCAGATCCGCCGTGCCGGGGGCGGCCATTGCATCGGTGGTTTTATGGGCTTCCAGCGCTTGGAATGTGTCGCCAAGGGAGCGCCAATCGCCATAGTCTATGATCAATGCCGCCCCGCCGTGGGCGTGAATGCGTGTGGCAATCTCATCGCAGATCGGGGCCAGTGCTGGGCAAAACTCCACCAGATCGCCGTCTTTGGTGTCGCCCAATCGGTGATCAAGGGCGGCGTTGGGCAGGGGGGCGGTCAGACCCAAGGCGAGCTTGCCATTGGTCTCGCCCACTTGCCGTTCGCACCAAAAATCCCCTTCGCGGATGAATTGGCGGATGGGAAGGGCATCGAAAAACTCGTTTGCGACCAGAAACAGGGGGTGATCGGGCAGGGTAGTCACTGTGTCGTGGTGGGTGATCTGCAGGGGGGCAAGGCGGGTGGTTTGCACGCCGCGCAAATGCGGCGAGGCTTCCACCAAATGCACCTCGGCTGCACTGTGAAACCCTGGCACCCCCCGCGTGGCGCGCAGGATATCCGCCATCAGGGTGCCGCGGCCGGGGCCGAGTTCGGCCAAGGTAAACTGTGCTGGCGCGCCCTGATCCATCCAGGCTTGCGCCAAGGCCAATCCCAACATCTCGCCAAACATCTGGCTGATCTCTGGTGCTGTGATGAAATCGCCCGCTGTGCCAAACGGGTCGCGGGTCGCGTAATAGCCATGTTCGGGATGCATCAGGCAATCGGCCATATACTCGGCCAATGTGATTGGGCCGGTTTTGGTGATGCGCCGCAACAGAAGGTCGGTGAGGGCGTCGTCATTCATGCCTTTGGGTCTTTCACAGGCGTGCCTTTGGGGCTGGACCGAAGCGCCCAGATCAGCGTCAGCGCACCGATTATTATCATCGGCAGGGTCAGGGTCTGCCCCATGGTGATGCCAAACTGTCCGACCCGGATCACATGGCCCCATGGGTTGTCTGGGGTGATGAACTGAGCATCGGCCAGACGGAAAAATTCGACCGTGAACCGCGCAAGCCCGTAGCCAAGGAAAAACAGGCCGGTCAGGGCGCCGGGGCGTTTCAGCCAGCCAGAGCGGAACGCCAAGTGTAAAAGCACAGCGGCCAGCACGGCGCCCTCAAGGGCGGCTTCATACAGCTGGCTGGGGTGGCGCGCACAAGGGCCGACAATGCCAAGACAGGTTTGTGCCGCCTCGCCGGGGAAAATCACCCCCCATGGGGCATCGGTCGGACGGCCCCAAAGTTCGGCATTGATGAAATTGGTCAGGCGCACAAGGCCAATGCCGATGGGCGCGGCAATCGCCAGACAATCGGCAACCGACGCCAAGGGCAGCGTGTGTTTGCGTGAAAAGAGGAAGACCGCAGTGATGACGCCGAGAAACCCACCATGAAACGACATGCCGCCCTGCCAGACCTTCAGGATCTCAACCGGGTTCGCAAGGTAATATTCGGGCTGGTAAAACAGCACAAAGCCCAGCCGTCCGCCGGCAATGATGCCGATCACAATCCAGGTCGCAAGATCCTCCAGCTGGGCGCGGGTCATGGGCGGATCATTCAACCACAATCCCACGCGTTTCAACGCCTGCGCGATGATCCACCAGCCAATCGCGATGCCCACCAGATAGCCAAGCGCATACCAGCGCAGGGCAAAATGAATGGGACCAAGATCAATGGAAAAGATCTCGGGCGTGAGCGCGGGAAAGGGAATGGCCATAAACATGGGGCATTCCTGACAATGCGCGCGGGGGGTGTCAATGGGGGCCGAGGGTCACACGCGGGCAGCGGCGAACTTGTGCAGTGATCTTGTGTAACGGCGCATTTGCCCCCATATAGATCGCATAAAACGCAGCCAGATTGGCCAGAACGCTAGGAGAGCCCCATGCAAACGCGCAACAAAATGTTTGATGACCTGTCACAAATCATGACCAACGCGCTGGGCGTGGCGCAAGGGGCAAAAGGCGAGGCGGAAAACGCGATGAAATCCTGGATGGACCGCTGGTTGGCCGACCGCGATTTCGTCACCCGAGAAGAGTTCGACGCCGTACGCGCCATGGCGCAGAAAGCCCGCGAAGAGAACGAAGCGCTGAAAGCGCGGTTGGATGCGTTGGAGGGGTGAGGGTTTAGTCACTGTCTGATCATACTGTAAACCAGCATCATGTATGGCGGCATTACCTCGAAGGCTGGGCCGTCGAAGGAAGAGTAAGATGCGCACGCAAGGGAAAGGTGTTTAGCACTAACCCTCGAAATCTGGCTTCTGAGCGCTATTTCTATGAGTTCAAAGAACTTGGCGAGGACGAGCTTCTATTTGTAAATGACTTTATAGGGCGTGCGCGAGAGGCTGAGTTGCAAGCGTTCAATAAAGATTGGCTCAACCTTTTTCAAATGCCGTTTCAAGTGCGATCATTTCTTTCCTCTAAGCCACCGGAGGATCCACGGCGGGTGGAAGTTGAAGACAAGTTACTTGTTATCCAAAAAACACTCGCGGAAGACTTGCACGCGGCATACGAGAACGGAGCAGTGGAAATGCTTAGAAACTTGAAGGAGCAAGTCGATACTGATTGGCGTGATCCTGAACGGCGTGGCGAATTTCTTTTCTTTCTTGCATTACAATATGTGCGCACGCTGAAGCACAAAAATGCTATAGGCGGTTTGGAGGTGCCAGCACATTTCGATTTGAAGAGCCTTTGGAGTGTGATGCAATTTATCTTTGCAAGCAATATTGCTTATGGATTGTTTTCAAAGCATGAAAAATACAACCTTACGTTTCTACGTAACCAGACTGAGATACGATTCATCGCGGGGGACCAACCAATTGTTAATCTCAATGTGTCAGATGACCCAGATTTAAAGCTATTTTATCCCTTATCTCCATCCTTGGCGTTACTCTTGTCACCGAGTGATGAAATAGAAAGTAAATATGTAGATGTTTCTGAGATAGTGGCAGAAGGTTACAACTACCTAATGTTTTGTAAGTCCGAGGCACAGGTTTTTGGCGCGGATAATGTGTATCTTGAAGGCTTGATAAAGTTACCAAAGATGTAGTTTGTTTCTCATACTCTGATCGTATTATCATCTTTCACACCCCTGTCACACACCCGTCTCTAACCTGTTACACTCCCCCCATAGATGCGGTGCCGAGGGGCGGATGGCCCTGTTTGACACCTGAGGAGTGACCCAAATGAAAAAGACGCTTGCCCGTAAGATCGCCTGCCTGCTGGCCGCGACCGCACTTACCCCTGCTGCCCTGTTTGCCGATAGCCTGACCCGTGTGGTGGCTGTGCAAAAGGGTGCTGAGATCACCGGTATTTATGAGCAGGGGTCTGATCTGTTTTTCAACACCCAGCACCCGGATGATGATCTGGGCAATGAATACGCGCGTGCCATCGTGGGCGTTGTGTCCAACGTGAATTGGGACGCAAGCGAATTGGCCGTGCCCACCTCAGAGGCCGACAAGAAAGTGGTCACCACCACTTTGGGTGACTACCAAATCCTGATGCAAGCCGGCGACAATGGTCTGGGCAACATCAACACCATAAAAGGCGAGAACATTCTGGCCTCGACTGACCCTGACTTTAATGGCTTTGTGCCAACCGGTGACAACGAAGGCCTTCTGTTCACCAACTGGGAAGAGCGCCCCGGTGGCATGAGCCGCGCCAAACTGGCCCGTGCAGATGACGGCACTTGGACCGCGTCAGACATTGAAATGCTGGACTTCTCTGCCGTGAAAGGCACTTGGGTCAACTGCTTTGGCACCATGTCGCCATGGATGACGCCGCTCAGCTCAGAAGAGCTGTATTTTGATAACTCATCCGATTGGAACAACCCCGGTTATAAATACCATGACGGGCAGCAGGATCTGGCGAAATATCTGGGCACATACCCGAACCCCTATGACTATGGTTACATCGTGGAAATCACCGACCCAGCAGGGGCCGCAACCCCGGTGAAGCATTTCGCCATGGGCCGCTTTAGCCACGAAAACTCGGTTGTGATGCCAGACAACAAAACCGTGTACCTGTCGGACGATGGCACCGGTGTTGTGTTCTTTAAGTTTGTGGCTGACACTGCCGGTGATCTGAGTGCCGGGACGCTTTATGCCGCGAAAATGACCCAGCGGGATGCGGGCAACGCGGCGCCTTCGGCCACCACGGGCTTTGACGTGAGCTGGGTTGAACTGGCGCATGGCTCAAACGACGACGTGGCCGCTTGGATCAAAGACTATGACGGCATCACGCCTGACCAGTTTGAAGAGGGCAAAAACAGCTATCTGACCGAAGCGGACATCGCGGATTGGGCGGCTGGCAAAGCGGCTGACAACCGTGTGGCCTTCTTGGAAAGCCGCAAAGCCGCTGCCGCCAAAGGGGCTACCGCTGAGTTCCGCAAAATGGAAGGCGTGAACATCAACTATGAAGGCGCGAAAGACGGTTCTGTTCCCTTCATGTATATGGCGATGTCGGAGGTCGGCAAAACCATGGCCGATGGTGAAGGCGACGTGCGTCTTGAGGCCAACAAATGTGGTGTGGTGTATGAAATGCCGCTGGAAGCGGATTATGACGTGAAAAGCATGGTGCCGGTTGTGGCCGGTCACGGGTATGACAAAGCCAACACGCCGAACGCTTGCCCAACGGACAGCATTTCGAACCCAGACAACCTGATTGTCCGTAAAGACGGTTCGGTTGTGATTGGTGAAGACACCGGTAAGCACGAAAACAACATGATGTGGATCTGGAAGCGCGGCTAAGCGTTCTTCAAGTCCCCTTCACAATAGGTGGGCGCGGCAATTGTCGCGCCCATTTCTTTGCGTTTCCGGGCGGCGCATGCAGATTTCTTGCCTCCGGCGGGGATATTTCCAGAAAGAGGAAAAGGGCGCGCCTTACTTTAGAATGGGTGGCTTTTCAGGGTCTGATCCCGGTGCTGCGGGCTTCACCAGTTCGCGGGCCTCAGGCATCGGCAAGTCGAATTTTAGGCCGTAAGTCACCAGTTTTTGTGCCATGAGATCCTCAGACGCAAAGAACCCAACGTCCATTTCTCCCGCTTCCACGCCAGAGAAGGTCAGCGCCTCATTGGCAGCACCGGCAAGCGCGTTATAGGCACCTTCGGCTGCGTCAATGAACCCAAGCACATGGCCTTTGCGACCGTCGGAATAGGTGACGCCAGCAAGGCAGGCGCAGCTGGCAAGCCCCGCAGCACTGGCGAGTTTTGCATCTAAGGCGGCGATCAGGGCCTCGGG
>DDMF01000098.1:0-2941 GCA_002340515.1 Rhodobacteraceae bacterium UBA2553 | reverse complement strand
GCCAGCCAGTCGATAGCAGGTGGGGGGATCAGGATAGACGAGGGCGCCACGGACAGGTTCACGCCAAGCCCGATGTCTTGGCCTGCGAGCATGCGGGCCACGATCCGGCCGGGCAGGGCGGCGTAGGGCGCGGGTTTTCCGACAAACTCCGCCAGACGTTCTTCGCGGTCAAACACCAGCACATAGGTGTCATCTTCCAGCTCAAACAGCTCTGGTTCGATCTCTTCGTCACTTCCGGTGGCTTCACGGGCCAGCAGCAAAAACAGCTCGCCATCCGCGAGGCGTTCGTAAAACCGCAGGCGGGCCGCGTCATCATCCAGATTGTTGCTCATCACAGCGTGGGCCTGATCAAGCTGGGTTTCTGTTTGGGTCTCAGTCATGTCATCACCTCGGCGATCCGGGTTCTGAGGGCGGGCAACAGCTCTTCCTCGAACCAAGGGTTTTTCTTGATCCATCCCGTATTGCGCCACGAGGGATGTGGCAAGGGAAAGACGTGCGGCGCGTGGGCGCGCCAGTGGGAAACCGTCTCGGTCACGCCGGTTTTTACGCCAAGATGCCATTTCTGGGCATAGCCGCCGACGATCAGGGTAAGGGGCGGTGTTCCGAGGGCGTCGTTCACTTGCCCGGCCCATGTCTTTGCGCAGATCTTGGGCGGCGGCAAGTCAGAGGTTTTGGCGTCATACCCCGGAAAGCAAAAGGCCATGGGCGTGATCGCCACACGGGTGCGGTCATAAAACTGATCCCGGTCAAACCCCATCCAATCGCGCAGCCGGTCGCCCGACGGGTCATCAAACGGCACGCCAGACAGGTACACGCGCATTCCCGGTGCCTGGCCGATGATGCGAATGCGCATGCCGGGTTGAAACCAGACAATGGGCCGAGGGGCATGCGCGGTGTGGGTCGCGGCAAAACGATCGGTGCAGATCCGGCAGGCGGCTAGCCTCGTGTGAAGGGTGGTCACGGGGATGGTCATTGCGCAAATCTAAGCCGCTGGCCCGGAAAGACAAGAGAGTGGGATATTTCGATAGATGTGAAAATAACACTTGCGCCGCTCATTCATTTCTATATTTCTAGAAATATGAAAAACTCGACACATATCCAAATTTATCCCATCCCTGTTGAACTGGCCTCGTCGCAATTTGCGGCCCTTGGGTCCGAGCAACGCCTGACGGTCCTGCGCATTTTGGTGCGCGCGGGGCCAGAGGGACTGACCATTGGTGCGCTGGGGGAGCGTTCCGGCGTGACCGGCTCGACATTGACCCATCACATGAAAATTTTGGCGGCGGCCGGGTTGGTCACGCAGAAAAAACAAGGCCGGTCGATCATTTGTGCGGCTGCGGAATATGATGTGATGCGCGCCTTGTCTGACTATTTGCTTTTGGAATGCTGCGCAGATTGCGGCGATGGAAAGGGGCATACCCATGACTGATGCAACACAAACGGCGCCGCGCCGGTGGAAACCGGATTGGGCGTGGGTGGCCATTCTGGCGATCCCGCTGATCCTCGCGCTTTTTGCCCCGGCTGAGATCCGCCCGACGGTGATTTTTGCCCTGAAAGCCTTTGCGGGCACGTTGCCCTTTATCCTCTTTGCGATCTTTGCGGTGGGGTATTTGAAGGCGACCAACGCGGAAACGCTGCTTGCTAAGGCCTTTGAGGGGCGCGAGGGGCGGATGATTGTGATGGCGGCTCTTGCGGGCGGTATTTCCCCGTTTTGCTCCTGCGAAGTGATCCCGTTTATCGCCGCGATGCTGGCGGTTGGGGCGCCTTTGTCGGCGGTGATGGCCTTTTGGCTCGCCTCCCCTTTGATGGACCCGGCGATGTTTGCCATTACGGCCGGGACATTGGGTGTGGATTTCGCGATTGCCAAAGGCTTGGCCGCGATCCTGATCGGTTTGTTCGGCGGGCTTGTGGTACGGGCCATGGCGCAGACGGTGGTCTTTGCGGACCCCTTAAAAAACACCCCCGTCAAAAGCTGTTGCAGTGACAGCGGCTGTGGAACGGGGTCGGGCACGGATCCCTTTGCAGGAACCGTGAAATGGAAGTTCTGGCAAGACGCCCCGCGCCGGGTTGAGTTCCGCGACACAGTACTTGAAAACGCGCTGTTCTTGGGCAAATGGCTGCTCTTGGCTTATATGCTCGAAGCGCTGATGCTGAAGTTCATTCCAGCCGAATGGGTGGCGCAAGTCTTGGGTGGGGAAGGGGTCCTGCCGATCCTCTTGGGGGCCATCGTCGGCGCGCCCGCCTATCTGAACGGTTATGCCGCTGTGCCGATGGTGGCCGCGCTTTTGGAGCAAGGCATGAGCCAAGGCGCCGCCATGTCCTTTGTCATCGCAGGGGGCGTCAGCTGTATCCCCGCCGCCGTCGCGGTTTGGGCCTTGGTAAAACCCCGTGTTTTTGTCGCATATATTGGCCTTGCTGTCGTCGGCGCGGTCCTTGCGGGGATCAGCTGGAATATGGTCGCCCTAATGTGACCCGCATGATGCCCCGCCGAACTGTACATTGAACTGTGCATTGTCGATTGGTGAAAGGTGCATTATTCGGGTGAAAGGGACTGAAAAACAAACGGGCTGTCCTGATCACTGGGCGGTCTGATTGTTTGAATAACGACGGGGTGAGCAATGTATCGTGTGTGGAATTTTGTCGCGACCTATTCAGTTTTGCTGATTGGGGGCGCGGTGATTGCATTAATCTGGGCCAATACGGATGCGGCATCCTATCATCATGTGGTGGAATATCCGCTGTGGTTCAACGGCTGGATTGGGGCAGACATTGGCCATTGGGAACATGCCTATGGCGAGGCCGCGCATCACTTTGAATATGGCGATGTGGAACGCGTTGTCACCTTTCACTACCTGATCAATGACATGCTGATGGCGCTGTTTTTCGCCATCGCGGGCAAAGAAGTTTGGGAGGCCGTGATCCTGAAAAACGGCAGCCTGCG
>DDMF01000016.1:249-4034 GCA_002340515.1 Rhodobacteraceae bacterium UBA2553 | reverse complement strand
CCACAGATCCTCAATTGATCCGCCGCCGCGCGCGACAATAATCAGGTCAGGGCGCGGCATGGATCCACCGGGGGTGAGTGCGTTGAACCCTTCGATGGCGCGGGTGACTTCCGGCGCGCAGGCGGCCCCCTGAACGGCCACCGGCCAGATCAGAACCTTGCGCGGGAAACGGTCGCGCAACCGGTGCAGGATATCGCGGATCACGGCGCCAGAGGGCGAGGTGATCACGCCGATGATCTCTGGCAGAAACGGGACTTTCTGTTTGCGCGCCTCATCAAACAGGCCTTCACCCGCCAGTTTTTTCTTGCGTTTTTCGAGCATGGCCATCAGCGCGCCTTCGCCCGCAACCACAACCTCGTCGACATTCATGTTGTATTTCGACTGGGCACCAAAGGCGGTAAGCTTGCCGGTGACAATCACCTCCATGCCCTCTTCTGGTTGCACGGAAAGTTTCGCCGCCTGCCCTTTCCACGTGGTGCAGCCCAGCACATTGCCGTCATCTTTCACGTCGTAATACAAATGACCTGAGCGGGCTTTGAACACGCGCCCAACCTCGCCGCGCACCCGAATGCGCCCAAACGCCCCTTCGATGGTTTTCTTCACCGCGCCCGAGATTTCGGCGACGGTATATTCAGGTGTGTTCTGGCCGGGATTTGGGTCGTCGATCAGGTCAGACATGGGGCGCTCGGTGCTTATGAAGGTTTCGGAAACTGTAGTCGGCGCCGCGCAGAAGGCCAAGACCTTGCCGAGATAATGCACATATTTCTACGCCCCATCGGCGGCCAACAGACTTGTTTCCAACAGCTTTGATCGTTATGCCCCACGTCATATCAGACCGGATATCAGGGGACCAACATGAACATTCTCATTCTCGGCAGTGGCGGGCGCGAACATGCGCTGGCTTGGGCGGTTAAACAGAACCCGAAATGCGATCGGTTGATCTGTGCGCCGGGCAATGCGGGCATGGATGCGATTGCGGAATGTGCGTCGATTGATATTGAAAATGGCGGAGCTGTGGTTGAATTCGCCCAGGAAAACAGCGTGGATTTTGTTATCGTAGGCCCTGAGGCGCCGCTGGCAAATGGCGTGGCAGATCGGTTGCGCGAGGCAGGCATCAAGGTGTTTGGCCCATCTGCTGCGGCGGCCCGATTGGAAGCGTCAAAATCCTTCACCAAAGAGATTTGCGATGCCTCTGGCGCGCCCACGGCGGGCTACGGCCATTTCACTGACGCGGATGCGGCCAAATCGCATATCCGCGCAAATGGTGCACCGATTGTGGTCAAGGCTGACGGGCTGGCCGCGGGCAAAGGCGTGATTGTCGCGATGACAGAGCAGGAAGCCTTGGACGCCATCGATGATATGTTCGGCGGGGCCTTTGGCGGCGCTGGGGCCGAGGTGGTAATCGAAGAGTTTATGGAAGGTGAAGAGGCGTCTTACTTCATCCTTTGTGACGGGAAAACCGCGCTGCCGATCGGCACGGCGCAGGACCACAAGCGGGTGGGCGAAGGCGACACCGGGCCAAATACCGGCGGCATGGGGGCGTATTCTCCAGCCCCAGTTCTGACCGATGAGATTGCGCAAAAGGCGATGGATGAGATCGTGAATCCAACCGTGGCTGAAATGGCCAAGCGCGGCACGCCGTATCAGGGTGTGCTTTACGTGGGTCTGATGATCAAAGACGGCCAGCCCCGGTTGGTGGAATACAACGTGCGTTTTGGCGACCCGGAATGTCAGGTTCTGATGATGCGTCTGGGTGCGCAAGCGCTGGATCTTCTGTTGGCTTGCGCTGAAGAGCGGCTGGATGAGGCGCAGGTGAACTGGGCAGATGATCACGCGATTACAGTGGTTTATGCGGCCAATGGTTACCCGGGGGCGTATAAGAAGGACACCGTGATTGGTGGGTTGGACAACGTGGCTGAGGACAGCAAGAATATGGTCTTTCATGCAGGCACCAAAGAAGTTGACGGGAAAATCACCGCGACCGGCGGACGGGTTTTGAACGTGACCGCGCGCGGGAACACTTTGGCCGAAGCGCAAGAGCGGGCCTATGCGATGGTGGATGGGATCAACTGGCCGGGCGGATTTTACCGCAAAGACATCGGCTGGCGCGCGTTGTAAGTCACCTTACCAACAGGACAAAAACCCGCGCCAATATGTGCGGGTTTTTTTGACCGTTGGATCAGGGGCGTTGCCCCCGCCCCGCTCTTCGAGCCGGCCTCCCCCAGGATATTTTCAACAAGAAAAAGGGGGGGTCAGTTTGGGCAGGACAATTGGGCATTCAGGCTGGAGCGGTCGCCGAAGGGCGCAAGGGCGCGGGATGACAGGGTGTCGTCTTTGAGCGTGGTCGCCATGATGGTTTGCCAAGCTGCATCCACTGTGATGATCTCTGGCCCCTGCCCACAATCGCGGATGCCACTGGTGATGAAGTCATCGCCGATGCGGTGATTGGTCAGGCCGGGTTTTGACGCAATCTCAGACAGGCGCGGTGCATCCTTGTGGCGGTCCAATCGCCAGACACGCAGGGTTTTCGCCAGATGCGGACGGTCGATATAGGCAAGGTCTATCCAGCCGTCGCCGTCAAAATCTGCGGCCCCAATCGGTGCCAACCACCGGTTCGCCCGGCCAATAAAGGGTGTGGCCACATAAAGCCCGTTCTGATCATAAATCGACAGTCGCGCGCCCAGCTTGGCATCGCTTTCGACCACAGCCACAAGGGTGGTGCCATCGTCATCACGGAAAATACGCGGGGCGAGGTCTTCGAACACGCGGGTTTGCGGCAGGCGGATCAGGCGCGTCTCAACCACCGGACTGTCGCATCCAAGGCATTTGTCGATGGTCAGCTCAAGCGCGCCCCATTCCACGTTATCACCCAACACACTGTGAGCGTAGCGCGTGGTGGGCTCTGAAAACTTCGCCTCGGTGATTTGATCAGGCGGGGTTGCCGTGGCGGGGAGTGCCAAAACGGCAAAGGCACAGGCGCAAATCACGCCCAGCACACGCCCCGCCGCCACAGTCATCAGATTTGTTTTTCAGGCATATGCACCACAAGACCGTCCAGCGCGTCGGTGACTTTCACCTGACAGGTCAGACGCGAGCGCGCCGCGTCAGGTTCAAACGCGAAATCAAGCATATCGGTTTCCATCGCGTCTTTGGCCGGGATTTTTTCCACCCAAGCCTCATCCACATAAACGTGGCAGGTGGAACAGGCGCAGGCGCCGCCGCAATCGGCCTCAATCCCCGGAACATTGTTGTCGCGCGCACCTTCCATGACGGTCAGCCCATTGGCCACATTGACGGTGTGCTCGGTGCCGTTATGCTCGATATAGGTAATCTTTGCCATCTGGCTCTCTCCATCCATTTGCTTGAGGCATATCTAATGCGTTTTGCCCGTGATCCGATACATTAAAATAGGGTGATTCAGGGTTCACGGCGCATATAAACCGTGGCGCGCAATTTTGCGACCCCCTCAGTGGGTTTCACCGCATGAGCGCGGTCAAAAGACCTCATATTTCAGTGAAATCATTGGGTTTGGCGGCTTATCGCCAGTTTGCATCGGCCGGGGCTAGGCCCGCTTGGTCAAACAGGCTAGTCTTTCGCAAACCTGCCCCCAAGGCACCATCGGGTGCATTCAGGCCAACGACAATAAACGAGCAGACATGAAACGCGTAGTCATCCCGTCTTTACTTGGGCCTCTTGTTGGGCTGGGCCTTGTGGCCTGCACCCCGCCATCCGATGTGACACAGGTGCCCGAAGGGGCGACCTTAATGGCCCCCGGCGACCGGCCA
>DDMF01000016.1:0-232 GCA_002340515.1 Rhodobacteraceae bacterium UBA2553 | reverse complement strand
GGGCGCGACGGGGCCTGTTACGGCAAAGACGTCACCCCCGCGGTGATTGAAACCGTCACCGAAAGCAAACAAGTGACCCCGGCGGTTTTTGCCCCGGATGGCGCGACAATCATCACCCCACCGCAGTATGAAACCGTGACCAAACAGGTGATTGCCGCGGGCGGAGAGATCTATTATTTCGAAGTCCCCTGCCCGGATGCGATGACGCCCGAGTTCATCGCGTCCGTGCAAC
>DDMF01000047.1:11430-23011 GCA_002340515.1 Rhodobacteraceae bacterium UBA2553 | reverse complement strand
TGTGCGGGCAGCCGTTTTGGCCTTAAGCGAACAAGCGTCACAGCTCGCATCCAAGCATGCCGATCTGACAGAGACCAACGCCGCCCTCACGGACCACTACCCGAAAGAATAGGTCTCCTATTCGCAATCTCCCATCAATGGCCACTTGCGCATCTGTTTCCAGACGTTGCCCAACGATATCTATTAGGCATCGCTCACAGTAGTCGAGGTAAGCGTATGTTTCTTTTGCGCGAAACGCAGTCTGAATTGAATACCAATCTTACTCGTCAGGATATTTTACTGACACATGGTGAAAACACCCAAACCCGACCGCGTATTTCTGACGCATATAGTGCCTCTGGTATCTCTTCAAACGCACCCGTACGTACCGCGCGAGGCCGTGTCGCAGCGCGCGATCTGCGTGCTGGTGATCAGGTTCATACTTATGACAACGGGCTGCAAACCCTATTATGGGTCGGGTCTTCCCGTGTGGACGGGGCTGATGGTCCGCTCGTTCGTGTTATGAAATCAGAAGGTGGGCGCAGCCAGCTACTGTTGGCCCCAAACCATCTTGTGCTTCAGAAATCGGCCAGTTCAGAAATGCTTTTTGGCGAAAGCGAAGTTTTATGCCCGGCAAAGACCTTGGTCGGATTTGATCAGTTTGAACATGCATGCTCAGCCTCGCCAGCCATGGTACATCTGCTCTTTGCTCGCTTCCAATTGATCCAAGTGGGAGAGATTTGGGTGGAAAGCTATGTCCCAGACATGGAAAGAACCCGTTTTGTCGCGCCTGATCTGGCAGCGGAAATCATCAGCACCATGCCGAAACTTGCCCATAACGGCGGTTTGGCAAGCTACGTCCAAAGTCGCCTTGTGCTGGAAGAACGTGAGGTTATGTGCCTGTATCGTTAGGTTTTTTTTGCGCCTGCTGAAAAGAAACCCATTGCTCTGCGGTGTCGATATCTATCACCGCATTGGTGCCCGGTACGATGATGGAGCGCGTATTTTCCGCGGTAAGAACACGACGCGCGCCCTGATCGCCCGTCAAGTTGGTCATCAGAGAAAACAGGCGTTTTGGAATGATGACGGGGTGACCCATTGTATGGTTGGTCCCGGCGGCGCGAAGAATTTCCCCAGACTGGTAACCATTTAGCATCAAATTAAGGTCATCAGTCGTAAGCGCTGGCATATCTGCAAGCAATATAAGAACCGCGTCATATCGTGTTTCCAAATGCCTGAATGCACAGGATAGGCTTACGCCCATACCTCTTGCCGCATCTGGGCAGGGAATAAGGGTTGCGTGTGCGTTCTTTAGGGCCGACCATCGCGCTGGCGCAGCATTTTCAGGTGGTAATACCACAAAAACATCTCGGCCGGTTTTTGCCGCCATGGCCACTCTGTTCGCGAGGAGGTTTTGCCCTCGGAAGGGCAATAACAGTTTATCGACGCCCCTCATTCTACGTGATTGGCCCGCTGCCATGACCACAATAGAAATCAGAGGGGCGTTCGACATTTTAGCGTTCTGGTACCAACCCACGTGGGCTAAAGCGTAGGACCAGTAATAGGATAATCCCCATTGAAAACAGCCGCATATGGGCGGCGGAATTCAAAAGGTGGATTTTAAGGCCTGAGCCATCTTCCATTCCAGATGTGACAACCATCATCAGCCAGTTGCCAATAGGTTCAACTTTGATCCAGAAAAACCAGATCATCAAACCGCCAAGAACAGCGCCAAAATTATTCCCGGATCCACCAACGATCACCATCACCCAAATCAGGAATGTAAACCGAAGAGGTTGGTATGAGTTTGGGGTCAGCTGCCCATCCAAAGTTGTCATCATTGCACCGGCAAGACCGCAGATAGCAGAGCCAAGAACAAAGATTTGCAGATGACGTTTGGTGACGTTTTTGCCCATCGCACGGGCGGCCACTTCGTTGTCGCGAATGGCGCGCATCATGCGGCCCCATGGTGATTTCAGTGCCAATTGTGAAAGAACCAACAACACCACCAAAACCACTGAGAAAAGAACGCCATAGGACATTTTGACTGCAATGGTTGATGCTGTGGTCACATCCGTTCCCCACGCTTCAGCACGCGCCACAAATGCTGCACTGTTTTGCAGATCAACTTCATATGGGACGGGACGCGGCAGACCGACGACGTTTTTCACGCCCCGGGCCAGCCAATCTTCGTTTTTCATTGCCGCCAGAATAATCTCGGCAATGCCCAGCGTGGCAATGGCCAAGTAATCCGAGCGCAGCCCCAAGGCCGTTTTCCCCACAACCCATGCCGCACCGGCCGCAAGCAGCCCCCCAACGGGCCACGCCAAGATCGTCATGTATCCGTGGGCTTTATAATTGCTTGGACCACCCGGATTAAGGCCACCCAAATTGCCCGTTTGCGCCGGATTGATGGCTTCGATCGCGGCGACACCAGCGTCAAACACATAACGAAAGGCGAAGAACCCCAGGATCAAAATCGCGATCATAGCCAACCCGCGTGCGCGGCCCGGTGCCATGTGTTTACGGATCTGAACGGCCCCCAATATTGTGCCGACCCCAATCAGCAAACCAAAAAGCGCTTTAATCCCGCCGGCGCTCCACGCACCGGGGGTGGCGGGCATGGAAATCAACACAGTGGCCAAGCCGCCGAGGGCAACAAAGCCCATGATCCCAACGTTAAAAAGCCCCGCATATCCCCATTGAAGGTTCACACCCAAGGCCATAATGGCAGAGATCAGCGCCATGTTCAGGATTGCGAGAGAGGTGTTCCAGCTGCCGGAAAACACCCAGAAATTTGTGCTGCCTTCCAGGATAAACAGCACCGCCATAATGGCGAAAAGAACGGGAGTGCGCATGTTTTGGGTCATACCGATTGCCCCTTGAAAAGCCCGGTGGGCTTGAACAGCAAAACTACGATCAGGATCACAAAGCTGACCGCAAATTTATAGTCGGTGGAAAGAAGCTGCGCGAGGCCGGTTGGTTCCAAACTCTCAGGCAGCATGTAGACCGCAATCTTTTTCCAGGCATAAGTCACAGTGACTTCGGAAAACGCGATCACAAATCCGCCAGCGATTGCGCCGAGCGGATTGCCCAGCCCACCCACGATAGCTGAGGCAAAGATCGGCAGCAGAAGTTGGAAATAGGTAAAGGGCTTAAAGCTCTTATCCAACCCATACAGCACGCCAGCGATGGTGATCAGGCTTGCGACGATGATCCATGTGACCATGACAACGCGTTCGGGGTTGATACCAGACAGTAGCGCCAGATCTTCGTTATCAGAGAAGGCGCGCATGGATTTTCCGGTGCGCGTGTGGTTCAGGAACCAAAACAGAACGGCGACGATAAGGATGGCCGCGACAATGGTGATACCTTGGCTGGTCTTAAAGGCCAGCCCTTCGCTAAGGCCGGTCATCTCTTTGAAATCACGCGCTTTAATGATAAAACGCTCGCCATCTGCAAAACGTTGGTCACCAGGTCCGATGATAAACCGGACGATGCCGTTCATTATGAACATCACCCCGATGGAGGCCATGACAAAGACGATGGGTTTTGCTTTAACCCGTCGGTAAAAGCGGTAAACCACGCGGTCGGTGGCCAAAACCATCAGCGATGTGGCGGCAATCCCAAAGGGCAAGGCGAGCAGGGCCGTGGGCAATGGGTGGATCGAAATACCAATACTTTGCATCCACCATGTCACCAAGATCGTCACCATCGCGCCAAAGGCCATGCTGTCGCCATGGGCGAAGTTGGAAAAGCGCAGGATACCATAGATCAACGTGACGCCCAGTGCGCCAATCGCGAGTTGTGAGCCGTAGGAAATGGCGGGGATCAACACGAAGTTGGCCAGCGCCACAATTGCATTGAGGAAATCCATGATCACCCTCCCAAAAAGCTTTGGCGAACTTCGGGGTTGGCCAAAAGGGCCTTGCCGGTGCCGGTATGGGCGTTTGCGCCTTGCACAAGGACATAGCCTTTATCCGCAATTTCAAGGGCTTGCCGGGCGTTCTGTTCCACCATCAGGATGGAAATCCCTGTGCGGGCAACCTCGATGATCCGGTCAAACAGCTCATCCATCACAATTGGCGACACCCCGGCGGTGGGTTCATCCAGCATCAAGACCGAGGGTTTGGTCATCAAGGCGCGCCCAACAGCCACCTGTTGACGTTGCCCCCCGGACAATTCCCCCGCCGCTTGATGGCGCTTTTCACGCAGGATCGGAAACAGCTCGTAAACCTGTTCGATCGTTTCGCGAATGTCATCTGTTCGGATAAACCCACCCATCTCAAGGTTCTCTTCAACGCTCATCGAGCCAAAGATGTTGTGGGTTTGCGGCACAAACCCCATGCCTTTGCGAACGCGGGCTTGCGGGCTGAGCTTGGTGATGTCTTCACCATCAAGCCGTACAGCCCCTTGGCGCAGATTGAGCATGCCGAAAACGGCTTTCATACCAGTGGATTTGCCCGCCCCATTGGGGCCAACAATCACGGCAATCTCGCCTTTTTCGACGGAAATAGTGCAATCGTGCAGGATATCGGGGCCGTTTTTACCATAGCCGCCGGTCATCCCGTCGCCGATCAGAAAAGGATCTGCCATTATGCATCCTCTTTCGTGCTTTTTAGGTCTTTATTCTTCAAACCGGTGCCCAGATAGGCTTCGATCACCTGTTCATTGGCTTTGATCTCGGCCAATGTGCCTTGGGCGAGCACTTTTCCCTCGGCCATACAGATGACCGGGTCGCAAAGTTTTTCGATGAAATCCATGTCATGTTCGATCACGACAAAGGTATATCCACGCTCTTCGTTCAGGCGTTTGATGGCGTCCGCGATGGTGTAAAGCAGGGTGCGGTTTACGCCGGCGCCGACTTCGTCAAGGAACACAATCTTGGCGTCAACCATCATGGTGCGACCAAGTTCCAACAGCTTTTTCTGACCGCCAGATATTTCACCGGCGCGCAGATCGGCAATATGAGAAATGGTCAGGAATTCAAGCACTTCGTCCGCTTTTGCGCGCAGGGCCCGTTCTTCGTTTGCGATACGTTTGCGCCCAAACCATGTGTTCCAAAGCTGTTCACCTGATTGGCCGCCGGGGACCATCATCAGGTTTTCACGGCAGGTCATTGACCCAAATTCATGGGCGATCTGGAACGTGCGCAACAGGCCTTTGTGAAACAGCTCATGGGGGGGCAGGCCGGTAATGTCCTCTCCTCCCATCGTGATCTTGCCGGATGTCGGTTTCAACACCCCGGCGATCACGTTAAACAAGGTTGTTTTGCCCGCACCATTGGGACCGATGAGACCAGTGATTGATCCATCTTCGATCCGCATGGTGGCACCATCGACGGCCCGAAACCCGCCGAAATGCTTGTGAACGTCTTCTATGACGATCATATTTGCCCCCTCACAACCTTAGATTGGCTGTGTATCTTACTGAAACAGCCCGGAAAAATCCGGGCTGTTTCGTTAGGTTGTTGATTTGAATTAACGATACTGAACGGTGGTGATTTTGCCACCTTCGATCTTAATTTCGCGATAGCTGCCAGCAGCTTCGCCGCCATTTACCAGCTCAACAGCCGTAGCACCGACATAGTCGATATCGCCACCATCAGCGAGGATTTGCAGACCTTTGGCCAATTCACCCGGGAAGATTTTTTCGCCAGGTGCGTTTGCGACCATTTCCACTTTTGAAGCGTAGTCGCCAGGCTCAGCCGAACCCGCGGCTTGCATCGCCAGCATCAACAGGGCAGCGGCGTCATAGCTTTCGCCGGTGTAAGGCGAGGTGACGTCAAACTTGTCGCCAACCATCTCAGCAAATGTCGCAGCACCGGGGCTGTCTGTGCCCGGAACCTGACCCGATGAACCTTCGATTTCGTCGCCAAAGTTGGCTTCGAGGTTGGAGCCGATCATCCCATCAGGGAAGTGGAACATGTCAAACGCACCAGAGTCCAAAGACCCGCGCACGATGCCCGCGCCACCTTGGTCAACATAACCTGCAACAACCAGAAGATCGCCGCCAGCCGATGCCAGTGCACCAACTTCTGCGGTGTAGTCGGCTTTGCCGTCTTCATGGGCTGCAACGATGGTCACTTCACCACCAGCCGCTTCAAACGCAGCTTTAAATGCGTCCGCCATGCCTTTGCCGTAGTCGTTGTTGGTGTAAGTCACCGCAACGGATTTGATGCCTTTCTCGGTCAGAACCGTGGCCATTACGTCTGATTGACGTGCATCCGACGGGGCTGTGCGGAAAAAGAGACCATTGTCTTCAGCAGACGACAGGCCGGGCGAGGTTGCCGAAGGCGAGATCATGACGATGCCGTTTGGCACAGCCACATTGGCCAGAACCGCGCCGGTTACGCCAGAGCAATCAGGGCCCATCAGACCTTTGACACCATCAGAGGTGATCAGCTTTTCAGCGGCAGCCGTTGCTGCGGCGCTGTCGACACAGGTCGAATCTGCGCGAACGGATTCGACAGTTTTGCCGCCCAGAAGCAGACCAGATTCGGACACTTCGGCCATCGCAAGTTCTGCGCCACCCGCCATATGCGGTGTCAGACTTTCGATCGGACCAGTGTAACCCAAAATGGTGCCCAATTTAATGACACCATGACCGTCCGCAAATGCTGCGCCGGACATAAGAGCAGTGGCAGCCGAGGCCATCAGCAGCTTTTTCATGTTTTTTTCTCCCAGTTGGAAAATTTTCCCTGAGCTACCCTAGGGCTGAAAAAAACAAATGAAAAGACCCGCATGCGAAGAAAATGATGGGGAACCCGCCATTAAAACGTGGGTTAATGCGTGCGGACATACCGGGTGAGATATGTGACCTGCGACAGGGCGCCGGGCTTTTGGCTCTGGTCCCGAATCTCTGCCATGTTCGGCAGAAAGTCGATATTCTCGTTTGACAGCGTGGCTATCGGATGACGTGTTCCATGGACCCCCTCGAGTTTTCGATGGGGCTGCAGAAGAGCGGACAGGTTTGTGGCGCTCATTTTCAGGCAAAGATCTTTCGCGCAACGAAGGGTGAGGATTGGGCGCATCAGCGACACCTCTTGCGAAAGCTGCAGGACATCATCGTCCACTCTGATCAAATGGGTTGGGGTCTGAACCTGATCGGAAGCCGAGACCAAGCCCCCCAAACGTGGTGCAATTTGAAGCGCAAGGGATACGGATAATTCGTCGGGACTGGCATTGGTCTGTGCCAATAATGCCTTATGCAATGCCTGCTCCAAATCGTTTTTATTGGGGGTGTCCTCGGTTGTTGATGACCAAATATAGGGCAGGGTGATGATCTGTTGATGTGTGAACTCAGTGATATTATCCGGGCGTGTCACCCAATAGGCGTTCGGATCTGCGTCCACGTCCGGAAGAAGGGCTTCAACCTCATCCTTGCTCAGCTCGTTGGTCTCCATTTCAACCGGTTGCGACACGGTGCGAAGCGAGGACAAATCCATGCGGTTGCTTTTGCAAAACGCCAGCGCGTCATCTACACGACCATTGCGAATAACCCAAAGAATTTTAGAGGTGTCGGAGCCGCAGTAGATTGGTTGATGTGACGCAGAGAATAGTTTTTCAACCATTCTTGGGCCAAAAAAGCCAATCGAACCGTTGCGCAGATCATCAGGGTGTTTGACCAAAAACCAACCGGTGCGACCATTGCGGTACACCACATGATCCGCGTCGGATAGCTCCACCAGGTCGACAAGTTTTGATTGCTGAAGATGTGAAAGGTCTTCGCCAACAAGCCATGCGACAGGACCATTTCCAAACAAGGTCTGTACGGCGACCCAAACGACGACGGCCAAGCCCAGAAATAGACCTGAGACAACGAAGAAAACCCGTGTCATGCCTCCGCGGAGGCCCCAGACTNNCTGGCTGCCGCGCTCGCGATATGGGGTCGTGTCATAATGCGATCGGTAGCATTTTGAGAAATGCGATGGGCTGGAAAAACCACAGGCCAAGGCCACGTTGATCACGCTCATATCCGTTTGCATCAATAAATTGCGCGCCTTTTGAAGACGCAGCTCCATATAATAACGCTTAGGCGAGCGATTGAGGTAACGGCGAAACAACCGCTCGAGTTGGCGGGTCGACATGCCGACCTCTGAGGCCAATAGCGAGGGGGAAATCGGTTCTTCGATATTGGCTTCCATACGCTGGATCACTTCGCTGAGCTTGGGATGCCGTACGCCAATGCGCGTCGGCACAGAAAGCCGCTGACTGTCCCGATCCGTACGGATCGAGGTATAGATTTGCTGATCGGCAACAATATTCGCGATGTCTTCACCCTGCTGTTGCGCAATCAGCTTGAGCATCAAATCCATCGATGCGGTGCCCCCAGCGGCGGTCATGCGGCTGCCATCAATCACAAAAATGCGCTTGGTCAGGTCAACTTCGTCGAATTCCTCGGTAAAGCTGTCGTGGTTTTCCCAATGGATTGTCGCACGTTTTTGCGACAATAACCCCGCGCGCGCCATGATGAAGGACGCGGTGCACAGGCCCGCAATCTGAACACCTCGGCGGGCCTCGCGGCGTAACCAGTTCAGCAATTTGGTGGAACAATTGCCTTGAACATCGACGCCGGAACATAAGATGACTGTGTCGTCGCGACGAAGCTCGTCCAGATCGGAATCAACATTAAATGTTGCCCCTGCAGAACAGGTAACGGTTTCGCCGCCTTCCCCCATCAAAACCCATTCATAAAGCTTTTGGCCCGCTGCACGATTGGCAATACGAAGAGCATCCACTGCGCCCGCAAAGCTGAGCAGTGTAAAATCATTGACCAAAACGAACACAAACCGGCGTGTGTTTGTGTCCTGCTTCTGGGTCTCGTTCATAAGCGACTCGTTTCATATCGAAGGTTTTCAAAGGTGAAGAACACCACACCAGCTTTACCTTAGAGCTTCAACCCCATTTTCTAAACCCCTGTCACATTCATGTTTCACAACATTGTTTGCACCCTCCCGTTCACCGCGCTAGAAAGGGGGCCTTAATCCCCCAGTTGGGGGGCATGACTTACAGTGGAGCAAAGAAATGACGGATTGGGAAAAGTCGGCCTGGAGATCGAAACCTCGGGTTCAGATGCCAGACTATACCGACCCGGCTGCGTTGGCCGAGGTCGAACGGCAGCTTGGAAAGTATCCACCGCTTGTCTTTGCGGGCGAAGCGATCCGGCTGAAAAAGGAATTGGGCAAAGCGGCGCGCGGCGAGGCATTTTTGCTTCAAGGCGGCGATTGCGCCGAGAGTTTCACTGATTTTTCTGCTGATGGTATCCGTGATACGTTCAAGGTGATGCTGCAGATGGCGATGGTTTTGACCTTTGGCGCGAAAGTTCCTGTGGTCAAAGTTGGGCGTATGGCCGGGCAATTTGCCAAACCACGTTCGGCGCCGACTGAGACGGTGGATGGCATTGAATTGCCCAGCTACCGCGGTGATATCATCAACGAACTTGGCTTCACACCCGAGGCGCGGATCCCGTCGCCCAACAAGATGTTGCAGGCCTATACGCAATCGGCCGCAACCGTGAACTTGCTTCGCGCGTTCTCAACCGGTGGTTTGGCGGATGTTCATCAGGTGCATGGTTGGACGCTGGGCTTCACCGCCTCGGATGAAGCCGAAAAATACCGTGCGATGGCGGAACGCATCCAAGACACGCTGGACTTTATGAAAGCCGCTGGTGTCACATCCGAGACGGCACATAGCCTTGCGTCGGTGGATTTCTACACGTCGCACGAGGCGCTTTTGCTGGAATATGAAGAGGCGCTGACCCGTCTTGACGCCACCACTGGAAAAACAGTGGCCGGTTCAGGCCATATGATCTGGATTGGTGATCGTACACGTCAGCCAGATGGGGCGCATGTTGAATTCTGTCGCGGTGTGATCAACCCGGTTGGCCTGAAATGTGGTCCCACCACAACAGCGGAAGACCTGAAAGTTTTGATGGGTAAATTGAACCCAGAAAACGAAGCGGGTCGTTTGACGCTGATCGCGCGCTTTGGTGCGGGCAATGTGGCAGAACACCTGCCGCGCTTGGTCCAAGCGGTGCGGGAAGAAGGGGCAAATGTTGTTTGGTCCTGTGATCCAATGCATGGCAACACCATCAAATCGCCCTCTGGCTACAAAACACGCCCCTTTGATGCAGTGTTGAAAGAGGTGCAGGAGTTCTTTGCGGTGCATCAAGCCGAAGGGACGATCCCCGGCGGTGTGCATTTCGAAATGACCGGTGCGGATGTCACAGAATGCACCGGTGGGGTACGGGCGGTGACGGATGAAAATCTGTCAGATCGGTATCACACGGCCTGCGACCCACGCCTGAACGCGTCGCAATCTCTTGAGCTTGCGTTTCTAGTTGCCGAAGAGCTTTCGGCACTGCGCCAGCCCCAAGATACCCGCAAAGCGAGCTGATACAGGCCTGAAAACAAAAAAAAAGCCCTGGCAATTGCCGGGGCTTTTTATTCGAACTGCTGTTCAATTGATGCTGACCAATACAGAAAATCTTTATCTATTCCGGTTCAACAACGCGCAAATGGGGCTGGGCCTGCTTTTGTCTGCTATGGCGGTTTTGGCGCAGATCTGACCCTTTGGCATGTTCCAAATATCCCGGAATGTCAGCGCTCGTGTTTTTCTTCACCACATCTTCGCGCTGCAGATAGGGATGTTTGGTCTGAGGATCACTCAACGCGTTTTTGTTCCGGAATGCAGACACATCATTGGTCAGAATTTCTGTCACATCCATTTTCGAAATGTTGAAACGGCGCGGCGCGCGATCAATATTGCCTTTGATCTGAATCGCCCCGATTGCGCGTGTCGCACGCCCTTGGTCGTCACGAAGCGGCGCCAGAAACATCTGCGCATCAAGAGCAGAGCGCGTGAAACCGCCTGCGCTTTTTAATGTAAGGTGAACTGTGGCCGGACTGTCAAATAGGCGTTCGAGCGCGATCCGCATATCCCCACGTGCTTCAGGCAAGAGAAGCGAGGTGATGGGCATTCCGCGCATTTCCATGCCTAAAATGTCATTCATTCCCTGACCCGCCAGCCGGATTTTCGCCATGCCGGGGGCAATTTTTTCAAGAATGAAAGATTGCTCTAGAATGTTGGAAATCCCGCGGGGATCGACATCTGAACGCGATGGCATAACGCGGCCATTGCGCAACCCTTCCCAATAGGCTTCTGCCTGCAAAACCGCTGGATATTTCATCCCTGTCCGGGCTGCATCGATGGAAATCACGTTTCCGTCTTTCACATATTCGATCTTCATGGCGGTTTCCTTCACTCGGTCAACGGAGATTTCTTGTTCCAACGTTGACCGTCTGTTAACTGAACTTGAGGTCATCCTTACTATAATCTTAATATGCCACATTCCGCTAAAATGTGGCGACAATTCTTATCAAATGGTTAACTGCCCATGCCCCAATCAATGACAGGTTTTGCAAGTGCCACCGGCGAGAATGGCACATTTAACTGGAGCTGGGATATTCGCTCGGTCAATGCGCGAGGCTTGGATATGCGGCTTCGCCTGCCCGATTGGGTCGAGGGGCTGGAGGACGCGGTGCGCGGCGCGATTAAAGGTCAGGTCGCGCGTGGAAACGTGACAGTTGGCTTGCGGATAA
>DDMF01000047.1:0-11392 GCA_002340515.1 Rhodobacteraceae bacterium UBA2553 | reverse complement strand
GATAAACCGCCGAGATGATGTGGCGCGGGTTGCGCTTAGTCCAGAAGGTTTGGCGCAAGCGCTTGGCCTGTTACAGAAAATCTCTGCCGAAGCACTTGCCCAGGGCGTGCAGATCGCCCCGGTGGCCCCCTCGGATATTGCCAATATGCGCGGGGTTGTTGAACAGGTGTCCGGCAATGATCAAGACACAACAGAAATTGCGCGCGCGCTAAAGGCACAATTGCCGGAGCTGATTGATCAGTTTGTAACCTCGCGCCAGCGAGAAGGGGCCGCCCTTGTTAAACTGTTGCGGGATCAAGTGGCGGAGATCTCTCAATTGGTGACGCGTTCTGAGGCCTTGCTAGAGGGGCGTAATGATGCGCAGACCCGGCATCTCAAGGACAGTTTGGCGCGGGTTCTGTCCGCAAGCGACGAGATTGACCCGGATCGCATGACCCAGGAACTGGCGCTGATTGCGGTGAAAACGGATGTGCGTGAAGAGCTGGACCGGTTATCCGCCCATATTGATGCTGCCAATGAGCTGTTGGCGACCGACAAACCCATGGGACGCAAACTTGACTTTCTCATGCAAGAGTTCAACCGCGAGGCCAATACGCTCTGCTCAAAGGCGCAGTTCAATGCGTTGACGGCGGCTGGATTAGATATGAAACATGTCATCGACCAGATGCGTGAACAAGTTCAGAATGTGGAGTAAACCGATATGAGCCGCTCAATTGACCGTCGTGGACTATTGATCATTCTTTCGTCGCCGTCGGGCGCCGGGAAATCAACTTTGGCCAAACGGTTGATGGAATGGGATCCAAGCCTGAGCTTCTCTGTGTCCGCCACAACGCGCGCACCACGCGAAGGCGAAGTGGATGGCACGCATTATCATTTTGTCGATGAAACCAAATTCCGTTCAATGGTTGCGGATGGTGAAATGCTGGAACATGCCCATGTGTTTGGGAACTTTTACGGCTCGCCCGCGGGGCCCGTGCGTACCGCCATTGAGGATGGGTATGATGTGCTTTTCGATGTTGATTGGCAAGGGGCACAACAAATTAGCCGGTCCGCGTTACAGGATCATGTCTTGTCAGTTTTTGTACTGCCGCCGTCCATTAGCGAGCTGCGTCGCCGGTTAGAAAGCCGTGGGCAGGACGCGGAGGATGTCATTCAAAAACGGATGCAAAAAAGCTGGGATGAAATCAGCCACTGGGATGGCTATGATTACGTGTTGGTGAACGACGACCTTGATGCCAGTTTTGAGCGGCTTAAAACAATCGTATCCGCCGAACGCCTTCGATTGGCACAACAACCGGGACTGATGGATTTTGTCCGTGGCTTGCAATCAGAATTTCAGGAAGATGAAGCATGATTTATGAATTGGACGGCTTGGCGCCAAAGATCGCCGAAGATGCTTGGGTGGCCCCGGATGCGAATGTCATTGGTCGTGTGAAATTAGGCGCGCGCGCGTCCGTTTGGTTCGGTTGCACCATTCGCGGGGACAATGAGCAGATTGAAATCGGCGATGGCACCAATATTCAAGAAAACTGCGTGTTTCATACGGATCTTGGGTTTCCACTGACCCTTGGCGCCAATGTGACCATTGGCCACAAAGCCATGTTGCATGGTTGTACGGTGGGTGAGGGCAGTTTGATCGGCATGGGGGCAACGGTTCTGAACGGTGCGAAAATCGGAAAAAACTGCTTGATTGGGGCAGGGGCGCTGGTGACCGAAGGCAAAGAGATCCCGGACGGGAGCATGGTTCTTGGCGCACCTGGTAAAATTGTGCGCGACTTGGACGCGGCGACGATCAACGGCCTTTATGCTTCGGCAATTCATTACCAGCAAAATGCCGCACGTTTTGCCAAAGGTCTTAAGGTCATCTCTGAATAAAAACGAAAAAGGGCCACCCGAACGAGTGGCCCTTAGGTGTTTTATCTCAACGAATTAGCCGTTGCTTTTCAACCATTCCAGAACAGTTTCTGGCGAGCTGACACCGTAAGGATCTTCGCCGTGGTTGTCTTCGCGGCCGGGTTCTTCGAACCATTCCTCAACAACACCATCGGTGATCACGGCGGCATAACGCCAGCTGCGCACGCCAAAGCCGATGTTTGATTTGTCGACCAGCATGCCCATTTGACGGGTAAACTCACCAGCTCCATCAGGGATCACTTTGACGTTTTTCAGTTCTTGATTTCGGGCCCATGCGTTCATGACAAAGCTGTCATTCACGGACATACAGTAAATCTCATCTACGCCGTTTGCGCGGAACTCATCTGCGCCGTTTTCATAGCCGGGCAGCTGAAACGTTGAGCATGTCGGGGTGAAAGCGCCGGGCAGTGAGAACAGCACAACGCGCTTGCCTTTGAAATAGTCGTCCGAGGTCACATCCTGCCAGCGAAACGGGTTGTCACCGCCAATGCTTTCGTCACGGACACGGGTGTGGAATGTAATGTTGGGAACGCGAACGCCTGCGTGCATGTCTAGATCCTTATCGTCTTTGGGATTTGTTTGATTTCGTGGCAAGCGGGGAATCACTTCCTCACCCGAGCTCCCGCAACATTAGAACCATTCCAAAATGCTCACAATAATTTTCTTTGGATGTCGGTTTCTTTCAGCGCAATTTCGCGTTCTGTTGAATTCTTCACAATCCTTTCCCCTGTTTGATCCAACCCCGTGACACGCCCCATCACAGCCCCTATATACTGACCCAATCGGAGGATGAACCATGCGTGATCTCAAATTGCCCGAAGAGCGGCACCCGGAAAAAGCACATCGTAAAGACAACGCTCAGCCGAAAAAGCCGAGCTGGATTCGCGTTCGGGCGCCCGGTGGGAAAGGCTATGCCGAAACCCATAAGATCATGCGGGAAAACAACCTGAAAACCGTGTGTGAAGAGGCGGCTTGCCCAAATGCGGGCGAATGTTGGGGCCAAGGCCATGCAACGATGATGATCATGGGCGACGTTTGCACGCGCGCCTGTAGCTTTTGTAATATTGCCACTGGCAAGCCGACAGAAGCCTTGGATCAGTTTGAACCCGGTCGCGTGGCTGAGGCAGTTAAAAAATTGGGTTTGAAACATGTGGTCATTACATCTGTGGACCGCGATGATTTGGAAGATGGCGGGGCAGAGCATTTTGCCCAGACCATTCGCGCAATTCGTCATCGTTCGCCCGAGACGACGATCGAAATCCTGACACCTGATTTCCTGAAATGTGATCCATCTGTGCTGGAAACGGTTGTCGCGGCCAAACCAGATGTGTTCAACCACAACCTTGAAACGGTTCCCGGTCTTTATCCAGAAGTGCGCGCCGGTGCGCGGTATTTCCATTCATTGCGATTGTTGCAGCGGGTGAAAGAGCTTGATCCCTCGATGTTCACCAAATCCGGCATTATGGTGGGGCTTGGCGAAGATGCCTTGGCTGTGCGTCAGGTCATGGATGATATGCGCGCCGCTGATGTGGATTTCCTCACTATTGGTCAGTATCTGCAACCGACCCCAAAACACCACGCGGTGGAACGCTTTGTGCATCCGGATGAATTTGCCGATTATGAAAAAGCAGCTTACGGAAAAGGCTTTTCAATGGTGTCCGCCACGCCATTAACGCGGTCGTCCTATCATGCCGGGGATGATTTTGCGCGTCTGCGTGCCAATCGTGAAGCAAAGCTCGCCAATAAATCCTAAAGCGTTTCGAAAAGCCTGAATCACCGGTTTTTGGCGAAACGCGCGAAACACTGAAATGCTGGGAGGCGTTTCGAATGATCCCTGTCTCAGGTCTAATTCAAAAACGCTTTAGTCAGCAAATCCAGTTGTTCTCAAAAATTTAGAAAACCCGCGCATTAGGGTTTGATGCGCGGGATTTTTTTCAGTTCCGGCATCCAGTCTGGGGCGCCCCAGAAATACTCATAACTGCCCACCGCAATACAGATCACCAAAATTGCCAAAAAAAGCTTTACCCGCGCCTCTGAGGGCGGGTTTCGCGCCCATTTTGACATGCGCCATAACCAGCGCGGGTTCATAGCTTAACCCGCATCGGTAAAACGCACCTTGCCGATATAAGGCAGATTGCGGTTTCGCTGGGCATAGTCGATGCCGTAGCCCACCACAAATTCATCGGGAATTTCAAAACCGGTCCAATCGGCCTTGATGTCAACTTCGCGGCGCGAAGGTTTATCAAGCAGTGCGATGGTTTTCAGTTTTTTCGGTCCCTTGGCTTCCAGCAGCTTAACGACCTGGGTGAGCGTATGACCGGTATCGACGATATCTTCGACCACCAACACATCACGCCCCGCAATCTCTCCACGCAAGTCCTTGAGAATACGGACTTCCCGGCTGCTTTCAGTCGAGTTCCCGTAGGAAGATGCCTCAAGAAAATCAACCTCAACCGGCAAATCCAACTCGCGCACGACATCTGCGATAAACACAAAGGATCCGCGCAACAGGCCCACAACAATCAACTTGTCCGTATCGGCAAATTCGTCGTGAATATCATGGGATAATTGTTCGACCCGAGCCGCAATTTGCTTGGCTGAGATGAGCGTATCGATAACATATGGCTTATCAGACATGGTGTTTCCTCGGGCTTCCCTCTTGATTTCCGCGCGCATACCTAGGACATGTGCACGCGCGAGAGAAGGGAAAAAGCACATATGCCGACACATGGTGAAAAACGCGTTCTGCCATATAGCCCGCATCAGATGTATGAGTTGGTTGCGGATGTGGGAAAATACCCGCAATTCCTTCCCTGGAATTCAGCCGCAAGGGTGCGGTCGCGCGTACCACAACCAGATGGCACCGAGATCATCGAAGCCGATCTGGTGATCAGTTTCAAGGTGTTTCGTGAACGTTTCACCAGTCGGGCGGTGTTGGACAGTGCGACACCGCGTCTTGATATGGAATATCTGGATGGGCCGTTTAAGTACCTCAAATCTCATTGGCAGTTTCACCCCCATGAAACAGGTTGTGAAATTGAGTTTTTTGTGGATTTTGAATTCAAAAGTGCGGTGCTGCAAAAAGTCATTGGTCTGGTGTTTAATGAGGCAATGCAACGTATTGTAAAGGCGTTTGAAAACCGGGCCATCGACCTTTATGGACCGGTCACTGGCTGATCAGTCTTTGGCCAAAGGGTGATGCGTTAACACAAGCTCTTTCAGACGCTCATCTAAAACATGTGTGTAAATCTCGGTGGTCGACACATCCGCGTGACCCAAAAGCGTCTGTATCGTGCGCAGATCTGCGCCATGGGCCAACAAATGCGTGGCAAAGGCGTGGCGCAATCTGTGGGGTGTCACCGTGTCGGGCGACACCCCGGCGACAACGGCAATTTCTTTGATCAACCCAAAAAACCGATGGCGCGTTAGGTGGCCCAGTTTTCCGCGTGATGGGAATAGGAATTTGGAATGCTCTGCGCCTGTTTTGGTCTTGGCCAGTTCTTCATCCCGGTCACGGATATCGAGCCAATCACCAAGCGCAGACCGTGCAGGGGGCGACAGGGGCACCATGCGTTCTTTGCCGCCTTTACCCTTGACCAACAACATGCGGGGATCGCCGCGCGCGGCGGAGACCGGCAGGCTTACCAATTCACTAACGCGCATCCCAGTGGCATAAAGCAGTTCCATCAGGCAGGCATTGCGCAACCGGTCAGGCGTATTTCGTCCATGCTGTTGCGCGGCCGTCAAAAGCGCGTCAACCTCTGCCTCGCTTAAGGTTTTCGGAAGCGACTTTGTGCGCCCCGGACCCTTTATTTTCAAGGCCGGATTGTCCGTGCGCCATGCCTCTTCATAGGCAAAGCGATAGAGACCCTTAACCGCTGACAGGCGTCGGGCTCGTGTTGCCTGTGCCAGCCCTAAGGCATCACATGCGACCAGATAATCCTCTATATCCTCTCGCACGGCGTTCTCAAAATCGGTTTGCCCCAGATGGTCGGCAAAGGCTTTTAGATCGCGCCCATAGGCCAAGAGCGTGTTTTCCGACGCGTCTAGCTCCGCCGCTTGCGCGTCCAGAAAAGCAGAGATCCAACGCGCGTGATCCGGTGTCATCCGCGTCTCTCCAGGATCAGAAATTCAAGCGCAGCCTGCCTGGCAACATTTTCCAACCCGATGTGGCGGAAAAAGGCGATGGCATCCGAAAGTTCATCGTAGTCGCCAAAAACACCGTTGGAATACAGGGCGATGGCGCGTAAGATTGCCTCGCCTAACCGATCTTGATCCATAAGAGATTGCAGGCGGATCGGAATATTGGGGGTGGCAAACCCCTCTAACACCGCGGTGCTGGCGGCATCATAGGGGCGCACATTCTTAATATCCCCTAGCTGAATATCCCCCAGTGCAATTGCACGCAAAACGAGGGACTTCGCAGAGGCATCGGGGGCGGTTTTTTTGGCGATCTCTTCATATTGATCCGACAAAAGCCCCATCTGAAATGCGATTTGCGCAGCAACGCCTTCCAGATCCAAAGCGGCCAGCTCGGGTCCAAAAATGCGCGAAAACGGCATTTCAAGCTCAGCCTCTTCCAGACGGGTCCACAGGTCCGGCAAAAGGGCGGAAACCGTTTGACGATCTTTGGCTTGAAGGGCTTTGTCCATGGCCTGAACCGCCGCCATCCGGTCCCATATCCCACCAGAGGCGGCGGGCTTGCGTTCGGAATAAAGCCCATAGATCTGATTGTCGCTGACGGCCCCCATACGCACCAGCCGCTCGCCCGCCTCAACACGGGCTTTCCAGCCGATATTGGCGCGCAGATCCGCTTGGGCAAAAGCCAGAGGCAGGCCGGTTGTGGGAATATGTTCGCCGATTGCCTCAAACATGCGAAAGGTCAGGGGGGTCGGATGAAGGGGTTTGGTCAGCTGTGGATCACCCTCAAACACATCGGGATCCAAGAACCGCGACAACAAATCGTCATCCGCTTGTGAAACATAGCCCAAGGCGCGTCCCGTGCCCAAGGACAGCACCGCCGCATCCCAATCCCCTGCGCGCGCAAGGCAAAAGATGCGGGCAGGAAAGGTCGGGCTCAGATCGGGGGCTGCACTTAACCGCTGACAGGGGATGTCTTCTTCGCCTAGCAGCAGGGCGGTATCAAAGCCGCGCCGGAAACTGGCCGGGGTTTGTGCCCCTGACCTTGCAATCAGCGCATCAGCCTGATCCAAAGCACCTGTCGCCAGCAAGCGATCCACTCTGGCAAGAAACAGTCGGTCATCGGTGGTGTTTGCGCCGCGCGGCGGATTTAACTCCGCCAAAAGCAATCGCGTGAGCAGAGATTGCATCGAGGGCATCAGGTCCAGTGGCATCGACAAAATGCGATGGGCCAGATCATCCGGTCGAGAGGCGCCCCAAAGATCTCTCGAAAACCCCGTGACACTCGGTGGCAGCAACCCAATGGCATCTGTGGTCTGCGAGCCGAGTGGGCCAACAGAAACATCTGCAACAGATGCGGATTGGGCCACGGGGTTTTCGGTGTTTATCTGTGGTGAAACCACGGCTGGGGTCGAAATGCTGTCAGATAACCAATCAATTGCCGACATCGGCGCAGATGCAACCTCACCCGCCGCTCTCCCACCCGCAGTCTGCGCGTAGGAGGGGGCGGGAAGGAGCGCCATGGTCATCCACAGCGAAAAGTGGATTGCTTTATATTGGTTATGTCTCATTCAATGTCACAGAAATACTCTGGGGTGTCGCATCCGGTGACATATCGCCCAGATACGCATATCCCAATACACCAAAACCGGTGAGAACCACCAACAACACCAATAGCTTGATTACACGGAGCGCCATGGTTTCCCCTTTTTTTATCGCCTCTCGGCTGCCTCACGTCACTTTATATATGGCTTTTTCGACGAGATCACGCCATTGAAGTAAAAACTTCGTAATTCGGCAAGCGGGCGCCAAGTTGGCATATAATGTAAAGAAATCCATCGTCATGATCGGCATGATGGGCGCCGGGAAAACCGCCGTGGGCTTGGCCGTGGCCGAACGCCTTGGCGTACCCTTTATGGACAGCGACGAAGAAATCGTGAAGGCGGCCAATATGTCGATCGCCGAGATCTTTGAGCGTGATGGTGAGGGTTTTTTTAGGGCGCGCGAAAGCGAAGTGATCGGGCGGTTGCTGGACAGCGAAAAAGCGATCCTTTCCACCGGGGGCGGGGCGTTTATGGCCGATGTAAACCGCAATATGATCTCGGATCGCGGCGTGTCTGTCTGGCTTAAGGCAGATCTGGAGCTGTTGTGGAATCGGGTGAAACACAAAGATACGCGTCCATTGCTGCGCACGCCCGACCCGAAAAAGACACTGACCGATATCTATGAGGCGCGTGTGCCGGTCTATGCACTGGCGGATCTTTCGGTTCAGGCGCGCCCTGAATACTCTATTTCGGACATGGCAGATGCGGTGGTTCAGGCGCTCTTGACCCGGCCGGATGTGTTGGAAAAGGACTAATATGACCACAGTTCACGTACCATTGGACACGCGCGCCTATGACGTGCGGATTGGGGCCGGGTTAATAGACCGTGCCGGGGCGGAAATCGGGCCTTTTCTGACCCGACCAAAAGTGTGGATTGTGACCGAAGAGACCGTTGCGGGCTTGCACCTGAATAGACTGAAATCCGGGTTGACTGCGGATGGGATCAGCAGCGAAGCCCTGATCCTTCCTCCGGGGGAAAGCACCAAGAGCTGGCCTTACTTGATGCAGGTCGTGGAATGGCTGCTTGATGAAAAAGTCGAGCGAAAAGATGTGGTTATTGCCTTTGGTGGCGGAGTGATCGGCGATCTGGTTGGCTTTGCCGCCGCAATTTTACGCCGTGGTGTGCGCTTTGTGCAAATTCCGACGAGCTTACTTGCTCAGGTCGATAGCTCGGTTGGCGGAAAAACCGGCATCAACACGTCTCATGGGAAAAACCTGGTGGGTGCATTTCATCAACCCGCCTTGGTACTTGCCGATATTGCAGCGCTTGGAACGCTTAAACCTCGGGATTTTCTGGCGGGTTACGGCGAAGTCGTGAAATATGGTGGCCTTGGCGACGCGTCTTTCTTTGAATGGCTTGAGGAAAATGGACCTGCCTTGGCGGCAGGGGATGCGGATTTGCGTGCGGAGGCCGTGCACCATTCGGTGCAAATGAAAGCAGATATTGTGGTGCGTGATGAAATCGAACAGGGTGATCGGGCCCTGCTCAATCTGGGCCACACCTTTGGTCACGCGCTAGAGGCTGCCACGGGGTATTCTGACCGACTGTTGCACGGCGAAGGGGTCGCCATTGGCTGTGCGCTTGCGTTTGAAACCTCGGCCCGGATGGGGTTGATCAGTCAGGAAAGCCCGTCGCGGTGGCGCGCACATCTGGCGGCGATGGGGATGAAAAAAGACCTGTCTGATATCGCGGGTGATTTGCCAGATGTGGATGGGTTGATTGCGCTGATGGGGCAAGACAAAAAGGTTCAGGACGGCAAATTGCGTTTTATTCTTGCGCGCTCCATTGGTGACGCGTTTGTCACATCGGACGTGGATATGGCCGTTATACAATCCGTCTTAAAAGACGCGCTGTCAGATAGGTAACCAGAGCAGCAGCCACTAGAACGAAAAAAGCGCCCCGAATGGACGCTTTTTGTTTGTTGGGGTAAGTTTGCGGTCAACCGGTCCTTAAAACGGGATCTCGTCATCAAATCCGCCGCCCGCCGGGGCTTGGTTTTGGCTCTGACCTTGGCCTTGATCGCCGCTGTAGCCACCGGGATCATTGCCATAACCGCCGCCCTGACCGCCGCCATAGCCACCACCTTGGCCGCCACCACCGCCTTCGCCGCGACCATCAAGCATGGTCAGTGTGCTGCCAAAACCTTGCAACACAACTTCGGTGGAATAGCGGTCATTGCCCGACTGATCTTGCCATTTACGCGTTTGCAATTGACCTTCGATATAGACCTTGGACCCTTTGCGCAAATACTGCTCACAGACACGAACCAAACCTTCATTGAAAATAGCAACTGTGTGCCATTCAGTGCGTTCACGACGCTCGCCAGTATTGCGGTCTTTCCAGTTTTCCGATGTCGCAATGCGCAGGTTGCACACTTTGCCGCCGTTTTGAAAAGTACGGATTTCGGGATCACGGCCCAGATTGCCGATCAGCATTACCTTATTGAGCGAGCCCGCCATGGCTGCGTCCTTTCGATTCTTCACGTTGCGCGTATGGTTACACATTCGCGGCATTGGGGGGAAATGGATTTCTGTGGATGAAATTGGCAAAGCGCGCAGCCCAAAAACCCTGTGATTGAAATGAGATGCGCAAGAAAGCGCTGCCCCCATTGCCTGCGCCCTGTTTTTTCCTATATTGTCGTTAACATATTGGGGAAGAAAGATGTCTCGTCGTCATATTCTTTTTGGAATTGGATCCGTTTTTATATTCAGCACCGCCGCCCTGACGCCGGTGGCGGGTGAGGGCTTGTTTTCGAGCTCTAACGGCAGTGCTGCGTTTAAATCTCAGTTGCAGGTTTTGGACACCCGTGCGGCGCAGCAATACGCGGGATCAACGCGGTTGCTGCCGAAAGGGGTGGCTGTTGAAACCAGCTATGGGATCCCATCCTATAGTGGTAAATATCGCGGCCAATATATGGATATGGCGCGGTCCGCCGCACGTCGACATGGCATACCGGAAGACCTGTTCTTGCGGCTGGTTCAACAAGAAAGCGGATGGAATCCACGGGCAAAAAGCCATGCAGGTGCGATTGGCCTGGCTCAGCTAATGCCGTTCACCGCCAAAAAACTTGGTGTAAACCCGCATGACCCCTATGAGAACCTAGAAGGTGGCGCGCGGTATCTGCGCAGGCAATATGATCGCTTTAGGTCATGGAAGCTGGCCTTGGCGGCGTATAATGCAGGGCCTGAAGCCGTCAAAAAATATTCTGGCGTCCCCCCATATAAAGAGACCCGAGGCTATGTTAAGGCGATCTTGGGTGGCTAAGGGTTTTGGTCAAAGACCTAGCGCATAAGCATAGGTCAGGATAATAAATCCGCTTAGAAGCAATGACCAAATGACGCTGTCGCGTGGGGCTCGCCCTGCGAGGATGCGAACAATTATCTCGCTTGGCATCGCAGGAGAGGCGCGGAACCTAAGGGTGTGATTTCCCAAGTGTCCCTCGATCAGGATAAAGAGCGAGAAGACCATCGACGGCAAATAGACCGTAATAAAGATACTGGTCAGCCATCCATCCGGGCGCGCCAAAAGGCCAATCGCAGCGGTTGCGATCACGCAAGCCGATAGGGATACAAATTTTCCAAGCTGCACAGACCGGTTTCTTGCATGAGCCAAGCGATCCAGCAGCAATGGCAGGTTCTTCAGATCTCGTTGTAACGCCGTACGCCGAAGGACATGATAGTTTCGTTTGAAAAAGGTGGGATGGGTTTGGTTCACCGTAAGCGATGCGAGGCCC
>DDMF01000147.1:27428-46914 GCA_002340515.1 Rhodobacteraceae bacterium UBA2553 | reverse complement strand
GCTAAAGTCAGCGCAAAACACCCGCAACAAGCACCATTGCCGCGCGAGCGGCTTCGTCCTTTGCCCAAACATGTTCTGCCCGTTTGCGCCCCGTCTTTATTGTCCCGCCCGGTTCAGGCGCCGGTGGATTTGTTGGCCCACCCTTTGCTGCATCTTGAAACCCATCCCGACAGTTGGGAGCAGTGGTTTGCCCTGAACGGATTGGGCGTCTCAAAGCTCGAAGGGATGCTGTTTGACCAATCGTCGACCATGACCCAAGCCGCCGTGCATGGGCTGGGCATCGCACTTTTGCCAAGCTTCTGGTTGACCATGAAATCGCGCAAGGCCGTTTGTGTCTTGCGCTGGAGGGTGAGGCGAAAACGCTGGGCGAGTATTTTCTGGTCTGGCCTGAAAGCCAGTCAACCTATGGACCGCTGGGCCAGTTTCGCAAATGGCTGACCGGACAGATCGCCGAATAAGATGCGCTGATCGCGCAGGCCTTGTCACACAGGGTGAGTTCCGCTAACAGCGCGGTTTCCCAATCTAGGATGGCTCAAATGCGCACCCCGATGCTTGCAGTAGACTTTGGAACCTCCAACTCAGCGGCGGCTGTCTATGACGGGCACACGCTTCAGCGGATTGCGATTGAGGATGGGGCTGAGACCCTGCCAACGGCGGTGTTTTTCCCGACAGACGGTGGGGACATGCGGATTGGCACGGCGGCTGGCGTGGCATTGATTGAGGGGGAAGAGGGGCGCTATATGCGCGCTCTGAAAAGCATTCTGGGTACGGAACTGTTCCATGAAACCCGCCTGATTGGCGGCAAGCGGCGCACCTTGGCCGAAATTGTGACCCGCTTTCTTGTGGTCATAAAAGAGCGGGCCGAGGCGCAAACCGGGCAGGTGTTTACCCATGTCCTCTCCGGGCGCCCGGTGCATTTCCACTCGGCTGATATGGCGCGCGATGCGCAGGCAGAAGAGGATCTGCGCGGTTGCTATCTGGCTGCTGGCTTTGACGAGGTGCGTTTTTTGCCAGAACCTGAAGCCGCCGCACTTGCCAATCACCATTTGGACGACACGGATGAGACCGGTTTGATTGTCGATATCGGCGGGGGGACGTCGGATTTCACCCTGTACCGGATCACGCAAAACCGCATCCACATACTGGCCAGTCACGGGATCCGGCTGGGCGGGACGGATTTTGATCAGGCCGTGTCCATGGCCCATGCCATGCCGCTTTTGGGACGTGGCGGTGAATTGCGGCGCGCCTTTGGTGACGGTCTGTTGCCGGTTCCAAATGCCATCTTCAATGATCTGTCCACCTGGCCCAAAATCCCGTTTCTATATTCGCGTGACACCCAACGCCTTGTTGAGGATTTGGTGAAATTCGCGGTGGATCCAGACCGACTTGGCCGGTTGAAAACTGTGATCGACGATCAGCTGGGGCACGAGCTGGCCTTTGCGACAGAGCGCGGCAAAATCGCTGCCAATGCGGGCGGGCAAAGTGCTGAGATTGAGATGGGGTTCATTGAAAAAGATCTGGCTGCGCGGGTGACCCCCGGTTCGCTCAACGCGGCTTTGATGACGTTTCGAACTCGTCTGCACGAGGCGATTTATGCAACATTGCTAAAGGCTGGGGTCGCACCTGCGCAGATCAATTCCGTTGTGTTGGTGGGTGGGTCCAGCCTGATGAAAATGGTGTCATCTGAGGCGCAAGACATCTGCCCCTTAGCGCGTCTTAAGCAGACTGAGGCGTTCACAGCGGTTGTGGACGGTCTGGCCCTTGCCACAGCTGATGCGGCAATCGCGTCAGATAGCAATGCTGCTGCATACTAAAGACCATGCCTCGCGGGGCGTTTTCATGTCCTTGGGCGATCTTCAGCGTCACAATACCAACCGAAGTCTGACGTCAATTAAAATGGGCCCCCGCATCCTGCAGAGGCCCAGAAAACTACGGCGCCATCACGGTTACAGGCTGGCGTCCAGCGCTGCGATCACCGCATCGCCCATTTCGCTGGTTGAAACCGGTTTCACCCCGGCCTCATTCAGCAAATCACCGGTGCGTACACCGTCGGCCAGTACTTTTTCAACGGCCGCTTCCAGACGATCGGCCTCAGCGCCCATGTCAAAGCTGTAACGAAGCGCCATCGCAAAGCTGAGGATACAGGCGCAGGGGTTGGCTTTGCCTTGGCCGGTGATGTCCGGGGCCGATCCATGCACGGGTTCATACATCGCTTTCGGGCGGCCATTTGCCATCGGTGCCCCCAACGAGGCCGACGGCAGCATGCCCAAAGACCCGGTCAGCATCGCGGCGCAATCGGACAGGATGTCACCAAACAGGTTGTCGGTGTAAATCACGTCAAACTGCTTGGGCGCGCGCACCAATTGCATCGCACCATTGTCGGCATACATGTGGCTCAGCTCGACCTCTGGATACTCTTTCGACACCTCGGTCACCACGTCACGCCACAGGATGCCCGATTCCATCACATTGGCTTTTTCCATCGAGCACAGGCGCTTGTCCCGTTTCATCGCCAGCTCAAAGGCCGCACGTGCACCGCGTTCAATCTCGGCTTCGGTGTAACGCTGGGTGTTGATGCCGACCCGTTGGCCACCTTCTTCAAAGATGCCGCGCGGCTCGCCGAAATATACGCCCGAGGTCAGCTCGCGCACGATCATAATGTCGAGACCAGCCACCAGTTCTGGCTTCAATGACGAGAAATCCGACAAAGCGTCAAAACATTGCGCGGGGCGCAGGTTGGCAAAAAGGTCCATTTCTTTGCGCAGACGCAAAAGGCCGCGTTCTGGTTTCACTGAGAAATCCAGATCGTCATAAGCAGGGCCGCCCACGGCGCCCAGCAATACCGCGTCCACCTCTTGCGCGCGCGCCATGGTCGCATCCGCCAAAGGAACGCCGTGTTTGTCATAGGCAGCCCCGCCCACAAGGTCCTCGTCCACGTCAAATGTCACGCCGCGTTTGTCGCCGATCCAAGAGATCACTTTGCGCACTTCGGCCATCACTTCGGGGCCGATGCCGTCACCGGCGAGGATGAGGAGGGAGGGGTTTGTCATGTCGCGTATCCTTGCATGTCTTGCACTGCATTTGTCGCTGTTTGGCCTAGCGGTTTGGCGTGCAAGCGTCAAGAAAGACAGGGGGTTTGGTGGCGCATTTCGCGTGTTAATATGCGATATCGACCCAGATCAGATGATGGCGGGATGCGATCTCTGCCGTCTTGGCCATCGGGGCATCGGCAGTGGGCCAAAATACACCCGCGTCTGTCACGTCGGCTGCTGCCCATGGCAGGATGTAACTGGCGCGCAATTTGCCGACGCCGATTGCGCTCCAGTCCGCAGTATCGCTGCCTTCGGACCCTTCGGGTGCGGGGTCGATCAGGCGGGGATCACTTAGCAAAGTGATGATGGCATCCTGCCGACCGTCACCATCGTTGGGGTCAATATTGGCTTGCCCGATGATGGTAAAGGGCGGGGGTGGTGCGGGATATGGCAAGGCGCCATCCAATAGATGCGTCCAAAACAACGTCTCATCCGCACCGCGCTTTCCGTTGCGATCCTCAGCCCCGTCAAACGCCGGGGTGGACCCATGATAGGTCAGGAGGTTGAGCGTTTGTCCGCCGGGCAATTCCACCGGGATATCCCAATGCGCCACGCTGCTTAATCGTTGCGCAGCTTGAGCGTTGGCCGAGGGAAAAGGACTGCCATCTGCATGTGTCGGCAACATTGCACCCGGTAAATCGCGCCACAGAAAGTCAGAGAAATCGCGCACTTCACCCAAAGGCAAACGTGACAGCACCGCCATCCCGCCTTGCCCGGTGAAATCGCCATAGCCCTGACTGTCGCGCGGGGTGTTCAGCTTGCCATCCCCATCCCCATCCAGATCCAAGCCCGATGCCAGACCACTGTTGGGGCGGGCGGCAAAGGCATGTGGCATTTTATGTCCGGCGGCTTCTAAAGCCGTTTGAAAGGCCTGTAGCGTGCGGTTTTCAAGATCATGATCAAAGGCTTGCAGCACCAAAACATCAGGGGCTACATGGGTGATCACATCAATCACCGCCGCAATCTGTTTGTCTTTGCCGTTCAGAATGTCACGCAGCAAAAGCCCCGGACCTTTGCGCGTAAGCTCCACATCAAAGCTGGCCAACCGCAGGGTGTCAGCCTGCGCCAGCCCACCCCATAGGATCGCGGCCAGTAAGGTTAGACAGCGACCAAGGCGTCGTCTTTGTTGGGGCGTGTATTTTTCTGGCGTGCCGTGCTGATCATCGTGGCGACCCGCCCCATGGCGATGCCGCGCATAAACAGGCTGGATGGCAAAAAGGCCCATGCGGTAATTGTCCAGATCATCGTTTGGTTGTTGGCCACGGAAACCGAGCCAAAGAGCGAGGAAGCGGCCTGAATGACCGCGGGTGTCAGGAAGGGTAACAGAAATCCAAGGGCAATGTTGAACCGCGCGTCGCGTTCCAACCGGGTGACAACATCTCCACCAGCGGTTGGGTCAAAGGTTGGCAAGTTAACCCACACGTTAAACGCGGTGCCCTTGGCCGGCCAGCGGCTGGTGCGCAGCGCCACGACAAAGATGACCAGCGATAGCAGTGAAATCAGATAGGTCATGCCCGCCGCCGTCCGCAACGTGGCGATATCTGCGGTGCTGGCCCCTTCGGGCAGCATCAGCACAATCAACCGCACAGGGCTGTAGGGAAAGTCGATGGCCTGGCCGATCAACGTGCCCACCACGGTTACAAGCTCGGTTGCGGTGGTGGGGTTCGTTTGCCCCCGCGCCACCATCGACAAGCAAAAGAGCATGGCAAACAGGCTGAAAAACCGGATGCGGTTAAACGGCGGCGCGTCGCGAAATTCGACCAAACCGGGATAGGTGGAAGCATATTCAAACAGCGTGAGCGCACCGGCGCATAGCGCCAGCAAGGCCACAATCTGCGCCGTATCGGTGTTGGTGCCGGGCACCATCAACGATGGCATGATGATCACGGCCACCATTAGAATTGCACGCAAGAATGCGCCTGTCAGTCTAGAAACCACTGCTCTACCCTCAACCTTGGACGGGAGCGATACGATGCCGCGCCCTTGTTCCGATGTTGATCCCCGCCTCATGGCGGTTGCCTCATTAGTCTTTAGGATGCCCTTATAAGCGGGGATCTGCAAGTAATGGGTTAATTTGGCTTCATATTTTAGATTTTTTTAGGGAAAAACTGGTGCTTCATTGCATCATCATTGCAACAAAAATGGGGCAGGCCCAATCGGACCCACCCCATTAATTCTCATCTGCCCAAAGGCAAAGCGGTCTTTAGCCTTGCCTCAGATTTAGGATTAAACCCAAGGACGCGACGCAGAGGCCTGTGCCTCAAAAGCCTCAATCGACGCTTTCTTTTCCATGGTCAGCCCGATGTCATCGAGCCCGTTGAGCAGGCAATGCTTTTTAAACGCATCCACGTCGAATTTCACAACGTCGCCTTCGGATGTTGTGATTTCCTGCGCTTCCAGATCCACAGTCATCCGTGCGTTTGACCCTTTTTCCGCATCCGCCATCAACAGATCAACCTGTTCTTGCGGCAAGACAATCGGCAGGATGCCGTTCTTGAAGCAGTTGTTGAAAAAGATGTCAGCGAATGAGGTTGAAATCACGCATTTGATGCCGAAATCCGCAATCGCCCAAGGGGCGTGCTCGCGCGATGAGCCGCAACCAAAGTTGTCACCGGCCACCAGAATTTCCGCGTCGCGGTACTGGGGTTTGTTCAGCACAAAATCCTCGATTTCGGTGCCATCCCGGTTAAACCGCATCTCATCAAACAAGTTCGCACCAAAGCCGGTGCGTTTGATTGATTTCAGAAACACCTTCGGAATAATCATATCCGTGTCGATGTTCACCAGCGGCATAGGGGCCGCAACACCTTGAAGTTTTTCAAACTTTTCCATCGTCATGGCTCCTTAAATCAAATCACGCACATCGGTCAGACGACCGGTGAGGGCGGCGGCGGCGGCCATGGCAGGCGACACGAGGTGTGTCCGGCCTTTATAACCCTGGCGTCCCTCAAAGTTGCGGTTTGAGGTGGACGCGCAGCGCTCATTCTCAGACAGTTGATCGGGGTTCATCGCCAGACACATGGAACAGCCCGCAAGGCGCCATTCAAAACCGGCCTCTTCAAATATCTTCGACAGACCTTCTTCATCCGCTTGCGCGCGCACAAGGCCTGAACCCGGAACGATCATCGCGCGGATGCCGTCTTTGATCTTTTTGCCTTTCACGATTTCCGCCACGGCGCGCATGTCTTCGATCCGGCCGTTGGTGCAAGAGCCGATAAACACGGTGTCGATCTCAATGTCAGTCAGTTTCTGACCAGCTTCCAGACCCATGTATTCCAGCGCGCGTTTGGCGGCATCCACTTTGCCGCCTTCAAAGCTTTCAGGGGCCGGAACAGATGCAGTGATCGGCAGCACGTCTTCGGGCGAAGTGCCCCAAGTGACGCAAGGTGCGATGTCTTCGCCTTTCAGCGTGACAACCTTGTCGAAATGCGCGCCTTCGTCGGTGAAGAGCGTTTTCCAATAGGCCACAGCCTGATCCCATTGCGCGCCTTTGGGCGCGTGGGGGCGACCCTTGCAATAGTTATAGGTTGTCTCGTCCGGCGCGATCAGACCAGCGCGCGCGCCGCCTTCGATTGCCATGTTACAGACGGTCATGCGACCTTCCATCGACAGATCGCGGATCGCAGACCCGCAATATTCGATCACATATCCCGTGCCGCCACCGGTGCCGGTTTCGCCAATCACCGCCATGGTGATGTCTTTGGCGGTCACGCCGGGCATCAGTTTTCCGGTGATCTCAACCTTCATGTTTTTCGATTTTTGCTGGATCAGCGTTTGGGTCGCCAAAACATGTTCAACCTCGGATGTGCCGATGCCGTGCGCCAGCGCGCCGAACGCGCCGTGGGTTGCGGTGTGGCTGTCGCCGCAGACAACGGTCATGCCGGGCAGGGTCCAGCCCTGTTCAGGCCCAACAATGTGCACAATGCCCTGACGCACGTCAGACACCGGATAGTAATGCACGCCAAACTCTTTGGCGTTGGTATCGAGCGCGGCCACCTGAATGCGGCTTTCTTCGGTCATCTGCGCGGGGTCTTCGCGACCCTGAGTGGTCGGCACATTGTGGTCCGGCACCGCGATGGTTTTGTCTGGTGCGTGCACCTTGCGGCCGGTCATGCGCAGGCCTTCGAACGCCTGTGCGCTGGTCACTTCGTGCACCAGATGGCGGTCGATATACAGCAAACATGTGCCGTCATCGGCTTCGTGGGCCACATGGGCGTCCCAGATTTTATCATAGAGTGTCTTCGGGGCGGTCATTTGCGCTCTCCGTGGATATCGTTGGTTTGTGATGTGATCAGACAGGGACCATGCGCCCAATGCATAGGCTCATGCTCCGCGCGTTTCAGCGCGGTGGCTTATGGTTGGGCAAGCACGGCTTTGGTGGCGCCGTAAAAGCGCCACGGCAAAAACGCGTGGTCATCCATGTCAAAAATCCGTGTCATGAGGATGAGATACTCCTTTGTACGGCGTGGGGCAAGAGGTTGCGCGCGGGTGGCTGCGTTAGGGGGATGCAAACGGCGTTCTGGCTCTGGACGCGCCGGTATCCGCGTGCAAAACTAAACTCATGGAGCAGGCAGAAAACCGAGATACAATTACAGCCCAACCCCCAGAAGCGCCAATCGAGATTCATGAAACCGTTTTGACATTGCGCGATCAGGTTGTGGCTTTGCTGGATGATGGCGGCAGTTTTTTGCTGAGCCTGACCCAGACCTGGCGCCTGTATCAGGTCGCAATCATCGTTGCCCTGATCGGAATGTCTTGGGCGATAGGACGGATTGCTGAACCGAAATATGCCGACTGGGTGCGCAGCCACGAAGGCTGGTCAAAACGCCGGTTGCGATTTGCGGTTCATGTGCGCCGACGGCTGCCGATGATCATTTTTGTGGTGCTGGCGTGGGCCGTGACGTCAATGATGCGAGAGCTGACATGGCCGTCGCGATCCTATCTGATCGGCGTGGCCTGTACCCTGGCCACCGCTTGGGTGTTTGTCGGGCTCGCCACATTCATTGTTGAAAACCGCGTTCTGCGGCGGACGACAAAATGGGGCATGTGGATCTATGTCACGCTCTATTATCTCGGCTTGACCGACGAAATGTCGCAAGTCTTTGACAACCTTGCAATTTCTATGGGGGACTTCCGCGTCTCCCTGCTCGATATCATCCGTGCGGTGGTGATCACCGCGGCGTTGCTTGCCGTGGCGCGGATCTTTAGCCGAAGTTCGGCAGAGCAGATCCAGAAGAACGAAGACATCTCACCCTCGATGCAGGTTCTGGCGGTGAAGTTCATTCAGCTGCTTTTCTATGGCGCTGCGTTTTTCATCGGGTTGAAAGCGGTCCAGGTGGATTTGACCGGGCTTGCGGTGCTGTCCGGTGCCATCGGTGTGGGCCTTGGTTTCGGTCTGCAGAAAGTGGTGTCAAACCTTGTGTCCGGCGTCATTATCCTTTTGGACAAATCCATCAAACCGGGGGATGTTATTTCGCTGGGGGAAACCTTTGGCTGGATCCAGCAATTGGGCGCGCGTTACGTGTCTGTTGTCACCCGAGATGGTCGCGAATACCTGATCCCGAACGAGGATCTGATCACCGGTCAGGTGGTAAACTGGTCACACACCAATTCCTTTGTGCGGCTCGATATCTTTTTTGGCACCGCCTATTCCAATGACCCGCACAAGGTGCGGCGCATCGCGATTGAGGCGGCCACATCCGTGAACCGCGTGCTCAGCTTTCGCCCGCCGGTCTGCCACATCGTCGGTTTTGGCGATTCGTCCGTGGATTACATCCTGCGCTTCTGGATCGACGATCCCACCGGGGGCCTCACCAATATTCGCGGCAATGTCTATCTGGCGCTTTGGGACGCGTTTAAAGACGCCGGTATCGATATTCCTTTCCCTCAGCGCGAGGTTCGCGTTTTGAAGGACGTTCCAGAAGATTTAGATCTCGAGCAGACATAATCGTCGTTTCGCCCAGGCCGTCCAACCGCTCAAACGGGTCGGATTGCAGTTTTTCGGGCTGCTCAGCCGTGCCATCGAAATCTGGCAGATACAGGCCGGATGTCCAACGCTCTGGCAGTCGATCAATCACTTTGTTCAGTACCCCCACCACGCGAATGGCGCGCTGACGCAACCGTTCCGCCCGTTCGGGATCGCGCGCGCGCAGCTTTTCAAACCGCCGCGCGGCAAATCGTTCAACCTGTTCCGGGCCGACTGAAAGATAGACAATCACGCCCGTCATCACCGTGACAAACAACAGGATCATCGCAACGAGTGGGTAAAATAGGAAGAGTGCAAGGCAGGCCAGAACCGCCATGACCCTTGGGGTCATGGGATGGCGCAAAAGTTGCCATGAGAATTTCGCCAGCAGACCAAGCGCATCACGGCTTTCCCCGGCAATTTTTCGCGCAAGCGACCGGGGGGCGGTGCGCGGTTCGGACGACGGCACCACTGTCTCTGGCTGAGGGTCCGCGTCCACCCGCTCGGGGCCGGAGTGTTGCAGGATATGCATGCTGTTTTGGGCGGCATTGGGGGCAGAAACCGATCTGTCGCGCACCGAGGCGTCAGGCGCAGGTGTCTTGGCCCCTTCCATCAACGCCCGCACGGCCGCAATGGTTTCATCTGGGGTTTCATCTGGCGCGGCATCTACTTGCGGGGCGTCTTTGGTCGTCTGGGGCGTCCGTGTTTCGTCCATCTCGGACCTCACCTTTACTGTGTCTTACATCCCCGGATATCGCAATTAGGTGGCAAGAATGTGGCGTGGCCCTTTTGCATCCCTGTTTGGTGATGTATGACCGCCCGTCATTGAGATCGTAACAATTGGGTGTTACGATTCGTCTATGCCCTATTTTGGGGCGCAATCGGCGCGCAACGGCGCGCCACACTAGGAGGACTATGTCCTGTCTCGCGAAACATTGGCTGGCAACGATGCCGCCGCTCAGCAATCATCAGGGGATGCGGCCATGACCGATACCCCAAAGTTCAGCGTAAGCGAATTGCTTGCGTTTATCCTTAGCACACTTGACGAAGACAAAGCCGAAGATGTGGTTGTGATCGACTTGCAGGGCAAGTCGGAAATGGCCGATCACATGGTGGTCTGTTCGGGCCGCTCGACCCGTCAGGTGTCGGCGATTTCGGAAAAACTGTCTGCCAAGCTGAAAACCGAATTCGGGGTGTTCCCCAAGCTTGAAGGCAAAGATCAGGGCGATTGGGTTCTGCTCGACACCGGCGATGTTATTGTCCATGTGTTCCGCCCCGAAGTGCGCGAGTTTTATCAACTTGAAAAAATGTGGATGGAACCGGGCATGTCGCCTGCTGGGCCGGTAGATATGCCCACAGAAGTGACTGACCAAGAGAGTTAAGTCAGATGCGCGTGCAAATTTGCGCTGTGGGGCGCCTTCGTGGTGGCCCCGAGCGCGATTTGATCGACGACTATCTCACTCGATTTGATCGTACCGGGCGGCCCTTGGGGCTTGGCCCGGCGAAAATCATTGAGGTTGAGGATAAAAAGAGCGGCGGGATGAAACCCGAAGCCGCCCTTTTGGAGCGCTCTATTCCAAAAGGCGCGTTGATTTGCACGCTGGATGAACGCGGCAAACTGATGTCATCCCCTGATTTTGCAAAAATGATCGCCCGCTGGCGCGACGACGGTCGCCAAGACGTGGCCTTTGTGATCGGCGGCGCGGATGGGATTGACCCCAGCTTGCGCGCCCGCGCCGACGCCTCATTGTCTTTCGGCAAAATGGTCTGGCCCCACATGCTGGCCCGCGCCATGCTGACCGAACAGCTTTACCGCGCCGCGTCGATCCTGTCGGGTGGGCCGTATCACCGCGTGTAATCCACCCGCCCGGCTTATCTTGCCATAGCCGTTGCGAAACACGTCCGTGGGCAATAGATAAAGAGCCAAGCAAACATTCTCCGCGCAAGGACTTCCCATGACCCCGCCCAAAACGACCACTCCTAAACCCGTCGTTCTGTGTATCCTCGATGGTTGGGGGCTGCGAGACAGCCGTGAAAACAATGCGCCCGCTTTGGCCAATACGCCGAACTTTGATCGGCTGATGGCGACATGCCCAAACAACACCCTGATCACCCACGGCCCGGACGTGGGCCTGCCCACCGGGCAAATGGGCAATTCAGAAGTGGGGCATACCAATATTGGCGCAGGCCGTGTAGTGGCGATGGATCTGGGGCAAATTGATCTGGCGATTGAGGATGGATCGTTTTTCGACAACGACGCGTTGGGCGAGTTCATTGCAAAGATGAAAACCTCTGGCGGCACCGCGCATCTGGCCGGGCTGGTCAGCCCTGGCGGCGTGCACAGCCACCAAGATCACATGTTGGCCGCGGCAAAGGCCTTAACGGATGCCGGGCTTAAGGTCGCCATTCACGCAATCACCGACGGACGCGATGTGGCACCGACCTCTGCCCGTGATCAGGTCGCTGTTTTTGAAGCCGCCTTGCCCGAAGGGGCCAGACTGGTCACCGTCATTGGCCGCTATTTCGCGATGGATCGTGACAATCGGTGGGAGCGGGTCTCGCTCGCGTATGAAGCGATGGCGCATGGTCTTGGCACCGCATTCAGCACGGCAAAAGCCGCGATCAGTGCCGCTTACAACATGGACACCACAGATGAATTCATCCGTCCCGTTACCCTTGATGATTACACCGGGATGAAAGACGGCGACGGGCTGTTTTTTGTCAACTTCCGCGCCGACCGCGCCCGCGAAATTCTGCGTGCCATTGGGGAACCGGGGTTTGCCGAGTTCAAGACCGGCGTGCGCCCCAAGCTGGCCGCACTTTTGGGCATGGTGCAATATTCCGACGCACATAACGCCTATATGACCACCTGTTTTCCCAAGCGAAACATCGTGAACACACTGGCGGAATGGGTTGCGAAACACGGGAAATCCCAATTCCACACCGCCGAAACCGAGAAATATCCGCATGTCACATTCTTCCTGAACGGCGGCAAAGAGGCCCCGGTCGAGGGCGAAGTGCGCTATATGGCGGCAAGCCCAAAAGTGGCCACCTATGATCTGCAACCCGAAATGTCCGCCCCTGATGTGACCGAACATTTTGTCGGCGCGATCCACGACGGGTATGACCTGATTGTCACCAATTACGCCAACCCCGATATGGTCGGCCACACCGGCGATCTGGCGGCGGCGATGGCGGCCTGTGAAGCGGTGGACGAAGGTTTGGGCAAGGTAATGGCCGCGCTGGATGAAGTCGGCGGGGCGATGATCGTCACCGCAGACCACGGCAATTGCGAAACAATGGTGGACCCCGAAACCGGCGGGCCGCACACCGCGCACACCACCAACCTTGTGCCAGTGATCCTGTTTGGCGGGCCAAAGGATGCGGCGCTGAACTCGGGCCGACTGGCGGATCTTGCCCCGACGTTACTTGAACTGATGAACCTGCCAAAGCCCGATGAAATGACCGGAGTGAGCCTGATCAAGTGAGCTTTTCCCGCCGCCTCCTCGTCATTCTGGCCCTTTGCGTGACAGCGACCCAACCCGCAACACAGGCTGCTGCGCAAGCGGGGCCAACGGCGGATGCGCGCGCGGCGATGATTGCGCTGGAAATGGCGGGGGCGGCCCTTGAGGATGCGCAATCCGCGCGCGACCGCGTTTCGGCGCTGACCCAAACTGTGAAAGCTTATGAAACCGGGCTGGCGGCGCTTCGGGCGGGCCTTCGCCGCGCGTCACAACGCGAGGCCACCATTCAGGGCGCGTTTGAGGCGGAGAGCGAGCGCCTGTCTGAGCTGCTCGGTGTGTTGCAAACCATTGAGCGTGCGCCGGAACCTGCGCTTTTGATCCACCCGGACGGCCCCATTGGCACCGCCCGTTCCGGCATGATCCTGTCAGAATTGGCCCCGGCATTACAACAGCAGGCCGAAACGCTGAAGGCGGGGCTGGAGGAGTTGGCCACCATCCGATCCTTGCAAGAAGGTGCGGTGAACACGTTGAAAACCGGGTTGATGGGCGCGCAAACCGCACGGGCGGAACTGAGCCAAGCGATTGCGTCGCGCACCGAATTGCCGCGCCTTTTTGTGCAGAATGACGCGGCGATGCAGTCGCTGATCGAAAGCTCGGATACTTTGGCGGCCTTTGCCAGTGGGCTTTTGTCTGATCCCGCGACCAATACGGGTTCGGATTTGTCTGATTTCCCGTCGGGGAAAGGGCGGCTGAGTATGCCCGTCCTTGGCCGGATTTTACGCGGGTTTAATGATGCGGATGCGGCCGGAATCAAACGCCCAGGATGGGTGGTCGCGGGCCGCCCTCTGGCCTTGGTCTCTACGCCGTGGCCTGCGACAATCCGCTATCTTGGGCCCCTACTGGATTACGGCAATGTCGCTATTTTGGAACCCGGCGACGGGTATCTTCTGGTGCTGGCCGGGCTTGGGCAATTGTTTGGCGAAGTTGGCGAGGTTTTGCCCCAGGGGGCGCCCGTGGGGCTGATGCCCGGCAATCTCGCTTCAAATGAGGCCTCATCCGGGGATGAAATCGGCGAAGATCAAGTGTTTTTGATTGATATTGTGCAAGGAGCTGGCGCGGAGGCGTCGGAAACGCTTTATATAGAGTTGAGAGATAATCAAACACCCGTGGACCCAGCTGACTGGTTCGCAACAGGTAAGGAAGAGTAACGGATGAAAAAATTCGTGATGGCCGCCCTTGGGGGCACCTTTGCAGGCATCGTTTTGACGACCCAGATCGCGGCCCCGCTTTTGGCGCAGGACACCGCAAAAGGGGGCACGGTGTATGAACAGCTGGACCTGTTTGGCGATGTGTTTGAACGTATTCGCGCGCAATATGTCGAGGATGTGGACAGCAAAGAACTGATTGAAGCGGCGATTGATGGCATGCTCAGCTCGCTTGACCCGCATTCCAGCTATTTGTCCGCGGATGATGCGGCTGACATGCGGGTGCAAACCCGTGGGTCGTTTGGCGGGCTTGGGATTGAGGTGACGCAAGAAGATGGCTTTGTGCGCGTTGTGACCCCAATGGACGGCACCCCCGCTGATAAGGCCGGGATGCAGACCGGCGATTATATCACCCATGTGGATGGCGAAAGCCTGTTGGGGCTGACCCTGGATGACGCGGTTGAATTGATGCGCGGCCCTGTTGGGTCCGAGATCATTGTGACCGTGGTGCGCGAAGGGGTGGACGAACCCTTTGACGTGTCGATCATCCGGGACACCATCAAACTGACCGCCGCCACCGCGCGCACCGTGGGCAACACGGTTGTGCTGCGCGTGACCACATTCAACGATCAAACCTATCCCAACATGTCCGAAGGGCTCGCGCGCGAGGTCGAAGCGCTCGGCGGGTTCGACAAGGTTGACGGCTTTGTACTTGATCTGCGCAATAACCCCGGCGGCTTGCTGACACAGGCGATTGCGGTGTCTGACGCGTTCCTGAACAGCGGCGAGATTGTTTCGACCCGTGGCCGCAACGCAGCAGAAAGCGAACGTGTGAATGCCGAACTTGGTGATCTGGCCGAGGGTAAACCGATGGTTGTGCTGATCAATGGCGGGTCCGCCTCGGCGTCCGAAATCGTCGCAGGTGCTTTGCAAGATCACCGTCGCGGGATCGTGGTTGGCACCAAAAGCTTCGGCAAAGGCTCGGTCCAAACGGTGATGCCGCTGGCGTCAAACGGTGCGATGCGCCTGACCACGGCGCGCTATTACACGCCGTCAGGTCGCTCGATCCAGGCGCTGGGCGTGTCGCCTGACATTGTGGTGGAACAACCACCACGCCAGCCGGAAACCGATACCAGTGAAGAAGAGGTAAAAAACACCCGGTCAGAGGCTGACCTGCGCGGCAGCCTGAACAATGACAGCCTGACCGACGACGAACGCCGTCAAATCGAAGATGAACGCGAAGCCGCGGAAGAGGCGGCCAAGCTGCGTGGCGATGATTTCCAATTGTCTTATGCGGTGGATCTGATCAAAGGTCTGTCGGCCATCGCGATGGCCCAAAAATAAGCGCGATGATGCCTCCTTAACCGGGGCGTTTCATCTTAGATTTAACAAAAGGCTGCCCTGCGACGGGTGGCCTTTTGCATTTCTGATGTGGGGCGACTAACAAGAGGACAGAACGCTTAAATTGGATGCCCAAATGACCCGCAATATGACCGCTGAAGAGATCGCCAAACTGCCCTATCGCCCCTGTGTGGGAATCATGCTGGCCAATGCCGAAGGCAAGGTTTTTGTTGGCCAACGGTTGGATGCACCAAAGCTTGGCACCAAAACCGCGTGGCAAATGCCGCAAGGTGGTGTGGATGAGGGCGAAGACCCGCGCGACGCCGCCTTGCGTGAGTTGTGGGAAGAAACCGGAGTGACCGCTGATCTGGTCACGGTCGAGGCCGAATTGCCCGATTGGTTGCCCTACGATCTGCCCCATGATGTCGTGCCGAAGATCTGGAAAGGGCGCTATCGCGGGCAAAAGCAACGCTGGTTCCTTCTGCGGTTCAACGGCACGGATGCGGATGTGAACATCGCCACCGAACATCCCGAATTTTCTCAATGGGCATGGATGAGCGCAAATGACGTCGCCGAGAACATCGTTCCCTTTAAGCGCGAAATTTATGCTAAGGTGGTGAAAGGGTTCGCACCGAACCTTTGAACGGCCTCTTCAGCTTCAATATTTCGATGTGCATGAATGCCGCCCAAAAACCCAAGAAAGTTATTGATATGCGTGTGTTATCGACGATTCTGATGACCTGTTTTGCCGCCCCTGCGTTTGCCCTGTCCTGTATGCCCTATAATGCCACACAGGCGTTCATTGACGCACAAGCAGCACCCGAGCCCTATTTGGTTGTGGTCGGAACGCTGGAATTTGATGATGAAAACCTGCCAAAAGTGGACTGGGAACATCAAGAAAACGTGAAGCCAGACAATCTGTTTCGCGCCCGCGTAGAGGGTCACAGCCTTGCCAAGCGCGGTTTTGTCCTGCCGTTTCGCGAAGAGATCTCGGTGAATGTGCAATGCTACGGCCCGTGGTGTTCCAGCCTGACCAACGGCGAAACCTATCTGGCGTTTATTCAGCAAACCAAAGACGGCTATCTGCTTGAAACCAACCCTTGTGGCGGCTTCGCGTTTGGGGATCCCAGCGGGGAAATGCTCTATCAAATGAAATCCTGTATGCGCGGCACCGGCTGTGATCCGGAATTGCCCGAACAGTAACCCTGTCTTTTCGACACTTCCCCCGCTTTCCCCCTTCGCATTTGGCGTTTTCCGGCTATAACGCGCCCAAACGCAACGCCGGAGAGCCAAATGTCTTTTGATCGTTCCATCAAGATCGCCCCGTCGATCCTGTCTGCTGACTTCGCCAATTTTGGTCAGGAAATCCAAGCCATCGAGGCCCAAGGCGCCGATTGGGTGCATGTCGACGTGATGGATGGGCATTTTGTGCCGAACCTGACCTTTGGTCCCCCGGCCGTGAAAGCGTTCCGCCCGCATGTGAAAACCTTCATGGACGTGCATCTGATGATCTCGCCGGTGGATCAATATATCGAAGCCTACGCCGAAGCGGGCGCCGATATGATTTCCGCCCATGTCGAGGCCGGCCCGCACATTCACCGCACCCTGCAAGCCATCAAAGCCCAAGGCGTCAAGGCGGGTGTGTGCCTGAACCCTGGCACACCGGTGGACAGCATCGAACATGTGATGGACATGGTGGATATGGTTGTGCTTATGACGGTGAACCCCGGTTTTGGCGGCCAGAAATTCATCCACTCCGGCGTCGAGAAAACCCGCCGCGTGCGTGAAATGATTGGGGATCGCGAGATCCACATTCAGATCGACGGCGGCGTGACCACCGAAACCGCGCCCTTGGTGGCGGCGGCAGGCGCCGACGTGCTGGTTGCGGGTTCTGCCGTGTTCAAAGGCGGTTCCGTTGATAACGCAGACGTCTATGGCGACAACATCCGCGCCATTCGCGCGTCGGTTAAAGCCTGACCCAAAAGAACCTCAAAGACTTCACAAAGGGGTGCCCAAGCGGTGCCCCTTTTTTCTTGTCAAAAATATCCCCGCCGGAGGCTCCAACGGCCTCAACATTATACCCAGATTAAATCCTCTGGATTAACACATGCAAATACGTCTATGTTTCTGCTTAACACGAGAAGCAATGAGGTCCCCATGCTCCGCCACGCCGCCGTTCTGATCGCCCTTTTGGCCACACCCGCTTTTGCCGATGAAGACATCAAAGACCAATATCCCGGATCGGTCCTTTATGAAAAACCCATCGAAGTGATCCCGGATGTGTGGTCGGCCATCGGCGCCACAGCCCCTCCGGGATATGAAAATGCAGGGCATAACAACAACCTCAGCTTTATCGTTACAGGCGACGGCGTGATTGTGGTGAACGCAGGCGCCAACGTCAAATTGGCATCCGCCCTACATGATGAAATCAAAGCGATCACCGACCAACCGGTCAAGCTGGTGATCAATGAAAACGGGCAGGGACACGCTATGCTCGGCAACAACTACTGGATCGACCAAGGGGTAGAGGTGCTGGCCCATGTGGACGCCGCCGAGATCTTTGAAGAAGATAACGGCGCGCTCTTTGCCAATATGAAACGCTATGCACAGGAAAACTGGGAAGGCACTTACCCGATGGGGCCAACCCGTACCTTTGACGACAAAGAAGTGATTGAGATGGGGCGTTTCACCATCGAAGTGCTGCATCTTGGCGAGGCACACAGTCCCGGTGACACGCAGGTGTGGATCCCGGCCGAAAGCCTTATGATCGCGGGTGACATCGCCTTTAACAATCGCATCTCGCCAATCTTTGCAGACACATGCACAAGCTGTTGGATTGAGACCTGGGAAACCGCTTTTGCGCCGCTGAACCCAACCTATATCATCCCCGGCCATGGCCACCCCACAAACTTGGCACAGGTCGAGGATCACACCATCGGTTACCTCAAACATTTGCGCGCTAAAATCGGTGAACACATTGAAAATGGCGGCACCCTAGAAGACGCCTATTACGTCGACCAATCCCCCTATGCCCATCACGACACGTTTAAGGAGTTGGCCACAAAAAATGCGGGTCAGGTGTTCTCCGAAATGGAATTTGAATAGGGACTAGGCGCAGGCCATCAACCGGTCCAACATTTCGCCGCAGGGAAACCCATCAGCGGGCAGTCCTTCTGCCTGCTGAAACGCCCGAAGCGCACGGTGCGTATTTGGCCCGGCCAACCCATCCGCCCCCAATGTGTCAAAGCCCGCTTGCGTCAAACGTTCTTGCAGCTGCCGCATTTCGGCACGGGTCAAAATACGCTGATCTTCAGGCCAAGGTTGCGAAAATTTCTGATTGCCATCAATGCGATGCGCCAGACATCCGACCGACAACGCATAGCTCAGCGCGTTGTTATACTTCAAAATCACATCGAAGTTTTGATAGGTCAAAACCGCAGGCCCACCCGCCCCCGCAGGCAAAATCAAGCAGGCCATTCCATAATCTGACGGCGTCAGCCCCTTGGACAGGCGCACCCCAAGCGCGCCCCATTCCATGACATCACGCGGTTGATCCCGCCCGGTCAAAGTCAGATCAAACCCCTCGGGCAAAAATGCCTCTTCCGAACAAGGTTGCCCATAGCGCCAGCCAAATTTATGCAGGTAATTGGCAATTGAGGCGAGCGCATCTGTCGGGTCATTCCCCCAAATATCGCGCCGTTTGTCGCCGTCAAAATCCACCGCATAGGCCAAATAACTCGATGGCATAAACTGCCCATGCCCCATCGCGCCCGCCCAAGATCCCATCATCTTTTGCGGGGCAATATGGCCCTTTTGCACAATCTTCAGCGCCGCAATCAGTTCGCTTTCAAAAAACGCCGCGCGCTGCCCCCGGCTGGCCAAAGTGGCCAAAGCCGACAACACTTCGTAATTGCCGCGCACCGCACCATACCCGGTTTCCAGCCCCCAGATGGCCAAAACGGCATCGGCGGAAACCTGATATTTTTCTTCCAAGGCCCCCATTAGCACGCGATTGGTCCGAAACGCCTTGCGCCCCTTGCGCACCCGCTCATCCGACACCGTAATCTCAAGATAATCGCGTACTGACCACAGGATTTCTTTCTGATTTTCCTGACGCTCCAACACATCAGGCAGCAGCCGGCTATGCTCCAAGAACAACCCGATGGTCCTTGGCGACACCCCTTCCTTTTCGGCGCGCGTCACAAATTCGGAACGCCAGTTTTCAAAACTGGTCTGGTCTGCGGGGGTCACAATCTGGTTCTCCGGGCTCAGGCTTTTGGGATGCTAAGGGGGGAAGCGCAAAATTCCAAAGTTCTTCGCGCTCACTTTCGCGTGATCTTACGCTTGATCTTGTCCTGCTTGCGCCGCCCTTTGTTGGCTTTTCGCTTGACCATGTGGCTCCGGCGCCCCCGCCCGCCG
>DDMF01000147.1:25150-27401 GCA_002340515.1 Rhodobacteraceae bacterium UBA2553 | reverse complement strand
GCCCGCCGCGCGGTAGTGCCTTTCCATCCAGCGTCAAAAGCTCCAGCGTCAATCCGCCGGTGGTCGGGATTGCCTCGGCCAAACGGACCGTCACCCGCGCCCCAACGCCCAGCGTGGTGCGGGTGGTTTCGCCCACAAGGGTCTGCGTGTCTTCGTTGAAATGGAAATATTCGGTGCCAATGGCGCTGACCGGAATCAACCCATCCGCCCCGGTTTCATCCAGTTTTACAAACATCCCAAACCGCTGCACGCCGGACACGCGCCCGGTAAATTCATTGCCGACACGTTCGGACAAATAGGCGGCGAGATAACGATCATTGGTGTCACGTTCGGCCACCATCGACCGACGCTCCGTTTTCGAGATTTGCTCGGCCGTGGCCTCCAGATGTTCGATGTCCTCTGGGCTTAGCCCATCTTTGCCCCAACCATGCCCGGAAATCAGCGCCCGATGTACAATCAAATCGGAATAGCGGCGGATCGGGCTGGTGAAATGTGCGTAAGACTGCAACGCAAGTCCGAAATGACCATAGTTTTCATGGTGATAATAGGCCTGCGTCATCGACCGCAGGGTTGAGATGTTCACCAGCTCGTCAAATTCAGACCCTTCAGCCTGCGTTAGCAATTGGTTTAAATGTCGGGTTTTTAGCACCTGACCTTTGGCCAATGTGAAGCCAGACGCCTGCGCCACTTCGCGCAACGCATCCAGCTTTTGCGGGCTGGGTTCTTCGTGTACGCGGAACAAAAGCGGGCGTTTCAGCCGCGTTAATTCCTCGGCCGCGGCGACATTCGCAAGGATCATAAACTCCTCAATCAACCGGTGCGCGTCCAAGCGTTCGGCGAAGTTGACCGAGGCAACCTTGCCGTTTTCGCCCAGCACAATCTTGCGCTCTGGCAGGTCCAGATCCAACGGTTGACGGTCCGCGCGCGCCAATTTGGTCGCGGCGTAGGCGTCATAAAGCGGCGCGATGACCTCCTCCATCAAAGGCGCACACTTCTCGTTCGGCGCGCCATCTTGGGCGGCCTGAACTTCGGCGTAATTCAGCGACGCATGGGATAACATCAACCCGCGAATGAACGAATGGCTGACCTTGTTGCCCTTGGCGTCCAGCTCCATACGCACGGCAAGACAGGCGCGTGGAACGCCCTCGTGCAGCGAACACAGATCACCGGACAAACGGTCCGGCAACATCGGCACCACACGATCCGGGAAATAGGTCGAATTGCCCCGTTTGCGGGCCTCATGATCCAGCTCAGATCCGGGCTGCACGTGATGGGCGACATCGGCAATGGCGACCCAAACCACATGCCCGCCGGGGTTGTTTGGGGCGTCATCCGCATGGGCATACACCGCATCATCATGGTCGCGCGCGTCATGGGGATCAATGGTCACAAGGGGCAAGTGGCGCAAATCCTCACGGCCTTTTAAGCCCGCCGGTTTCTGTGCGTCCGCCTCAGCAATCACCTTGTCCGGGAACCGATCTGGGATACCGTGTTGGTGGATCGCAATCAGGCTAACCGCACGCGGTGCTGTTGGGTCGCCCAAACGCGCAATCACGCGGGCCTTGGGCAAGCCCATACGCGATTTCGGACCGGTTTGCTGCGCCTCAACCAATTCGCCATCCTTGGCGCCATCATCGGCCCCCGCTGGCACCAACCATTCGCGGTCCGCGCCCTTATCAATTGGCACAACGCGACCACTTTCGGCATTGGCCCGGAAGAGGCCCAGAATGGTGATGGGATTATGACCGATCTTGCGAATGATCCGCGCCTCATACGCGTGATCCTCAGCATCCACCTTGGTCAATCGGCCCAGGATACGATCGCCCTTTTTCAGCGCCGCTTCTGACGGTTTCATCACCATCAAGATGCGCGGAGCGATCCCTTCGCCCTGCCATTCCAAAGGTTCGGCAAACAGATCCCCATCCGCGTCCGCCTCGCCGACCATCAGCACAGACACTGGCGGCAATCCCTCTGGATCACGATAGGTCTTCTTGCGCTTGGCCAGATGCCCTTCGGCCTCCAGCTCTTTCAAAATCCGCTTCAGGTCAATTCGCGCAGCCCCTTTGATCCCGAACGCTTTGGAAATATCGCGTTTGGAGGTCAGGGTAGGGTTGTCACTGATCCATTTCAGGATCTCATCTTTTGTGGGCATCTGTTTCATGTCCAGCCCCTAGCACAGGAAAACGCGCTTAGAAAGCGCCGCTGCGGCCTTCCTCTTTCTCTAAATATCCCGGGGTGAGCGCAAAGCGCG
>DDMF01000147.1:10087-25133 GCA_002340515.1 Rhodobacteraceae bacterium UBA2553 | reverse complement strand
CGAGGGGCAGCGCCCCTAACCAGACAAATTACCCAGCAAAATAATCGCGCATCACACGGGTATAAATCGCCTTAAGCTGTTCAATCTGCACCACTTCAACCCGCTCATCGACCTGGTGCATCGTCTTGCCCACAAGGCCAAACTCCACCACCGGACAGTGGTTTTTCATGAACCGCGCATCCGACGTTCCGCCAGAGGTGGACATCTCTGNNTCTGGCGTGCGTCCGGTTTCCGCTGCGACCGAGGCCGCAACCAGGTCAGACAGCGCACCGGGCGGGGTCACAAAGCTTTCGCCCGAAACCTTCACCAGCATCTCAAACTCGATGCCTGTCTCTGCGGCGACGCGGTCTGCCTCCCCCCGCAACCAGCGGATCAATTCGTCCGAGCTATGCGCGTCGTTGAACCGAATGTTCACCGTTGCTTTGGCTTCAGATGGGATCACATTGGTCGCCGGGTTGCCCACATCCATTGTGGTCACGGCCAATGTGGACGCGTCAAAATGATCGGTGCCTTCGTCCAGCACATGGGCGTCCAGATCGGCGATCAACCGTGCCAAAGCGGGCACCGGGTTTTTGGCGCGGTGTGGGTAAGCCGCGTGGCCTTGCACGCCTTTTGCCGTGAAAAACGCGGTCATCGACCCGCGCCGGCCGATTTTCATCATCTCGCCCATCAGGTTGGGGCATGTGGGTTCGCCGACGATGCAATCACTGATCACCTCGCCCTCTGCCTCCATCCAATCAAGGATTGCGATGGTGCCATCGGTGGCGTCGCCTTCTTCGTCCCCCGTGATGGTGATCACCAAAGAGGCATCTTCCGGCGCATCCGCCACGAAATCAATCGCCGCTGCGACCCAGGCCGCCACGCCCGATTTCATATCTGTCGCCCCACGGCCCCAAAGCACCCCGTCTTTGATCTCGCCCCCAAAGGGATCCACCGTCCACGCCGCTTCGTCGCCAACCGGCACCACATCGGTATGACCGTTAAAGCCCAAGGTCCGCGCGCTTTTCGACCCCCAACGGGCAAAGAGGTTCGAGGTGTCGCCGCGGTCCACGCGGGTGCAGACGAAGCCTGCCGCCCCGAGCATCTCTTCCAACAACTCCAATGCGCCCCCCTCAATCGGCGTGACAGAGGGGCACCTGATCAGGCGTTGGGTCAGGGCCACAGGGTCGATCGACGTGGCGATATGTGCGGGCATAGGGCTCTCCTTTTTCACAGTGTTACCCGTTTGAGGGGCAAAGAGAAAAGGGGCTTGGCCAGCAATTCCGCTTTGGGCAGTGCAAAAATGTGTCAGCTTTGCGGGATGCAGAAAAAATCGTATCGAGAGGGTTAACATATCGGCAAAATCTTGCCATAGTCGTGTCAATAAAATGACCCGAGGCAGGGCAACGGACTGACATATAAGCGCAAAAGCGCATGGTCCGACGAGCAGAATTCAAAACAGCGGCCGCTTTATGCGCCCCGTTTCTGTGCGCTCATGTCTCGTTAAAAGGGGCAGGAGGCAGATATGGTCGCAGCATCAGAGCTTTCGATCAACACAAACGCAAGCGCCATCAATATGGCGCAAACGATCCTTGGGGACGGTGTGACCGTAAACGGGGCGTCCTATTCTGGTGACAATCGCAGCTCGGGGACGTTTTCCGGGGGTGATAACACGTCGCCGGGTGTGACGCCTTCGGACACAGGGGTGATCCTGTCAACGGGCAGGGCGACGGATTTCACCAATTCCAGTGGGCAGTCGAACCAGTCCAATGGCAAATCGTCCAATATGCGCAACGGGATCGACCGCGACGATGATTTTGATGATCTCGTTGGGACGCGCACCTATGATGCCTCGTTTTTGGAGATTGACTTCACGCCGGATGCTGGGGTCGAATATATCTCGATCCAATTCGTGTTCGCCTCGGACGAATACCCGGAATACATCAACTCGATCTATAATGATGCGGTGGGGATCTGGGTCGATGGGAATCCGGTGGACCTGTCCATCGGGACGTCCAGTGTTGGCAATGTGAACGGCACAGACAACCAAAACCTTTATAACGACAACACGGGCGATCAGTATAACACTGAAATGGACGGGTTCACCGTGACGCTTTCGGTGAAAATCCCGGTGATCCCTGGCCAGGTGAACTCGCTTAAAATTGGCGTCGCCGACGTGTCGGACAGCAGCTATGACAGTAGTATTCTGATCGCGGCAGGCAGTGTTCAGGGCGAAGTTCTGGCCTTTGATGACGAGATTAAGCTGCTCGGCAACGACACCCGTATCGCGCATGTTCTGGACAATGACCAAACCCCCTCCGGCGCGGTCGTGACGATTACCCACATCAATGGGATTGCCGTGAATGTGGGCGATACGGTCACACTGCCAACTGGTCAGACCGTGACGTTGAATGCCGACGGCACGTTGACCGTTGTTGGCGATGGCAGCGACGAAGATTTCTCGTTCACCTATGCGATCGAAGACAGTGTTTCAGGCACCACTGACACCGGCATGGTCACCGTGGGGGCCGTGCCCTGTTTCGTGTCCGGCACCCTGATTGAACTCGCCGATGGTCGGCGGGTTCCGGTTGAAAGCCTGACCGCGGGTGACATGGTTCAGACCCATGACAATGGCGCACAACCGCTGCGTTGGATTGGCCGCCGCAAGGTTGCCGCCGAAGGCAAGTTTGCCCCGATCCAAATTGTCGCCAATACCTTTGGCACCCACGGCGCACTGCTGTTGTCACCGCAACACCGGATCCTGATCCGCGACGTGTTGGCGGACCTTTTGTTTGGCGAGGCTGAGGTGCTGGTCGCGGCCAAAGATCTGGTCAATGACAGCACTGTGCGACGTGTCGAAGGCGGGGACGTGGAATATGTCCACATCCTGTTTGACGAACATCAAGTGGTCTATTCCGAAGGTCTGGCCACCGAAAGCTTTTTGCCCGGCCCGCAGGTCACAAGCATGATGGAACGCGATGTGGTCGACGAGATCTGCGCGCTGTTCCCCGAATTGAACCCGGACACCGGCGAAGGGTATTCCCCCGCCGCCCGCCGTACGTTGCGCAGTTATGAAGCGCAGTTGTTGGTGGCCCAAGGCCAAGCGGCCTAGGGCGCGAGGAGCGTGCACTTGTCCTCAACCCCTCATTTGGCAAGTCCCTGCGCCACAGAAATTCTCCGAACGCGATCCAACGTGCGTTTGGGGTCCGTTGCACTATGGGGTGCAACTTGACCTGTCCGTCCAAAGCCATATCCGCGGGTCCTGTGACCTGGCTGGGCATCGCTGGGGGCGGGCGGGCTTTTTATCACCGTATGGGTCTTGATCGGCCACAGATCACGCCGAAAAACACCATCGCTGCCCTGGCAAACACGGCGACATCTGATCCCGGACCTGATGGTCTCATCACCACCGGGTCTTTGGTGATCGAGGCCCGCGTTGAACCTTGGCCCGGTCGCGATGTGTCCATTCTGCGCTACGGCGCCAAAGACCGTTGGTTGCGCGGGGCGATCATCACCTATCGCGCGGATGGGCGGTTGGTGGTGGATATGGTGCAAGGCGATGAGCTGCGCCGAACCTCGGTCGCCATTGCCCCGGTGATTGGGGAATGTGACCTGCGCATCACCTATAGCTGGGATGCCCCTGCGCGAGCCGGTGTGCTGAGTGTGGAGCATTTGGACGCCGAAACCCTTCACCAAATCCGGTTCCACAACCCGCTGCCCTTGCCGCATATTGACGGCGAGCGGCTTGTGAAAAACGTGGTGACAGACCATGAGCAAACGCCGGACAACGCCGCCATTCTGTCGCTTGGTGTGGCGCATGGGATTGCGCCGGTTGCTCTGGCCCCCGGCCTTGCCGAAGGCAGCAAAATAGACACCCCAATGGGGCCGCGCCCGATCGAAGACCTGCGCCCCGGTGATCTGGTTCTGACCAACTCCGGCGAGGCGAAACCCGTGCGCCATCTGGCCGCGCGGCAGGTGCCTGCGCTGGGTCTGATGCGCCCGTTGCAATTGCGTGCGCCCTTTTTGGACCTGTCCCATGATGTGCTGATCGCCCCGCATCAACGCCTGCTGTTGTCAGGTGGCGAGGCCGAATATCTGTACGGTGAAGACGCGGTGATGATCCACGCCCGCCACCTGCGCCACGGCCATGCCGCCCTTTGGGCCAGCCCGCGTCCCTTGGTGCGCTATTATGCGGTGCTTTTGGACAGTCACGAATGCCTGTCGGTTGGGGGCGTTTGGTGTGAAAGCCTGTTTGTCGGCCCGATGGTGCCCGACATGCTGCGCACCACGGTTCTGTCTGACATGCCGCCGCTTAACGTGCCGATCCACAAGCTGATGGCCACGCCCAGCCTGTCACGCTTTGAGGCGCGCAACCTTGTCACAGCGCTGCACGCCTGATCGCACTGGACCCTTTGCGACAACAGGCGTAGCCTTCCCCCAAACGCGTTATCCCATAGTCGGGCCAGAATTGGTCCGGGATGGACATAGGAGTTCCCATGAAAAAGCTATTGTTTGCCCTGCTGCTGTTGCCCCTCGCCGGGTGTTTTGACGCGGATATGACCTTCACCGTCAACGACGATGACACCGCCACCATGCGCGCGGTGATGTCGATGGGGCCGGAAATGTACGGCATGATTGCCTCGTCTGGCGAAGACCCCTGCGAAGAAGGTGTGGGCGAAACACTGGCGGATGGCGGCTATATCTGCACCATCGAAGAAACCGACACGCTCGACAATATCGTGGCGGATCTGAAGCAGGCGCAAGAGGGTCAAGAAAGCCCGATGGATCTGGCCGAAGGCTTCACACTTGAACGCCTGGATGGTGGTTTGGTGAAAGTGGCCTTTGATCTTGCAAGCCTTGGTGAAGGGGCTGCAGAATCCGGTATGGATCCCGCGATGATGGGCTCTATGATGCAAGCCTTTGAAGGGCACGGTATGACCATCACCGTCGTCGGCAAAGAGATTGTGGACACCAACGGCACCCTGTCAGACGATAGGAAATCCGCGACCATGCATATCCCGCTGACCGCGATCATGACGCAGGATGCAACCCTGCCGAACAGCTTTGATGTCACGCTGAAATCGAAATAAGGCGGTTTGGACCTAACCGATCAAAGACGCGACAGCGCCCGCCAACTCGGTGGGCGTTTTCACATGGGCATCAGCCGAGGACAGTTCGTCCGCGCCGCCATATCCCCAGCCCACTGCGATGAACCTCATCCCCACATCCCGTGCGGCTTTCATATCGTAATGGCGATCGCCAATCATCACGGATTTCGCCGGATCGTCGCCGGTGATGCCAAGCGCATGGGCCAGCAATTCGCCTTTGTCATTGCGGGTGCCATCCAGCTCTGGTCCAAATTCATGGGTCAGATGCGGGGCAATGCCATAATGCGCGGTGATTTTCTTGGCATATGCGTGGGGTTTTGCCGTGGCCAGATGCATCGGGTGATCCGCACCAATTGCGCCCAAAGCCTCAAGAATACCGTCGTAAAGGGTACACTCATAAAGCCCCTTGGTGGTGTAAACCGCGCGGTAATGCGCGAGCGCCGCTTCGGGGTCAGGCGCCCCCAATCGCTCAAAACTCCACAAAAGTGCCGGGCCAATGCACCAGGTCAGATCATCGGCGGGCGGCACCGGTAAACCAAGCTTGCCAAGCGCAAATTGGATGCTTTCGGTGATGCCCTTTTTCGGGTCGGTCAGCGTGCCGTCAAGATCCCAATAAACGGACCCCATCACGCCTCTCCGGCCGCATCATCCAATCGCCGCCCATCGTAAAACGGTGTCATCTGCGCAATCACAACCGAGTTTTCGGCCAGCGCGCGCGCCATCAATTCGCGTTCTTCATCGGGAATATCATGGCCCTCGGCCAGACGTTCATCCAGCGAGCCATAGCCCGACACATCCAACGGTGCCAAGTCCGCCTGTTTCAAAATTGCCACGGTTTCACGCACGGCTTCCGCCTCATCCACACCAGAGGCGTAACACATCAGCGCCCCGCCGGTGGCCTTTTTGGGCAGCCCGTCGCCGTCTTTACGGCCAACCTCAACCAACAAAGTATAGACGTAGTGCTTCTTTTTCGGCTTTTTGGGTTTTTGCGGCGTGTCGTTCATCACGGGGATCCTCTTTGCTTGCCCTCACATGCCGAATTTTGGCCGCAAGGTCCAGTGCGCTGTAATTAACGCGCCGGGGATGACCTGCCCTTTCCGGCGACTGGTCCTTTGCAAGTGAACTGTGTAAGACATGCGCGGGATACTGGATGGGACTCACGCACATGTGCCGCTTTCGCGATTTTTCACGGGCCTTCGCCTGTGTCGTCTTTCTGGTTGGACTGGTGCCGTTTGGTGCCGTGGCGCAGAACAAAGACACGCCCCCCCTGACCTTTGCCACAGTGGAGCGCGCGCCGTTTGCCTTCGCCAATGGGCGTGACATAGACGGGTTTTCCATCGAATTGATGCGCGCCATTGGCAAAGAAATGGGCCGCCCGGTGGAATTTGTAATGCACAAACGCTTTGGTGACATGTTTACCGCAATTGAGACCGGCGAGGTGCAGGGCGCGGTGGCCAATATCTCGATCACCGCTGCGCGCGAACAAATGTTTGATTTTTCGCACCCGATCTTTGAAGCAGGCCTGCAAATCATGGTGCCCCCGGCAGGTGCGGACAGCACCAGTGTTTTCTCGGCGCTGTTTAGCTGGGATATCGCGCTGGCGGTGCTGGCGGCCGCAGCGCTGTTGTTTGGCGGCGGCATGATGATGTGGCTGTTTGAACGTAAGCGGCAGGCCTATTTCGATCGCCCCTTTGGGGATGCGATGTTTCCGTCGTTCTGGTGGGCGCTTAATCTGGTGGTGAATGGCGGCTTTGAAGAACGCGTGCCCCAGTCGCGCGGTGGGCGGGTCTTTGCGGTGCTGTTGGTGATCTCATCCCTGTTTATCGTGTCGGTTTTTGTGGCAAAAATCACCGCCGCCATCACTGTGGCCGCGATCACCGGCAATATTGACAGCCTTGCGGATCTGGATGGGCGGCGCATCGGCACCACCACCGGATCAACGGCGTCCACCTTTCTGGACCGTCGCGACATGGCGCATTTGGGCTATGACAACCTCAGCGATCTTTTAGGGGCGTTTGAAGCATCGGAATTGGACGCCGTGGTGTTTGATGGTCCAATTTTGGCCTGGTATATCAACAACCAAGGGGCCGCATATGGCCGCCTGTTGCCGCGGGTGTTCAAACCGGAAAACTACGGTGTGGCGCTTCCGTCTGAAAGCCCGCTGACAGAAGACATCAACCGCGCACTTTTGTCTCTGCGCGAAAGCGGCCAATATGACCAGCTGCGGCGCAAGCATTTTGGGGTGTCACGTTAATGGCCCGCCTTAATGACCCGTCGGCCCGCCGCCCCCCTCATCCTGCTTTAAAAACGCCCGCAAGGCCAAGGCGACCAACCCAAAAATCGGCGCAAGATAACCAATGAATATCGCAATCCGCCACAGGGTGCCGGTCTGAAAGAGATGGGTCAGCAGCAAAAGCGGATCAAAGGTCAGCACAGAAAACCCGGCCAAACAGCCGAGATCAAGAATCGCCAGAGCGCGCCGACCATGTGGCCCGGCGCGTTCTGTGTTTTCAGCAAGTGTTGCAAAAAGCATTGGGTAATAAAATCAACCGTTTAGGCGGCAAAATCAGTCGCGCAGCAACTCGTTGATCGAGGTTTTGGATCGGGTCTTTGCATCAACGCGTTTCACAATCACCGCGCAATACAGGTTCACCCCGTTTTTCGACGGCATCGACCCGGCCACGACAACAGAACCGGAAGGCACCTCGCCATACATCACGTCGCCGGTTTCACGATCGACGATCTTGGTCGACTGGCCGATGAACACACCCATGCCCAGCACAGATCCTTCGCGCACGATACAGCCCTCAACCACCTCAGACCGCGCCCCGATAAAGCAGTTGTCTTCGATGATGGTCGGGCCCGCTTGCATCGGTTCCAATACGCCGCCGATCCCAACGCCACCCGACAGGTGCACGTTTTTGCCGATCTGCGCGCAGGACCCAACGGTGGCCCAACCGTCAACCATTGAGCCTTCGCCGACATACGCACCAATATTTACAAAAGATGGCATCAACACCACACCGGGTGCGATAAAGGCCGAGCGGCGTACAATTGATCCGGGGACAGCGCGAAATCCTGCGTCACGCCATTTGTTTTCGCCCCAACCATCAAACTTTGATGGAACCTTGTCCCACCATGTTGATCCGCCATTACCGCCGCTGATGGGTTCCATATCATTCAGGCGGAACGACAAAAGCACCGCTTTCTTGGCCCATTGGTTCACGTGCCAATCGCCGTTTTCCCGAGGTTCAGCGACGCGCAATTCACCGCTGTCCAGCGCGTTCAGCGTGTCTTCAATCGCTTCGCGGGTCTCACCGACAGTGGCTGGCGTGATGGTGTCGCGCGCCTCCCAGGCGGCTTCAATGGCGGTCTCAAGTTGCGCGTTCGACATGGGGAACTCCGTGGTTGATCTGCGGGGGCCCGCGGTGATCCGGGGGCGATGGGTGGGTAAATGCTGCACTGCGTATAAAGGGCTTGGGGTCTGCGCTCAATTCCCAAAACGACCCAAATGCCCCTCAAATACCCGCCAAACACCGGCTGTTGCGTTAGACAAAGGGATCTGGGGCCGGGTTGGCACCGCAAATCAGCACGGCAACCCGTTCACCGGGGGCGGGTGTGTAAGCGCCCGACAAAAGCGCAGCCAAAGCGGTGGCCCCAGCCGGTTCCACCAATTGCCGCAGGTTTTGCCATAATAACAGCTGCGCGTGGGTGATCGCCTCGTCGCTGACCAAAACGCTGTCGCCCAAATGCGCGCGTGATAAATCAAAACAATATTGCCCAATACGTTTTGCGCCTAACGCGTTGGCGGCCACGCCACTGACCTCCACATCAACCGGCTTGCCTGCGGCCAATGCGGCGTTGAGCGCACAAGAGGTTTCGGGCTCCACCGCCACCACCTTGCGCGCGCCTTGCAGCCAGGCAAGGGATCCGCCAATCAGCCCGCCGCCACCGACAGCAATCAGGATCGTATCAGCCTGAAGCCCCTGAGCTTCCCATTCGCGCATCATGGTGCCTTGGCCCGCAACCGTTCCTAATCCGTCATAGGCATGGATTTGGGCGGCGCCGGTGTCGGCCTCATACGCTTGCGCCGCGCGCAATGCATCGGCATATTCCCCCGGCACAACACGCAAATCAGCCCCCGCGCGGCGGATCAGGTCAATCTTGGACGGTCCCGCCATTTCCGGCACAAAAATCGCCGCTTTATGCCCCAACTTATGTGCCGCATAGGCCACCGCCGCCCCGTGATTGCCACCTGAAGCGGCCACAATCCCGGCTTTGGGCCCGATTTTCGGCAGGTCGCCAGACAAAAGTGAATTAAACGCCCCGCGCGCTTTAAACGTGCCGGTGTGTTGCATCTGTTCCAGTTTGAACGAGACAGGGCAGGGCAGCCAATCTGCCGCCACATCCACTGTCGGAGTGACTTGAATGTGATCTGCAATCCGGCTTGCTGCCGCGTTGATTTCATCCTGCCAGTTCATACCCGCTCCTGTTTCTGCATCTGATGTCGCATGAAATATCAAAGACACACAACCCGCCGGTGCGCCACGCCGACAGGTGATTTAGCACCAAAAGGTGACGTGCTGTGACTGGTCACGCCTTGCAGCAAGCGCTAACAATGGGTGAAAACGAGCATTGAACAGGATTTATTCATGACCGACCAAACGCCACACCCTCGGCACCCCCTGCGCCGTTCGCGCCAGGACCGCGAAGCATCCCATCATATCCCCGACACGCCGCAAACCCGCGCGCCTGCCTATAAGCTTGCGTATGACGATCAGGATTTCATGTGCCGGGAGGAACTGCGCCCGGTGCGGTTGCAGTTGGAGCTGTTAAAGCCCGAAATGATGATGACCGAATATGGCGTGCAAAGCACCGTGGTGCTGTTTGGCGGCGCGCGTATTCCTGAGCCTGCCAAGAAAGACAGCGCACGGACCAAAACCTTGGCGGACCTGTCGAAATTTTATGATGAGGCGCGCAATTTTGCCCGGTTGATGACCGAACGGTCCAAGGCAACTGGCGGCAAAGAACATGTGGTGGTCACCGGTGGTGGACCCGGCGTGATGGAGGCGGGCAACCGCGGTGCGCAGGACGCAGGCGGCGTGTCAATCGGCTTGAACATCGTGTTGCCACACGAACAGGCGCCGAATGAATATGTGACGCCCGACCTCTGTTTCAACTTTCACTATTTCGCCATCCGCAAGATGCATTTCCTGATGCGCGCAGAGGCGCTGGCGGTGTTCCCCGGCGGCTTTGGCACCTTGGACGAGCTGTTTGAAACCCTGACATTGGTGCAAACCGGACGGATGAAAAAAGTACCGATCCTGCTGTTTGGCGGCGACTTCTGGCGCAAGATTGTCAATTGGGACGCGCTGTCGGATGCGGGCACCATCAGCGCCGAAGATCTGGAACTGTTCCGTTTTGTTGAGACCGCCGAAGAAGCAATGGAAGCGATTGATTGCTGGGATTGCGCCGATGAATTGCGTGAGAATTTACCGGGCCGGTGAGGTCAGATAACAAAAGCGAAACCCCGGCCAATGGACCGGGGTTTTTCTTATGACAAAAGCTCGCGTGGCAGGGCGCAGACCCGCTTGCGATGCGGCAGGGTCAACACATAAAACACCCCTTCGGAGCGTTTAAGGCAATAGCCGTAATTGCGCAGCCGATGTTTAAACTCAAACAAACTCAGTACTTTTTTCCGCTCGTGCGATAAGAAACGCAGCACGCTTTCGGTTTCAACACGGTCAAGATCACAGGTGGTCACGATAAGCTCCTTCGAGTTTTATTTTTCTCAAAGGTAAGATCGCGTGCCACCATGGCACAAATTGTGCGCAATCGTGGCAATTTTAGGGAATTGTTTACCAAGAAGAGCGGGGGCCTACGACCCCATCCCAGCCTCGGCCTCAATCTGCTTGCGCGACTTGCGCGCGCGCTCGGTTGCGGACTTTAGCTGACCACAGGCGGCCATAATGTCTTCGCCGCGTGGGCGACGAATAGGGCTGGCATAGCCGGCCTCATGAATGATGTCGGCAAAGGCGTGTATCCGGTTGTTTGAGGACCGTTTATAGGGCGCGCCGGGCCATTCGTTGAACGGGATCAGGTTGATTTTGGCCGCGATCTTGTGGCGTTTGATGTGATCCACCAGACGATGCGCATCTTCAATACTGTCGTTCACGCCATTCAGCATCACATATTCAAAGGTGATCCGCTCGGAATTTGAAACCTTTGGATAGGCCGCAAGCGAGGCCAACAGCTCTTCGATATTCCAACGCTTGTTGATCGGCACCAGCTTGTCACGCACCTCGTCGGTGGTGGCGTGGAAGGAAATCGCCAAAAGACAGCCGATCTCATCCGCCGTGCGGGCAATCTCCGGCACCACGCCAGAGGTCGACAAGGTGATGCGACGGCGTGACAATTGAATGCCTTCTGGGTCCATCGCGATCTTCATCGCGTCACGCACATTTTCAAAGTTGTAAAGCGGCTCGCCCATGCCCATCAGCACGATGTTCGACAAAAGGCGCGGCTGGTTTTGATCGGTGCGGGTGCCGGGTTCGGGCCACTCATTCAGATCATCACGCGCCATCATCACCTGACCGATGATTTCAGCGGCGGTCAGATTGCGCACCAGTTTCTGCGTGCCCGTGTGGCAAAAGGTACAGGTCAGGGTACAGCCCACTTGCGAAGAAATACACAGCGTGCCGCGCCCCTCTTCGGGAATATACACCACCTCAACCTCATGCCCGCCCGCGATGCGCACAAGATATTTGCGGGTGCCATCGTCGGACACCAACTTGCTGACCACCTCTGGGATTTCGATCACAAAATGCTCGGCCAATTGGGCGCGATAGTCCTTGGACAGATTGGTCATCGCGTCAAAATCGCGCTTGCCCCACTGGTAAATCCACTGCCAAATCTGGCCCGCCCGCATCTTGGCCTGCTTTTCCTTGGTGCCCATGTCGATCAACGCCGCGCGCAACGCCTCGCGCGTCAGGCCCACCAGATTGGGCTTGGCAGACGGAGCATCCTTACGGGGCAGGGTCAAGACATCTTGGGTGATCGGGGCAGTCGGTTCCATAGCGCGCGTCCTTTGTTCGCAGGGTCGCAGTCTATAGCCCAAGGGGCCGGGCTTGTCACCCCATCTGTCCTGCATCTGTAGCATAGCAGAAAAACGCCAAAAACCCGCCCAACGCGGTGCGGGGCAGGGCAATTTTCAACGCATTTGGATTAACTCAACCGCCGCAGCGCTTGCCAGCCTCGTCCACAGCCGCCGTGAAACCCAACAGCGAAAATGTGTCTTTGGTTTTGGTGCCACGTGACGATTGCGCCTGAAGAATGGCGGATGCGCCGCGCTTCATCGAGGATACAATCTTGTCGTCATCCGCTGGTGCGGCCCACGCCCATTCGCCATCGGTGAACATCTGGTACACATTGCTGCCGACCGTCAAAGACACGGTGGATCCCTTGGCAAACGGATAGCCGCCGGTAAACGACACCTGACCTTTGACCTTGGATCCGGGGCGATAGCTGACAAACAGCAAAATCTCACCGCGTTTTGCGGCCACAGCCCGGCCATCGCGGGTGTTCACGGTTTCCTTGGGGCTGGAAACGCTCCAGCATTCGGTGGGGTTATCCTCGACGAAAACACTCCAATCAGTGTTTGCGGCGACGCGGTTGGTGCTTTCTTGTGCCACTGCGCCAAACGCGCTGAGGGTCAGTGCAATTACCGCACCTGCGATCACTCGTTTCATGTCCTATACAGCCTCCAAGCTGTCTCTGCCTCTTGCCCCTGCGAAGCCCCGACCGTCTAAAGCGGCCTTGTTTTGTAAATATCGCGCCGCATGAGGCATTTTTATCCTACGCGGTCTAGTCTAACGTGATTTAGGCGCGTTATGAAAGCCCCAGAACCGCAATATGCGGCGGAAAATCGCGCGCGGCCCCATGTGGTGTCGCAGCAAAGGGAGAGCAAATTGGGTCAAGATGTGAAAGCGGCCGAGCGACTGGTCGAAATATGGCGGGGCGATTTCATGGAATCGCAACATCTGGGGCATGCCGTGGTGTGCAACACCAAAGGTGAGATTGTTGAAAGCTGGGGCAACCCGGATGAGGTTATCTTGCCCAGATCCTCAGCCAAAATGCTGCAAGCGCTGCCTTTGGTTGAAAGCGGGGCGGCGGATGCGGCGGGGCTGACGACAGAACAACTGGCGCTTGCCTGTGCAAGCCACGAAGGGGCGGCCATCCACACCGACCGCGTGCGCGCTTGGCTTGGTGATCTGGGGTTGGGCAATGATGATCTGTGTTGCGGGCCGCAAATGCCCGATGACCGCCCGGCGAAAAAGGCGCTGATTTGTGCGGACGCGCGCCCTTGCAAAATCCACAACAACTGTTCTGGCAAACACGCGGGGTTTTTGACCTTGGCGCAGCACCTCGGGGCGGATCAGGCTGACTACGTGAACCCGGATCACGCGGTTCAACAGGCGGCAAAGCTGGCGTTTGAAGAGGTCACAGGTATGGACAGTCCGGGTTACGGCATCGATGGCTGTTCAGCCCCGAACCACGCCACGTCCCTGCACGGAATGGCGCTGGCAATGGCGACCTTTGCGGGCGCGCAATCTGGGCGGTCGGCGCGCGACACCGCGATGGTGCGTTTGCGCGAAGCGATGATGTTGCACCCAGAATTGGTCGCCGGCGAGGGCCGCGCCTGCACCGAGATTATGCGCGCCCTGCCCGGCCGTGTGGCGGTGAAAACCGGGGCCGAAGCGTTTTTCATCGCGATCCTGCCCGAGCAAGGTTTGGGTGTGGCGTTGAAAATCAATGACGGCTCCACCCGTGCATCAGAATGCGCTATTGCTGCGATCCTTGCGCGTCTTGGCGTGGCGGATGCCGCGGACCCGATGGTGAAAAAACGCCTGAACCCACGGCAGTTGAATTTTGCAGGGTTGGACACGGGTGAAATTCGGCCGTCGTCTGCGCTTTGGTCTGCCTAGTGCCGAATGTCTTGCCTCCGGCGGGGACATTTTTAGAAAGAGGAAAAGATCAGAACCAGGCGGTCATCAATTTAATCGCAAGCGCGGTTGAGGCGATGACCAGCACGGGTTTGATCAGCTTGGACCCGATCCGAGAGGCAAGGGTGGACCCCACATAAGCCCCGGCAATCTGGGCTGCGCCCATCGCCAGCCCAAGCGCCCAAAGCGGGGAGGCGACCAGCATGAAACCGGCGAGCCCCCCGACATTGGACGCGAAGTTTAAAAGCTTGGTGTGGGCGGTGGCGCGCAGGATGCCGTAGCCCGCAAGGCTGACAAACCCGAGCATGTAAAACGCGCCGGCACCCGGCCCGAGCAGGCCGTCGTAAAGCCCGATTGCTGGCACGAAAGTGAGGGAAAACAGGAACGGCGAGATCCGTTCCTGTTTGTCCACATCGTCCAAACCGGGTTTGAGGGCGAAGAATATGGCAACGCCGATCAACAGGATGGGCAGGCCCAAGCGGATCACATCCGTCGGCAGGGTTGAGGCCAGAAGCGCGCCCAGAACCGCGCCGAAAAACGCAAGGATTGCGGGGCGGATTTGTCGGCGCAGGTTCACATGCCCCGCGCGCGCATAGGTGATCGCGGCCATGCCGGCACCGAACAGCCCCTGCACTTTATTGGTGGCAAGTGCTGTGATCGGCGGCACGCCGGCCAAGAGCAACACCGGCACGGTGATCAACCCGCCGCCGCCCGCGATGCTGTCCACAAACCCGGCCACGAATCCCGCTGCCAGCAGGATCATCAAAAGCTCAGCTGAGACTTGAAACAGCCCCTCAAACATCGATGAATTCGTCTTTGGAATAGCCTTGGATATACAAGAGCGCGGTGAGGTCGCCGTGGTTGATGCGGATGTCACATTCGGCCGCAACAGACGGTTTGGCGTGCAGCGCGACGCCTGCGCCTGCCAAGCCCAACATGCCCAAATCATTGGCGCCG